>VGIC01000022.1 GCA_016867975.1 Betaproteobacteria bacterium | reverse complement strand
ACCCCAACCTCTATCAACCTCTTATAGAACAAGGCATCACACTGGAGTGCATGACCACCGCAGCCGCTTGCAGAACATACAACATCCTAATGAGCGAAGGCCGCAATGTCGCGGCCATGCTCATCATCTAGCCCATGGAGGGCGCACTCGCCTAGCAGTGCGCCGGAGGAAACATACGGCGCACCGTCAACGGCCAGCTAATCAAACACCTAAGCACTAGCGGACACACGACACAAAGATGAAGTTCATGTCGGCGGTCCAGATGCCGATGCCATTGAGCAGGAGGACGGCGGAGTGGATGCCAGCGGAATGCTGCGTGGACGACCAGGTGTAGAGCAACGCCCAACCCGGCGGGGTTGATGTCACTTTTCCTGAATTGCGCAAGCCGATCAGTTCAGTTCTTGTGGGCAAGCGCCAGCCGCTTTGGCCGTTGATAGTATTGGAGCTACAGTAAGCGTTGGCGGTGGTCCAATCCGATGTGCCGCCGGGGACCGTGTTATTGTTCGGCGACCAGGTTAGCGCCACGACAGTTTGAGCTGCTGTAGTGGTGATGAAGCCGGCTGGCAGCGTGGTGCTGGTGAAGGTGGCACTCACCCCACCGATGGTGAGGGTGGTGTTAGTGGCAGCACTACCGCTAGCACTGCTGGTGTGGCGCACCGTAACCGTTTGCCCATTGGTCACGGTGCCTGCTGTGGAGGTATAGGCACCACCGTTAATGCGATATTCGCCATTGGTAACGCTAATGGTAGCTGCCGCGTTAATGCCTGCCACAGTGATAGTGTTGGATTCGATCAGCGTGCTTATAGCAACGTCGCTCTGCGCTGTGAAGCTGAAAGCATCGGGCGTAGTGTCGCTTGTCACAGTCAGTGCCACTTGTGCCGTCGAGGAGGCGTAGTTTCCTGATGCCGCTTGCGTGGCCGTGAAGGTTACGTTACCTGCGCCAACGAGGGTGATGACGCCCGTGCTGGCGTTGATGGTGGCGACGTTGGTATTGCTGCTACTGTAGCTGATCGCACCGTTGCTGGCTGAGGTTGGGGCAGTGATGGTGGGGGCCGTGCCGCCGTAAGCCACACTGTTGCTGCTCAAGGCAAAGCCCGTGAGTGGGCTGTTGATCTGTATTTCAACACTGTCAATCCTCACCGAGCCACGTGATACTCTGACGGTAGCAACCGTGGTGCCACCCCCACTGTTGTTAAGGGTGACGACATAGGTGTGTTGCACGCCTACTGGCGGTTGCGTAATCAGGTTGGGGTCAATAATTAGATTGTTTCCAGCAAGTGCAAACTGCCCAGTATTGGTAAAGGCCGCACTGTTAAGCGTGACGCTGGCAATGTCTATAACAGCTACCAGTGGGATAGAAACTTTTCCGGTGGCCGTCTCTACTGTAGCGCCAGCAGGCAGGGCGGTTTTATCTACTAAAATCAGGCGTTGTGGCGCGGCGGTGCGATCAACCCTCGCCATGACTTGTGAGGGTAAAAAGCTGGGGCGCTGGGAAACGGCATCAAGCAAGGCGCTGGTGGTGGCGTTGGTTGAGGGGGGGTTCGCGCGCCTACAGCTGGGTTTGTAGCGGCCTCATTGTTGTTGGAGGCCCATTCATTGGCTGATGCGTTGCTTGCTTGGTCTGGGCTATTTGAGCCTCTGCCCATGGCGGTGGACGTGCCAAGATTAGATGCGCCAAGGTTCCATGTATAGTTGAGTTGCGCCAGTGTGTCATTTTGTGTGCTGTCACGCCCTTGTATATGCGTGAGGTCGAGACCTAGTCTGCCCCCGCCAAGTGGGCGAGAAATCCCCGTGGTATAGCGGTTTTGCGCAGCATTGGCATTAATGCCCACTTTGAATTCAGCGCCGCGGGTAAGTATTTGACGCCATTCGGCACTGCCGGTAGCACGTACCGTGCTGTCATTGCCTAGGCGTTGATGCCATTCTAGTCGCTCTGCGCCCAGGCCGAGTTTGAGGCTGGCGTGTTCTATCGGGGTAAGGGTGAGGTTGCCTTGTAGTCCAATGGTTTGCCCGCCGGCGATGCGGCGGGCATCATTCCAGAGTTCATATTGAGTGGTGGTGTCAGTCGCCCAGGTTTTGTCGCTTAAGTTGCGGCTAGGCGTATTGGCCAACCAAGCATCCAGACCCATGCCGCTGAGTAGCCCTTGACCAAGAAGGTATTGGTAGCTGGCGGCTAGGTTGTTTTGTTTGACGCGGGCTTGGGTTTTGCCAGAGAGAAAGTCGAAGTTTAATTGTTGTTGTAGTTGTCCGGCACTGAGGATGATGCGGTGGTGATCGGTAAGGTTAAGGCCTAGGTTAAACAGGAGTTCTTGCTTGTCATCTCCGGCAGTGAACACCAGTCCTCCCGCGGCGTTCTGCCCCAGTGGGGTTGCTAAAGTTCCACCCAGTGCGAAGCCAGTTTGTCGGCTGTATTCTGGGGTGAGGCGAATGCGAACGCCGCCGATTGTGTCTGCATAGGTCAGCGCACCACTTTGGACGTGATTGTTGGGGGCGTTAACGTTGGGGGTAACTTTGCCAGTTTCGGCTTGGGGGTGCCTAAATCAGGAAGTTGTGCGTTCTCTGTAGTTTCTTTCGCTAAGCCAAATGCGCAACTAGCACTTAGCCATTGGCTTGGCTTGGCTTGGCTTGGCTTGGCTTGGCAAGAATATGACATGTTCAATACCCCATTTTTATATTAAATCACTGGAATTCTGCTCGGCATTGTAGCGCAACAGATTTGGATACAAACACAAAGAGACTACAAGCCTCTGCGAGAGAATGTCAGCGTGGCATTGGTGCCACCAAAACCGAAGCTATTTGAAAGTGCAGTTTCAATCTTCACATTTTCAATCGCTGTGCGCACGATATTAAGGCCTTCAGCCGCAGGATCCAGCGTTTCGATATTGGCAGAAGCTGCAATGAAGTGATGCTCCATCATCAGCAAAGTATAAATCGCTTCATTCACACCGGCCGCGCCTAAGGCATGACCAGATAATGATTTAGTCGAAGCAATCGCCGGATTCTGTTTCAGACCATTTTCGCCAAACACTTCACGAATCGCCTCCAACTCCTTGACATCGCCCACTGGTGTACTGGTGCCATGCGTGTTGATGTAGTCAACTGGGTAATCAACTCCCTCAAGTGCCAAACGCATACAGCGCATAGCCCCCTCACCTGAAGGGGCCACCATATCGTAACCATCTGACGTAGCACCGTAACCAACGACTTCAGCATAGATTTTTGCCCCACGCGCCTTGGCGTGCTCATATTCTTCTAGCACGACGATGCCACCGCCGCCAGAAATCACAAAGCCATCCCGATTCGCGTCATAGGTACGAGAAGCCTTTTCAGGGGTTTCGTTATACTTGCTACTCAAAGCACCCATCGCATCAAACAAGAACGACATCGTCCAATGCTCTTCTTCTGCGCCCCCTGCAAATATAATATCTTGTTTACCAAGCTGAATCTGCTCAACCCCGGCACCGATACAGTGTGCGCTGGTAGAGCACGCCGAGCTGATACCGTAGTTCACCCCTTTGATTTTTGCCCCAGTCGCCAAGCATGCCGCAACGCCACTAGACATGGTTTTAGTCACCATATAAGGACCAACCCGACGAATCCCTTTTTCAGCCAAGGTGTCGGTTGCTTCTAACATGCTTTCTGTTGAAGTACCGCCGGCGCCGACAATCAAACCAGTGCGGACATTAGACACCAAATCTTCAGGTAAAGCAGCATCAGCAATCGCATCTTGCATCGCCAGCCAAGCGTAGGCGTGCCCCTTACCCATAAAACGCAATAATTTACGGTCGATCAACTCTTCAATATTGAGATTTCTGACCGAACCCGCCACGTGCGAGCGTAAGCCACGCTCTGCATATTCCGGCTGATAAGTAATCCCCGATTTACCCTGGCGCAGACTTTCTAGCACCTCCGCTTTATTGTTCCCCAAGCTGGAAACAATCCCAAATCCTGTAATAACGACCCGACGCATTGCTTGCTCCCTGATATTTTTGTGTTAAAAATTATCGGTGCGTGTAAACAACCCCACACGCAAATCGCTTGCGACATAAATTTCACGGCCATCGATCTGCATCGTTGCATCAGCGATACCCATGACCAACTTGCGCATAATCACACGCTTCAAATCAATGGTATAAGTTGCCAATTTTGAGGTCGGCAACACTTGCCCAGTAAACTTCACCTCACCCGCTCCAAGTGCACGACCCCGACCTGGCCCACCCATCCAACCAAGATAAAAACCTACCAATTGCCACATAGCATCCAACCCCAAGCAACCTGGCATCACTGGGTCTCCAGTAAAATGGCAATCAAAAAACCATAAGTCCGGCTTGATATCCAATTCTGCAACAATCTGACCATTACCATATTTACCGCCAGTTTCCGTAATCGAAACAATGCGATCAAACATCAACATCGGAGGCAAAGGCAACTGTGCATTCCCCTCGCCAAACATGCCGCCCTGCCCGCAGCGGATTAATTCTTCTTTGGTATAACTGTGTTGTTTTGACATTGGATTTTAAATGTAACGTTATTGATATATTGAAATTTGCAAGCGCCTGTCCAAGCATAAAAACTAAAATTAAGCACTTGATTAAGCCTAGGCTCAATTATCCACTATTTTATTCAACTGTGTGGAATCCACCTCAATATTTAGGTGGATATGCGCAAAATACGGATAGAAACCACTACTATCTTACTAAAGAATTTAGGTATAGCCCTATACACAAAACAAACTAAAACCATTAAACTTCTACAACTATGTTACAAAATTTAACAAATCATTTACATACAGGAAGCCTCCATGAGTGATTCTCTACTAACCGATTGGCGAAAAAACGCGCTGAAGCTTGAATCAGAGGTCAATGGCGTAGTCGTTGGGCAAAAGAAGGCTGTGCGACTGATTACCACTTCAATATTCGCGCGTGGTCATGTACTGCTCGAAGGGGATGTGGGCGTTGGAAAAACCACTTTACTGCGAGCCTTTACCCGTGGAATCGGTGGTGGCTATCAACGCATAGAAGGCACTATCGACTTGATGCCCAATGATTTGATCTACCACACCTACCTTGGGGAAGATGGCAAACCGCACGTCAACCCTGGCCCTCTATTGCAATCGGGGCAAGATCTATCCATCTTCTTCTTTAATGAAATCAACCGCGCCCGCCCACAAGTGCACTCCTTGTTGTTGCGTGTCATGGCAGAGCGCACATTGACCGCATTCAATAAAGAACATTATTTCCCGCACATGTTGGTGTTTGCAGACCGCAACCAAGTGGAAAAAGAGGAAACCTTTGACATCCCTTCGGCAGCGCGTGACCGGTTTATGATGGAAATCCCCATCGCTGTGCCCAAAGAGCCAGAAATCATGGAATCTCTGATATTCGACACGCGTTTCCACCATGTGGATAAACTGATCGAGACTGTCGCCAATAGTGTTTTACAATTCAATCAACTCAATGCATTTGCCGCCCAACTGCAGGATCAAATATCTGCCAGTCCGACTTTGCGCCAATATGCGCTTGATTTATGGCGAGCCACAAAAAATCCTACTGACTTTGGCGTCAAAGTCTCGGGAGTCGACATGAACCGCCTCGTGCTTGCAGGTGCCAGCCCAAGGGGGATGGCGATGTTGCTACGTGCTGCTCGTGTCAACGCCTGGCTCAACGACCGTGAAGCTGTATTGCCGGACGACATTCATGCAGTATTTCACGAGACTGTTGCTCACCGCGTGGTATTCAGTCCAGTCTATGAAATGCGGCGCACTGAAATCGCCAGAGAAATGCTCAGCGGCATCGTCAACGCCATCGCTGCACCTTAAAGGCGCTTCTATAAATGCAGAGTTTAGCGAAGGTTAGAATCTCCCATAGGAGCGAAGACCTCATCGCTCCTACAACAAAGCAGGTAATCTGCGAAGCTGATGCCCGCAAAAAATGTATTGATAGAAGCGCCCTTAATTTTCTCCATACTTAATTTCTCCATGATAGACGCGCATCACATTAAAGAGTTTACCTACCATATCGGCTGGCGTTCGCGTACCATCCGCCCTGGCCGACACAAAAGTAGTCAGCGTGGCATGGGCATGGAATTTCGCGGGCATACCACTTTATTGTCATATCCTGATCCGCGTCGCATTGATTTAAGACAGACCATCCGCGATCCATTGGAGCAGATTCATGTCCGTATCTTTAATCAAAAAAGCGTCACGCCCGTTTTTGTGCTGTGCGATATGTCAGGTTCCATGCGCTATGGAAGTCAGCAAACCAAGATTTCGATTGCTGGCGATATCGTACAGTCAGTCGCACAATCCGCCACACATAATGGCGATCCAGTAGGCTTTATCGGCTTTGACGACATGGTGCGTGAAGATTGGATCTGCACCCTATCCACAAAACCACACCAAATGCTCGAGTTGGGTGAGCAATTAAAAGACTACATTCCACCAGAGGCTGGTAGCAGCGCACTTGCCGACACCATTCGCATACTCCCTCGCGAGCGCTCGCTGATTTTTCTGGTGTCAGACTTCCATATGCCCATCGCCGATTTGGAAAACGCCCTCATTCTGATGTTACGCCACCACATTGTGCCTGTCGTCATCTGGAATAGCACTGAATATAAGGACTTACCCGAATATGGAATTGCCAGCGTTGCAGATCCAGAAACGGGCGCGCGGCGCACTTTGTTCTTACGCAAAGAATATCGACAAAGAATATTAAAACGCTTTGTTGACCGCCGTCAGGAGATTGAAGCGCTATTCTTGCGCTTTGATATGCAACCATTTTTTGTAGAAAACCACTTTGATGCAGACTTACTATCTGAATATTTTTACCAGTATGTGGCAGCTTGACATGATGAAACCCGCGATAAAAAGACCCCAGCACACACGGATGCACCCATCTTACTTAGCCTGCCTGCTCGCCCTGCTAGGCTCTTTAGCCATCCAACCCGTCGCCGCAGATGTCGTGCTTCCGGACGTTGATGAGAAATTTGTCATCCTGAAAGAAGATAACCCAACTCGTGATGCAGGCTATGTAGTCGGAGATGTTCTAGAAAGAACGATCACGCTTACCGTCAAAAAACCATACCAACTCGTCGAAGAGTCTTTGCCCATTGTCGGTTATGAACATCGTTATAAAGGACAAATCTCAGGGATCGAATTATCCAGCATCAAAGTTGAAAAAAGCACCCACTCCGATCACCAAACCTTTGTCCTGCATCTTGCCTACCAAATTTTCACTACAGGGAAACTCGCCAAGCCTGCTGCGCTACGTGCTGAAATCGTCAAAATCAGGAATACCGAAAAAAATGAGCTGAGCCAGTACCGTATCCCCTCTTTCAGCTTCAGAATATCGCCACTTTCCGTCTTTGGTGCAGTGAAGCTGCGTGAAGAGATGAGCCCGTTCCACCCTCCCCTGCTGTTGGATGACAGTCGCGAGCAATTCCATATCAAGCTATTGATCATGACGCTCAGCCTCTCTTTGTTAGGTCTGCTCTATATTTTAGGGGTTCATGCATGGCTACCACGGATGGGGGCACCATTTGCTAAAGCCTACCGAGATATCCGCAAACGCCCTGCAACAGAACAAAATCTGACGCATGCCATCTCAAGCCTGCACACTGCAATCAACCTAACCGCGAAAAACAGCGTGTTTAGTCACACACTTAACGAGTTCCTACAAAGCTACCCCGCTTACGCCCCGCTTCAATCTGAACTTGAACGTTTCTTTTTACTATCCAGAAAAGTGTTTTTTGAACCCACCATGCCGCCCCCTGTGCATGAACCAGCGCAACTCTGGTTGATACACCTATGCCGCCAATTGCGTGATTGTGAACGAGGGCTTAAACCTGCCGTCACCCATCACGCGCATAAAACTGAAAAGGTCGCATGATGGCATTCAACCATCCATGGGTATTGTGGCTACTCCCGCTGTCTCTACTCCCCATCCTACTGGAGCGATCTCACGCCCGCACCTATTCATGGGTAGCCATGCTTCCCAGCGACCCACTTTCCAATCTAATCGGTTTATTACTTAAGATTCTGGCCTCAGTCAGCCTACTTGCGATAGTGCTTGGGCTGGCTGGCCCCCATAGCTTAGAGCATAAAATAGAACGCCTAGGCACTGGTGCGCAAATCGCTTTAGTATTGGATCGAAGCGCCAGCATGGAAGACCCTTTTTCAGGCGCTCCAACCCAAGCTCAGATTGGAGAAACAAAGTCAGTTGCTGCTAGCCGCTTAATGACTGCGTTTGTGAATTCCCGTCAAAATGACATGATCGGTGTCATTACATTCAGCAATTCAGCCATGTATGTATTACCGCTGTATGAGAGTCGTAAAGCCGCTTTGGCCGCCATTCAGGCAACCGCTGGCAACTCATTATTTCAGACCAATATCGGTGCCGGACTAACGAGCGCCATCGGTCTATTTGAACGCATGCCTGACAATGGTTCACGCGCAATCATTTTACTGTCCGATGGTGCAGGTCGCGTCAGTGCTCCCGTGCAGCAAAAAGTGCTGGACTGGTTACATCGCTATAACATCACGCTGTACTGGATCGTACTCAGACAGGCCGGAGGTATCAGCATCTTTGATCCAAAATATGATGACCTCTCTGATGCCAACATGGGGGATACTCAACTTCCTTCCGAGGTCGAGTTGTACCACTACTTTAAAACATTGAGGTCCCCATTCCAAGCCTATGAGGCGGAAGACCCTAAATCGCTGGCGACGGCAATCTCAGATATCAATCAGAAAGAAAAGAAACCTATTAAGTATCTGGAAAAAATTCCAGGAAGAGACTTTACGCACTGGTGTTACGCACTCGCGGCACTCATGCTGACGATCCTGCTGGGCGTAAAATATCTAGAAATAAAAACATGGAAAACTGGCATATGAATCTCTCCATAAAATTTTTGAACGTTAAGCAATTAACGCTACTACTCACGCTCATCGCCTTGGCCTCTACTGCTGGGATCATCTACCAATTGAACCGCATCCATCAAATCCATGCCTTCAACACCGCCGTCACTACGGGCAAGAACCCACAAACAGACCAAGAAAGTCTGCCAGCAAAATACGCCACAGCATACTGGTTGGCCAAAAGGGACCGTTTCAAAGAATCCACCTTGCTGTTTTCTCAGTTGATTGAAAAAGGCAGCGCACAACAGCGGGCCGCGATACAGCACAATATTGGCAATATATTTTTCCTAAAAAGTCTACAGATCAGCGGTGGCAATGACCCCAAGATACGTGATGAAGTTGAATATCTGCTGACGCAAGCACACAGCGCATACAAACAATCGTTAAAACTAGACAATAACAACTGGGGCACTCGGCGTAATTTAGATCGTGTCATTACCCTGCTACCGGAAACGCCAACCCCTGGTGTAGGTGAGTCAGACTCCCCCGGCCTCATCATGGGAAGCATTCCCAATGGACTGCCATAACATCAAGGATCGCAAGGGCACTCGATGAAAACCTGGTTTATCTATTACAGAAAACACCGTGACTCCTTCTTACTCGGAGGTGCCTTATTCTGCCTGATCGCAGCCATGTTCCATCCCACCATTCCGGTAAAGCACAACATTTACAACTATTTTCTAGTGGCTGACATCTCGCAAAGCATGAACGCGATCGACATGGAAGTGGATGGTAAACCTGCCTCACGCATCGCGCACATGCAAAAGCTCATGCATGAAATCGTATCCTCGCTACCATGCGACACCAAGGTCAGCATTGGTCTATTCGCGGGTAGCACAGTCGCGGCGCTTTACAGCCCCATCAATGTCTGCGAGAACTTCGCCGCCATACAAGATACGATTGACCACTTGGACTGGCGCACCGCTTGGTCTGGCAATAGTCGCTTGCGAGAAAGTTTATATGGTGTCGCGAGAACCATCCGTAGCTTTCCTGAAAGCGCCCAAGTGGTATTCATCACCGACGGGGAAGAAGCCCCCAAACTGCACACATTCAACACCCGCGACCTCACTGGGTTCCAGGGTGCGGATGGATGGCTATTGGTCGGTGTAGGGACAGAAAAAGGCGTTGCCATCCCCAAGCTGAGTGATGCCAATCAAGTGATTGGATACTGGTCTAACGATAGCTTTGCTCTTCAACCCGGTATCGCTCAAGTCTCAGAATCCACATTAGGGGTGAGAGATGACAAGGTAGCAGGTGCAAATGACCGTTATCTATCCAAACATCATGCTGATTATATGAAAAGCGTAGCAAGAGAGATTGGTGCAAGCTATATTTATGGTGATCGCGCACATACCATTTTGAGTGCGATGCAACAACAAAAGCCCGCCAGACGAGACATTGCCCCCTATGATTTAAGCTGGATCCTTGCCAGCCTTGCAGCCTTTTTATTGATAATCGCTTACATCAACCGCCATCCGTTGCAACAAATCACAGAAACGCTAAGCCTGTACAGAAAAAACCTCGTGCGTTCGCAATCCAAGCGAGAAAACGAGATCGCGCATGATAACCAAATCAGCAAACGTTAATTTAGCAAAGGTTGTTGTTTTTACTCAACAGTAGCAGCCAGAGTCTTTTCTTTTCTGAGGGAATCTCTGCGCCTCCCCCAAAGTAGCCAGACTCTGAGACGCCTAAACTCATCCGCACCAAGAGCATCTGGCAGAATCAATAGCTGTTTAACCCCAATCCCTGCTAAAAATCCATGTTTACCGTGTCGGTAATGAATCACTACAAGATAAGGATGCACCACACTGCTCTCTAGCACTTGAACATCTTCCAGCACTTTTCCATCACGCTGATGCACCGTCAACTCATGCTGGCGACTAATGCTGAGCGCAACAATCGACCAAGGCAGATTGAGCCATCCCCACCGCCATGTGTAAACAACAGACGCACTGAGCATGATCAATAAGAACAATTTAATCTGCCACCTCAACTCCAGCAGTATTAAAATAGCACCTGCGCCCATCGTTAATGCAATCACTGCGATACGCAGTATCCGTGAAGGCTTGAAATCGATTTGAAGCGGTAGCATATTACAACTCGAGCATTATTAATAAGGTCCCCATGAGCATACATGAATGGCAACAGTTTGTTCAATCATCATTGACTGAATGTCCTTTAGTCGCAATCAACTCCGATATCGTCAATGAAACCATTGTAAGTGATTTGTCACACCTAGGTTTATTGCAATTGAGCGGATCTGATGCAAGCACCTTTCTGCAAGGGCAAGTCACTAACGATGTCAGACTTCTTGATGGTAGCCGTGCGCACTACAGTGGCTACTGCTCACCCAAAGGTCGCTTGCTGGCACTTTTTCTCGCATTCACCCATCAAAATCGACTGCATTTACAAATGCCCAAGGAATTGATCGAAGGTATTTCAAAGCGTATGAGAATGTATATCATGCGTAGCAAAGTAGAGATTCAAGACGTTTCTGACCATGTGATCAGGATTGGAGTGAGTGGCCAACAAGCCTCTGAGTCGCTCTCTAAGCTATTTCAAGCAATCCCGCAGGAAACCCTTACCTCAAGCTCAGCGGAGTATGGCACCTTATTAAAACTACCAGGCACGCACGCACGCTTCGAGATTTTTACCGACATTGCGAACGCTCCTCACATCTGGCATACACTTTTATCTCAGGCCAAGCCCGCCAGCGCCTCCTATTGGGAATGGCTGGATATTCAAGCTGGCATTCCTGATGTCGTCTTAAAAACACAAGAAGAGTTCGTTCCACAGATGTTAAATCTGGATCTGGTGGGGGGCATCAATTTCAAAAAAGGTTGTTACACTGGACAAGAAATCATTGCCAGAACACACTATCTCGGCACAATTAAGCGTCGTACATACTTAGCAAAATTGAATGGCTCAACCAAACCAGCGGCCGGTGATGAGGTCGTCAACCATGCAAACGAAATCGTAGGGAAAGTTGCCAGAAGTGCCGAATCGCCTTGGGGTGGTTATGATGTGCTGGCAGAAATCAGACAAGACAGTCTTAGTAACCATGAGCTGTCAGTGAATGCTGAGAGATTAACGATAGGTGAACTTCCTTACAAACTGGAACCTTCTACATCTTCATGAAGTACGATAGGTCAATGATCCTTAGACTTCCCGACCAGCTCTTTGCCGCCATTATTAGCCCGTTTCTCAACCTTTTTTTCCAACTGAGGGGGCTTGATAGGGTCTAACGCCGCAGGAAGAGGAGGAGGTAAAGGCTGATCGACGGTTTGATAAAACACCTCATCCTGCTTGATCATTCCCAGCTCACTACGCGCACGCTCTTCAATCGCGGCCTGGCCGCTCTTCAAATCACGCACCTCCGCCTCCAGCATATCATTGCGCACCTTATTCAAGTGATTCTTCTCCTGCTGAGCCGTCACTTGACGATTCAGATCCCAGACGCGCAACCAGCTCCCCTTGCCTAACCATAAGGGATATTGCAACAGTGCGATCAGGATAACGAAGATTAAAGTCAGAGCTTTCAAAGCACAATCCAATACAAATTGAGTCACTCAAAGAAACCAGAACCACGCCTTACTTTACGTAACAACGTGGTTCTCGTCAGGTCTTTGCAACGCCAGGCGGTGCAACTCACGAATCAGTTTGCAAGCTGATGTATTACTTGAATAGCTGATAGAACGCTGATTTGCCCGCATAACTGGTTGCATCACCCAACTCCTCTTCAATACGCAGTAGCTGATTATACTTAGCGATACGCTCAGAACGACATAATGAACCTGTTTTGATTTGAAGCGCATTGGTCGCCACAGAAATATCAGCAATAGTGCTGTCTTCTGTTTCACCTGAACGATGAGAAACAACGGCTGTGTAACCCGCACGTTTGGCCATTTCAATGGTTTGGAATGTCTCGGTCAATGTACCAATCTGATTCACCTTAATCAGCACTGAATTAGCAACACCGCGCTGAATACCTTCACGCAGGATTTTGCTGTTAGTGACAAACAAGTCATCACCCACCAACTGCGTTGTTTTACCTAACCGGTCTGTCAGCAGTTTCCAGCCTTCCCAGTCAAACTCACCCATACCGTCTTCAATGCTGATGATGGGATATTTATCACACCATGTGGCTAGATAGTCCGTAAACTGCGATGAGGTTAAAGCCAAGCCTTCTGACTCTAAATGGTAACGACCATCTTTGTAGAACTCAGTACTTGCGCAATCCAAACCCAAATACACATCACGACCTGGCTCATAGCCTGCATCGGCAATTGCTTCCAGAATATACTGAATCGCTGCCTCATTTGAAGGTAAATTAGGTGCAAAACCGCCCTCATCACCAACGGTCGTCGCCAAACCTTTTTTATGTAAAGTCTTCTTCAAGGCATGAAACACCTCAGCACCGCAACGCAAAGCCTCACGGAATGTAGGCAGACCCGCTGGAATGATCATAAACTCTTGCATGTCTACACTATTATCCGCATGCGCGCCGCCATTGATGATGTTCATCATCGGGGTTGGTAACTGCATTGCGCCTGAACCACCCAAGTAACGATACAAGGGTAACCCAGACTCTTCTGCGGCAGCGCGAGCACAAGCCATTGACACCGCCAAAATCGCGTTTGCACCCAAACGGTCTTTGTTCTCAGTGCCATCAAGCTCAATCAGGGTTTTATCAATGAAGCTTTGTTCTTCAGCGTCCAGACCGACAATCGCCTCCGTGATCTCAGTGTTCACATTCTCAACCGCTTGCAATACGCCTTTTCCAAGATAGCGAGCTTTATCACCATCGCGCAGCTCTACCGCTTCCTTAGCGCCTGTAGAAGCCCCTGATGGGACGGCTGCACGACCAATGACACCACTCTCAAGCAATACATCGGCCTCAACGGTTGGATTACCACGTGAATCTAAAATTTCGCGGGCGATAATATCTACAATGGCGCTCATCTTCTTCTCCTAGAGTTTTACTTATTAAATTAAGAATTCTTGTTAAATTACAAAATACGTTGGTCATGCACAGGGTGATCAAGGCATTTTTACAACGTACTTTCAATAAAACCGGCTTTTTTGACTATCCTGTCCAAATCCACCAACACTTCCAATAGATCCCTCATTTTGGGTAACGGCCAGGCATTCGGTCCATCCGACAATGCTTTTGAAGGGTCTGGATGCGTTTCCATGAATAGCCCTGCAATACCACTAGCCACCGCAGCGCGCGCCAACACGGGCACGTGTTCGCGCTGACCACCACTTTTATCTCCTTGACCGCCAGGCTGCTGAACTGAGTGCGTGGCATCAAACACAACCGGACATTGTGTTTCACGCATAATGGCCAGACCGCGCATGTCAGATACCAAGGTATTGTAGCCAAATGATACGCCGCGCTCACAAACCATAATGTTATCCAAGCCGCCATTCGCCTCTTTAGCTTTCTGTACCACATTCCTCATATCGCCTGGCGCCATAAATTGGCCCTTTTTGATATTCACGGGTTTTCCTGACTTGGCACACGCAACAATAAAGTCAGTTTGACGGCATAGGAACGCCGGGGTCTGCAACACATCCACGACTGCCGCAACATGCGGCACCTGCTCTTCTGTGTGCACATCCGTCAAAATGGGAACGCCGATTTGAGATCGCACTTTGTCTAGTATACGTAGCCCCTCATCCATCCCAAGCCCACGAAATGTCTTGTTCGAACTGCGATTTGCCTTGTCGTATGAGGATTTGTAAATGAACGGAATGTTCAGCGCCGCCGTCATCTCTTTAAGCTGTCCGGCCGTATCGATCGCCATCTGTTCAGATTCGATGACACATGGACCTGCGATTAAAAATAAAGGATGTTGCAACCCCACATCAAAATGACATAACTTCATCTCTAAACCTCTTTATGGTTTGCCGATTATTTTTGATTCGCCAATGCCGCCTTGACATAAGCGGTGAATAGCGGGTGCCCAGCACGAGGGTTAGAAGTAAACTCCGGATGGAACTGACATGCAAGGAACCACGGATGAACGGTTTGTGGCAACTCCACCATTTCACACAGCGCTTCCCTAGGTGTTCTCGCCGAAACCACAAGTCCTGCGGACTTAAGTTGTTCGACATAATGATTGTTGACCTCATAACGGTGACGATGACGCTCGTTAACCTGCTCTCCATAGATGCTGGCAGCTAGTGTATTTGGCTGAATTGGGCAACTTTGCGCCCCTAAACGCATCGTACCCCCCAAATCCGAGTTCTCATCACGCTTCTCAATGTTACCAGAAGCATCTTGCCACTCGTCGATTAGGCCAATCAGTTTGTGTCTTGCGCCAGCGTCAAACTCGGTACTGTTCGCCCCTTCAAGACCTGCCACATGGCGTGCAAACTCAATCACCGCCAGTTGCATACCCAAACAAATGCCAAGGTAAGGCACCTTGTTTTCACGCGCATAACGGATTGCAACAATTTTTCCTTCTGTACCACGCACACCAAAACCACCAGGAACCAATATCGCATCCATGTCCTTTAGCGCGGCTGTACCATTTTTTTCAATCTCTTCAGAATCTATGTAGTGAATCTTTACCTTGGATTCCGTGTGGATACCGGCATGGATCAATGCCTCCGTCAGCGATTTGTAAGACTCTGTCAAGTCCACGTACTTGCCAACAAAAGCAATGTTCACTAAATGCTTGGGATTCGCCAGCACATCCGCAATGCGCTCCCATTCATGCAAATCTGCTGGTTTTGCATCAATGGCCAATTTCTCGCACACGATGCTATCGAGATTCTGATCGTGCAAAAGCGCTGGAATCTTATAGATTGAATCTGCATCAATTGCACTAATAACCGCATCAGAGGCCACATTCGTAAACAAGGCAATTTTTTTACGCTCATCGTCTGGTATAGCACGATCCGCACGGCATAGCAGCACATCGGGCTGAATGCCGATTTCACGCAACTCTTTCACCGAATGTTGAGTAGGCTTAGTCTTCAATTCCCCCGCAGTCGGGATCCAAGGTAGCAATGTAAGATGAATATAGCAGGTATTATTGCGACCTTCTTCGAACCCCATCTGGCGGATCGCCTCGAGAAATGGCAAGGACTCAATATCACCCACAGTGCCACCAACCTCTACAATTGCCACTTCTGCACTCTCAGCGCCTCGCCTAACATGTGCCTTAATCTCATCAGTAATGTGCGGGATGACCTGAACAGTCTTACCTAAATACTCGCCATGGCGTTCTTTTTTAATCACACTTTCGTAGATTTGACCGGTAGTAAAGTTGTTACGCTTGCCCATGCGCTGACTGACGAAGCGCTCATAATGACCTAGATCCAAATCCGTCTCTGCGCCATCGTCTGTCACGAACACCTCGCCATGTTGAAATGGACTCATGGTACCCGGATCCACATTGATATAAGGATCCAGCTTGAGCATTGTCACTTTAATACCACGCGACTCCAAGATTGCCCCTAAGCTGGCGGCCGCGATACCTTTACCAAGGGAAGAAACAACACCGCCGGTTACGAATACATATTTGGTCATGGGAAAGGCACTTCATTATTTAATTCAGACGGGAGTCTATTTTACTTTAAAGCCCCATAACCGACAAATAAAAACACCGACTACTTTGTAATGAAATATCCCCGCGTTAGCAAGTGGTGTGTTTAAACAGTAACATGGGTGGACATGGCATTTCAGGCGATCTGCGGTGTTAAACTTATCACACAGGGAAAACAACAGCGCTATTCAAAGGATTGTTGATATAAATCAAACCTTGATTTATCTATGGTTATACAATGTCGCAAGTTTTGGTTGTTTAATTTTTTTAACGTTGTAGAGAGGAGAAACTGCCATGTACGCAGAATTATTTGGTACATTTACTGGGACGCTGAGCTTGGGTGTAATTGTCTTTGTATTGGTAATGGCCGCATTCTTTACTCGCCTATTTTTGACCGCCAAGCCAGAAAATGAGAAGTAACCTTTCCGTTTATATTCATCGAGGTTACTTGCTCCAGCCGCTGTAACCCTTGAACTTTTCCTGCACTTCTAACATTTCCTGCGAGCTGAGAATGTGAGGACAACCCACCTGCATCGCGTGCAGGTATTGTTCTGCGAGCGTTTCCACTTCCACAGCGATATCAAAAGCATTGTCCAAAGAGCTGCCCACGACAACCATGCCATGGTTAGCCATCAGACAGGCTTTTCGCCCTTCCAATGCTTGCAACACCTCCTCGGATAACGCCTGACTACCAAAGATTGCGTAAGGCGCGCAGCGAATATTGTCGCCCCCAGCAACAGCGACCATATAATGAAAAGCGGGAATTTCTTTGTGCAACGTACTCAAGGTAGTCGCAAACAGACTGTGGGTATGTATCACAGCCCGCACATCAGTCCTTTGTTTCATGATATCTAAATGAAATCGCCACTCGCTTGACGGCTGACGCTCACCAGAGAAACGAGCGGAAAAATCCATCCATACCATGTCAGCGGGTGACATTTGCTCGACTGACATCCCCGATGGTGTAATCAAAATTCCCGCCTCACCATCTGCACCATCCACCCGCACACTCGCATTTCCTGACGTGCCCCGATTTAAGCGCACATCTACCAATCGCTTGCTAATGTGGAGCAGTTGCTCTCGCGCATCCTCTATGCTTAATGCCACTGAAGCACTCATGTTCGACCTCTTAATCCATGCAATTGGTGAGGGGCAAACACGCCATGCTCGGTAATGATGCCCGTAATCCATTTTGCCGGTGTTACATCGAATGCAGGATTCAGCACTTGAGTCCCTTCTGGCAATATATTCACCGTTGCAACACGACCATCCTTCAGCCGACCAACCATCCCAATGAGCTCCTCAGCAGCACGCTCTTCAATCTCGATATCTCGTATCCCATCTTCAATAGTCCAATCAATCGTCGGGGTAGGCGCTGCAACATAGAAGGGAACCCGCCTGCCCGCACAATCACCTTGATAGGCGGCCAACGCCTTAAGATAGGTGCCGATCTTGTTGCAGACATCCCCAGTGATGGTGACACGATCTGCCCCCACAATGACAATATCCACCAAACCCTGTTGTATCAGATGACCGCCAGCATTATCAGTGATCACCGTATGTGCCACGCCATGCTGACCAAGCTCCCATGCTGTCAGGCTAGCCCCTTGATTACGTGGCCGAGTCTCACTCACCCACACATGAACACTTAACCCTGCATCGTGCGCCGCATAGATTGGCGCCAGTGCAGTGCCAAAATCAACGGTAGCCAACCAGCCAGCATTGCAATGCGTCAACACATTGATAGTTCGAGATTGACTGGCGTGCAATTGACGCAAAATGCCTAAACCATGGGCGCCTATGGCTTGATTGAGCGACACATCCTCATCACAAATTAAGGTCGCCTCTATCCAGGCCAACTCCGACCTCACTTCAACAGTTTGTAGCGAAAGCACGCCTAACATTCGCTCTACCGCCCAGCGCAAATTGACGGCTGTCGGTCTACTGCGTAATAAATGGCCTGCGGCCCTCTCCAGCGATGCATCACTGGCATCCTCTTGGGTCGCCAACGCAATACCGTAGGCCGCAGCCGCACCAATCAGTGGGGCCCCACGCACTTGCATGGTTTTGATGGCCTCAACCATTTGTGACAAATTGCTAATGAACAGCACCTCAAACGCATGAGGCAACTGAGTTTGATCGATGACACGTACAACTTTTGATACCACGCCAGCATCATTCAAGTTTGACTCGTGCCAAATAGTCCGATATTGCTGCTGATTGACTACCATAGATATTGAATGAACGTACCCAAAAAAGTTAAAACAGTATAAGAAAATTACGAATAAAATAATTGACTTTTTAGAAAGCCTCAAAAGAGAAAAATGCTCTCCACATTATCTGTGGATAACTTTGTGAATAATTGAGACTACAAATTCCAACTCCCCATTTCATAAGGGATTTTTCTAATTGCTTATTTTTTAATCTATTATCTACTTCTTAATAATCAATAGGTTACAATTCAACCATTGATTAGTAAGGGTTTTTTTGGAAAGTTAAAGTGGCACTTTAACTGGTGTGCATAACTCAGCCAATTTTGGCATCACTTTTAACGCATTAGCGCCAGTAATTTCAACCACTTCAGCGTATTTAATCCTCCTCAAATCCGCAATTACTTGTGCAATTTTTACTATTTCCGCGGGACAATTCCGACCTTGTTTCCCAAGCCATGATGGAGGAATATCTGGCGCATCCGTCTCAAGTACAATCGCTTCTAGCGGGAGTTTTTCCGTCAGTGATCGCAATTTTGTGGCTCGACTATAGGTCATCGCTCCTCCTATGCCAAGTTTGAAACCCAAATCGATAAACTGCTCTGCCTGCTGAAAGCTTCCATTAAAAGCATGCGCAATACCGCCCACCACTGGGTGACGCCTCAAATACTTTAGAACATCGTCTATTGCGGCTCGCACATGCAGTAAAACAGGCAAATGATGTGCTACCGCCAATTTAAGCTGTGCTTCAAAAAAGCGCTGCTGTCGCGCAATGTGTTGTGGATACGTGCGCGGGGAATATACGTAATAATCTAGGCCAATCTCACCAATTGCGACGGGCTGATGCGAGGCTAAATAACTTTCCAGTATTTTAAGATCACTGTCTAAAGCAGACTCTACGTACATCGGATGTATTCCAAGTGCAAAAGTACAGCATTTATAATGCTCACTCAACTGAATCACAGCATCAAAGTTTTGACTAGCCACCGCAGGCAATACGATACCAGACACCCCAGCATCTAGGGATTGCTTCACTACATCATCACGGTCAGCATCAAACTCGGCAGCATCTAGGTGACAATGCGTGTCAATCAACATCATCAGTCCCGATCCGTCGCAATTCTGGCACGTAATCGAATATCACACCCAATTGAACGCACATCCAACACTTGCAAATCGATTGCCTGCTGCATATCCGTCAGTTCATCAATCAAAAACATTGATTTCGCATCGCTTCCCATCAGTTTAGGCGCGTAGTAAAAAATAAACTCATCAATCAAGCCTGCACGCAACAAGGCGCCATTAATCGCTTGGCCCGCCTCTACCAGCACATCATTGACCCCACGCTGTGCCAAAAGGCGTAACAAGGCTTCTAAATCAACCTGTTGTTTAGCGTCAGGTAGCTGCATCAATTGCGCGCCCGCCGCTTCTAGTAGCGATGCTTGCTGCGATTCATCTTGTGCATAGGCAATGAATACCGGACTTTGCTCCAGCATACTGGGTTCAAGCATTTTGCATTGCAACGGGGTCTTGAGCTTAGCATCTACAATCACCCGCAAGGGTTGCCGGACCACACCATCCAGACGTACGATCATACTTGGATCATCTGCTAATAACGTGCCGATTCCTGTCAAAATCGCACTGGATTGCGCGCGCCAGTGTTGCACATCAGACCGCGCTGCCTCGCTGGTAATCCACTGACTCTTACCATTACTTAAGGCGGTTCTACCATCCAGACTGGCCGCCACCTTACACCGCACATAAGGCAAACCGCGCTTCATGCGCGCGACAAATCCGACATTAAGTGCCAGAGCTTCCTTCTCCATAACCCCTAGCACCACTTCTACCCCATGCTCGCGTAATGCGGCAATGCCGCGCCCTGCAACTAAGGGATTAGGATCTTGCATCGCGATGATAACGCGCTTGGGTTTTGCCGCTATCACCGCCTCTACACAAGGTGGCGTGCGCCCATAGTGACTGCAAGGCTCTAGGCTCACATAGATATCAGATCCCTCTGCATGCGAGCCCGCTTGCCGCAAAGCATGCGCCTCCGCATGCAGGTCACCCGCACGCAGATGCGCCCCCTGACCAACGACCTGATGATTCTTTACTATCACACACCCCACTCTTGGGTTGGGATGCGTAGTGTACAGCCCATGCTCAGCCAGACGCAGCGCAAGCGTCATATAGTGATGATCATCTATTGGGGAGGCAGACAGTGAATTTAACATTCCGTCAAGAAAAGCTCTTTAAAGTAACTTGATATCAAATGCAGGGAATGATGCATGACTGTGATGAAAAGTGCTAGTTAGTCGTCAGTTACTCGACGCTTTCTAGACTTTGCTTGTTTATCCAAATCGCGGATCACCATATTAAAATCATCCACATCAGAGAAACTTCTATACACAGAAGCAAAGCGAATATACGCGACCTTGTCCATCAGCTTAAGCTCATGCATCACCATTTCACCTAAATCACGTGCAGGAATCTCTCGCTCCCCCATACTCAACATCTTTTGGGTGATGTGATTGAGTGCGTTATCTACATATTCTGTCGGAACCGGACGCTTATGCAATGCGCGTGTAAATGACACGCGCAGCTTATTGCGATTAAATTCCTCCCGCGTGCCATTCTGCTTCACCACTTGAGGCAAGTGCAACTCAGCCGTTTCATACGTGGTAAATCGCTTGTCGCAAACACCGCACTTACGACGTCTGCGAATTGAATCACCCTCGTCATTGACTCTAGAGTCAATTACCTGGGTGTCAACGGCGCCGCAGAATGGACATTTCATCGGTCAGATCGGCTGGTTATTGGTAAACAGGGAATTTTGCAGTCAGCGTATGCACCTTGGTCTTGGTTGCCGCGATTACCGCCTCGTCCGTCGGGTTGTCTAATACGTCAGCGATCAGATTAGCCACCAATTTCGCTTCTTCTTCTTTGAAACCACGTGTCGTGATTGCCGGCGCACCGATACGTATCCCTGAAGTCACGAAAGGACTTTCTGGATCATTGGGTATAGCGTTTTTATTCACGGTAATATGTGCCAGCCCCAGCGCAGCATCAGCAGCCTTGCCAGTCAAGCCTTTCGGGCGCAAATCAACCAAGAACATATGAGACTCGGTACGCCCTGAGATGATACGCAGACCACGCGCAGTTAGGGTTTCTGCCATCACTTTGGCATTCTTCAACACTTGCTCTTGATAGGTTTTGAATACTGGCTGCGAAGCCTCCAAGAACGCTGTGGCCTTCGCTGCGATCACATGCATCAATGGTCCACCTTGCAAACTTGGAAACACATTTGAGTTGAGTAACTTTTCAAACTCCGCCTTAGCCAAAATAATGCCTCCACGCGGTCCACGTAAGGTCTTATGCGTCGTTGAAGTGACAAAATCAGCATGTGGAACAGGATTTGGATAAACTCCCGCAGCGATTAGACCCGAATAATGCGCCATATCAACCATGAAATAAGCGCCTACTTTTTTGGCGATTTCTGCCATGCGCGCCCAATCGAAACGCAAAGCATACGCTGAAGCTCCTCCAATCAGCAGTTTTGGCTTACACTCAACAGCAATACGCTCCATCTCGTCATAATCGATTTCTTCACGATCATTCAAGCCATAAGGAACAATATTAAACAACTTTCCAGAAAGATTGGCTGGTGAGCCGTGCGTCAGATGACCGCCATGGCCCAAGTTCATGCCCATGATGGTGTCGCCTGGTTTCAGAATAGAAAAATAAACGGCCTGATTTGCCTGAGACCCTGAATGTGGCTGAACATTGGCATACTCGGCACCATATAATGCTTTAAGACGGTCAATTGCCAACTGCTCAACCTGATCAACAAACTCACACCCCCCATAGAAGCGCTTTCCGGGATAACCCTCGGCATATTTATTGGTTAACTGAGATCCCTGTGCCTGCATCACCGCTGGGCTAGTGTAATTTTCAGAGGCAATCAATTCGATGTGTTCATGTTGACGCACCACTTCTTGTTCGATCATGCCCCATAAAGCTGGGTCAGCTTTGTTTAATGTGTTCGCATAATTAAATGGGGCTTGTGACATATCGATTTTACTTTCTAAATATCTGATTGATTTCAACAAAAATTATTTTGCCATTTTATCACGGCTATCTACATCGGATAAAGCGAATATGACGACTCCTATAAGGGATTAGCGCTGGTTGTTTTAAACCAGCCAAGATGATTTAAAACACCACCAGAATAAGTCATTCCAATTAACTGATTGACTATATTAGCAATCATGAATTGGAACAGAATATGCGTACCATTAATCAACCACCTCTCCGAAGTGCGTTACTTGTGCTTGCTGGCCTCATGACAGCGGACCTTTTTTCGCTTACGTACGCCATTTTTTTCTGTCGAAAGGAATATAATCGCCAGCATGCTGAAATTAGGAAGAAACCACCATGAAATGGACTGATAGCCAATTGATTGCCGAAGCACTGTATGACAAGCACCCTGACATCGATCCCAAGACGATACGCTTCACCGATTTGATGGCGTGGATTTTACAGTTGGATGGATTCAACGACACCACTGAAAGATGCGGTGAGCGCATTCTGGAAGCAATCCAACAAGCGTGGATAGACGAGCACGCATAAGTAGAATGTCTAGAAACACACTTGCCGTGCTGTGTATATGGTTCATCCTGATCGGCGCCATCTACACGCTTGCAGACAGAATACAAAACCCTAATACACTTCAATCCTTGGGTGAGTCCAACACTGTTAAATTAAAACGTGGACCAGATGGTCATTATCGCAGTGAGGCACTCATCAACGGAGTTAAAGTTGATGTACTGGTGGATACAGGCGCAACTGGTGTCGCAATCTCCCAAAAGATTGCAGACAAGCTACAGATAAAAAGCATCAACGCTATCCGCACATCCACCGCCAACGGAGATAGTATTGCTTACATGACCCGCCTATCATCAGTGCAGATTGGCGGTATCAGAGCGAAGAATGTTTCCGCGATGATCGCCCCCACGCTTGAAGGCGACGTGCTCCTAGGCATGTCCTTCTTAGGGCGCATGGACGTACGTCTCTATCAAGGCGAAATGACCATCAAGCAGGTTAAAGATGAATAGCCTAACGCTTCAATCATAGGCCAACTCGGTCACTCAGCTTACGTAATCACCGTTGGTGCAGAACGCCCCGTCCTATCTACCAACTGAGAAATCAGTGAGGCGATCTTAATCATTTCCCCCAACGCCACTTGAGCATCCAAATGATGCTGAGACGCATCCGGTTCATAGGCTTCTAGATAAATGCGCAAGGTCGCTCCTTCCGTACCGGTACCAGACAGCCTAAACACGATGCGCGAACCATCGGTAAACAAGATGCGAGTACCTTGATTGTTGCTGACAGACCCATCAATAGGATCATGGTAGCTAAAATCATCGCATGTCTGTACCGTATAATTGCCGAATTTCTGACCGGGCAAGGTATCGAATTGCGACTTGATGTGTGCAATCAATCCGTTTGCCGCCTCTGTCGGAATAGATTCATAGTCGTGACGTGAGTAGACATTGCGACCATACTCCAGCCAATGCGCCTTCAAGATGGCTTCCACACCCAACTTTTTGACTGCTATGATATTCAGCCAGAACAGTACGGCCCAAAGACCATCCTTCTCACGCACATGACTAGAGCTGGTGCCAAAACTTTCTTCACCACACAATGTGACTTTGCCAGCGTCCATCAGATTACCAAAAAACTTCCACCCCGTAGGCGTTTCAAAACAGGGGATATTTAATTGCTGAGCGACACGATCTACCGCACCACTGGTCGGCATAGAGCGCGCAACACCAGCGATTCCTTTTGCATACGCCGGCACCAAGGTCGCATTGGCTGCTAGCACCGCCAAACTGTCTGAAGGTGTAACAAAGAAATTTTGCCCCAAGATCATGTTTCGGTCACCATCACCATCTGATGCCGCCCCAAAATCAAGCGCATTTTCACCGGCAAACATGATGTTTACCAAATCCTCAGCATAGGTCAGATTCGGGTCGGGGTGACCCCCGCCAAAGTCTTCCAATGGTTCATAATTCATCAAACTCTCAATCGGCGCTCCCAGCCGATTGACAAGGATCTCTTTCGCGTAAGGACCAGTCACTGCATGCATTGCATCAAACTTCATCTCAAAGTCACTAGTCAATAACTGTTTAATGGCGGGAAAATCAAACAGACTTTGCATCAGGTCAGCATAGTCACGCACCGCATCAATCACTTGAACAACAAAAGACTCATTTGGATTCACGCCGGCAAATGACATTTCACCTATCGTATCAATATCCACCAATGGCAAATCTGCCAACTGATATTCGGTAATCACTTTACTCCTAGCAAAAACCGCGTCGGTAATCTTTTCCGGTGCGGGACCACCATTACCTATGTTGTACTTGATACCAAAGTCACCCTCTATACCCCCCTGATTATGGCTTGCAGAGAGCACCATACCGCCAAAAGCCTGATACTTGCGAATCACATGGGAGGCTGCCGGTGTAGATAAAATTCCCGCCTGCCCTACAATCACACGGCAAAAACCATTAGCCGCCGCCATCTGGATAATGGTCTGAATCGCCTGCCGATTGTGATATCGCCCATCACCTCCGACCACCAACACCGCACCAACCGACACATTCAGAGTGTCAAAAAAGCTCTGTACAAAATTTTCCAGATAATTCGCCTGCTGAAATACCCTTACTTTTTTTCTCAGCCCAGAGGTGCCAGGTTTTTGATCATAAAATGGCTGCGTGTGCTTATGGATGATGTGCATAACGTTGAACTCGCGATGAAGGATCCTAAATGACAAACTCATGAAACATAATCGGTTTCATTATATCAACAATGCATCCATGCTAGGCATTACTTGAAGCGGCTATTCTTGTCGATTTGTGCTATAAATATCAAAAACAACCACGAGATTGTTAATGCCTGCAAAAAATACAAATAAAAAAATGCTGGGATCATGACTGAACTAAAAGCACAGCAGAGTGATAAATGCCTTTGCCTCGATATTGAAACTGCTCGCGAAGATAGAACGATTCTGCGGGAAGTCGGTGCTTTTCGGCCGGATACCAATGCACGTGCCCGCATTTCAGGTAAAGCCAAAAATCTAGTTTCTCAACTAGACGAAATGACGCAGGGGGCAGGTTTTGTCCTCGGCCACAATGTGATTGCTTTTGATCAGCCTGCGTTGGCTGTGTTGCATCCGACCCTGATACTACATCAGCTACCTATGGTAGATACGCTGGAGTTGTCACCGGTTGCATTCCCACAGAATCCATATCATAGACTGGTCAAGGATTACAAACTCTGCACGACAACGCGCAACGACCCTGTACGAGATGCAGAGCTAGCCTATGAGCTGTTTCTTGATCAAGGTGCTGCATTGCGGGAGCGGGTTGAAGAGCATCCCGATGAGGCTTTGTGTCTTCACTATTTGCTTGTCCCAGAAAACGGTAAAGGCATAGCAAACTTTTTTTCATCATGGAGAGGCTCTTTACGACCTAGCTTAAAGGAAGCTCAGGACGCTTGGATTCGAGCCACTAATGGCAAAGTCTGTAACACTTCCCAGCGAGTTGTACGGGATACGTATTTGCCAGATGTGCAATGGCATAAGTCGATCGCATATGCGCTCGCCTGGTTACGAGTGGCAGGAGGCAACTCTGTTCTGCCTCCATGGGTACACATCAACCATCCTAAAACCCGCGAAGTCATTTCTGCGCTGCGGGATGTTCCATGTACTGATCCAGAATGTGTGTGGTGCAAAGAGCAGCATGACCTGCTGACGGTTTTGCCAAAATATTTTCCTGGAATAACCCAGTTCCGCTCAACGCCAACCACACCTGATGGCCGTTCCTTACAGCAAGAAATTGTGAAAAACGGATTTTCTGGCAAACCTTCACTCGCAATCTTACCCACCGGCGGCGGAAAGTCGCTGTGCTTCCAATTGCCAGCTCTGGCACGCTTTTACCGTAATGGCAGCCTTACCATTGTGATTTCACCACTGCAGTCGCTAATGAAAGACCAAGTCGATAACTTGGAAAAGCGCGGCATTACTTGCGCAGGCTATCTTAACAGCCTTCTGAATCCGATGGAGCGCAGGTTGATGCTCGACAAGCTGCGCATGGGAGATCTTGGTCTGATTTTTGTGGCCCCTGAACAGTTTCGGAGTACAGCTTTTGCCAATGCACTGATGCATCGTGAAATTGGGGCATGGGTGTTCGATGAAGCACATTGCCTATCAAAATGGGGGCATGATTTTAGACCCGACTATTTGTATGTATCGCGATTTATTAAAGCTAAACAGAAAGATATTCCATCACCGATTTTCTGCTTCACGGCAACCGCCAAGCCAGATGTAGTCGAGGATATCCAGAGCCATTTTTCAAATCGCCTTGGTGTGAGTCTTGAAGTTCTTGCAGGCGGGGTTCGCCGAGATAACCTGGCATACGAGGTCCGGGCAGTACCACCTCAAGGCAAGTATCCCGAAGTATTGCGACTATTGCAGGAAGCCATGCGAGAGGAAGGTGGAGCAATTGTCTTTTGCGCAAGACAAAAGACGGTTGAAGAACTCGCGACTTTTCTCAAGGAAGCTGGCCTGGATTGCGGCTACTTCCATGGCGGGATGCTCCCGGCAGAGAAACGTGGTGTGCAGGAAGCCTTTTTAGCTGGAGAATTAAGGGTTATTGCGGCCACCAACGCTTTCGGCATGGGCGTGGACAAGCCTGATGTGCGTTTAGTGATTCATTTGGATACGCCTGGATCGCTTGAAAATTATCTTCAGGAAGCTGGTCGTGCAGGCCGAGATCAGGATCCTGCCCGCTGCCTGCTACTATATGACGACGCAGATCTCGATGTGCAGTTTCGACTGTTGAAGAATGCACGCCTGACGCAGCACGATATTCATTCGATTATGAAGGCGTTGCGCCAGATTGAACGCAAGGATCGCAGTGAAGGGGCCGTCGTTGTCACTAGCGGCGAGATTCTGCTAGAAATCCCTGAGAAGTTACGTATCGATCCCGATGCCTCTGATGCGGATACCAAGGTCAGGATAGCCGTAGCCTGGTTGGAGGAGGCCCGGCTGCTCGAACGGCATGAAAACCATACAACGGTGTTTCCGGGCAGTCTTCAAGTGAGCAGTCTAGAAGAAGCTGAAGCTTTGCTTAGAAAGAAGCTTGGTATTGATACGAGCATAGAACCCTATATGGCCATAATGTCTCTGCTCATGCAAGCTGAGGATGATGAAAGCATGTCCACGGACGATCTAATGCTAGCTACTGGGATGGATTCCTACAAGCTGCAGGCTTTGTTACGCGACCTGGATCGGCTGAAACTGCTTTCCAACGATACTGAAATCGGGGTAACACTGTATCGAGATCCTGACACGGTTGAGCGATTAGAATCGCTCTGCAAACTTGAAGATGCATTGCTGGCGAACCTGCGCGAGGCAGCCCCGGATGCCGATCAGGAGAACTGGCAGATTCTGAATGTACGCCGTCTTTGCGATACGCTACGACGGGATGCCGATGTTGATCTAGATCCCGAAAAGTTGTCCCGCTTACTCAAATCATTTTCTGAAGCCTTCGGCGGAGGACAAGGACAGCGTGGTTTCTTTGCTGTCCGGCCAGCCGGCATAGACAACCGATTCATCAAACTACTGAGAAGCTGGCAAGAAATTGAAACAATCCGTCAGCGTCGCATGCAGCTTTCCAGGGCACTCGTCGCCCAGTTTCTGAGTCGACGTCAAGGCAATAATCTTCTGGTCACCTGCCGCCAAGGAGATTTGGAAACCAGCCTGCAAAACGATATTACACTACAAGATCTGGAGATTCGAGACTGGAACGTCGCGCTAGCCGCCAGCCTGATTTATCTTGACACCAATGAGGTGCTGCACCTCTCACGCGGCAAAGCGGTTTTCCGTTCCGCGATGAGCATTGCTCTAAATGCTGAGGCAAGGCGCCGTCAGTTCAAGAAGTCTGACTATGCAGAGCTTGACTTGCATTACAAGGACAAGATCGTTCAGGTGCATGTGATGGCCGAATACGCCCGACTAGCCTTGGGCAAGGTCAGGGCCGCAATGGAGTTCATTGAAGATTACTTCAAGATGGATCGCGGCAAGTTTGTGCAGCGCTATTTCGCAGGCAGAAAAGAGGTACTGGAAATGGCGACCACCGAGGCATCGCACCGCCGAATTCTGACAAATTTACAAAATCCCGAGCAACAGGCTATCGTGGCCAGCTCAATTGAGGGGAGTCATCTGGTGCTAGCAGGACCGGGATCAGGCAAAACCAAGGTAATTGTTCATCGGGTTGCTTGGCTGTTGCGAGAGTGCATGGTCTTGCCGGATGAGATCATGGTTCTGGCATATAACCGTACTGCAGCTATCGAGATCCAGAGGCGCCTGTGGACGCTTGTCGGGCCAGATGCTGGAGGCGTCGCAATACAGACTTTGCACAGCCTTGCCATGCGCCTGACCGGTACAAGTTATGCCGTAGCCGCAGAGCGTGGTGAAATTGTGCAGTTTGACTCCGTCATCAAGGCAGCAACGGAACGTTTGCGCTTGGCGGAGCAAGGAGACAATCTCGGTCCATCCGTACAACGAGATCGCGTACTTTCCGGACTGCGTTTCCTGCTTGTGGACGAATATCAGGACATCAATGGTGACCATTACGAATTGATCAGCGCCTTGGCTGGCAGGACCCTCAGCAGCGAAGAAGATAAGCTTTCATTGCTAGTAGTTGGAGATGATGACCAGAATATCTACGCATTTGGCGGCGCAAGCGTCCGCTTCATCCGGCAATTCGAGACTGATTATCAAGCACGTCGTTACCATCTGCTGGAAAACTACCGCTCAACGACGCACATCATCAATTGCGCCAATCAGTTGATATCGCATGCCCGCGAAAGAATGAAGGCGGATCAGCCTATCCGCATCAATCATGCACGCCAGAATCAGCCTGCTGGGGGTGAATATGCAACCCTTGACCCAGTCGCTTCAGGACGTGTTCACATTCTCGAAGTATCTGCCAACCATTACGTGGCGGTACAGATGGCGCTTGCTGAGATTGAACGATTGAAAGCGCTAAATACCCAAGGCACGACCAAAGGGCAATGGGAAAAATTTGCTGTCATAGCCCGGAGATGGGATAGCCTGGAGCCGATGGCTACGTTGTGTCGCCTGCGAGGCATTCCCGTACGCCTGTTGCGTGATCAGCATACCCCAGATCTGCATGCAACACGGGAAGGGGATCATTTATTATCTTTATTGCGAGAAGAATTTCGCCATGCACGGCGGTCACGTGTAATTCTTCGCAGCGGTACCCTGTCACGATGGTTTAGGCGTCTATACGGTATCAGCGTCGATAGTTTGATCGAACATCCACTTCAGGCGGCGCTTGCAAAATTCATTATTGAGTCTGAGTCGATCAGTCCGGGAAGCGAGCAGGTCGCTCAGAATCTGATCGAATCGCTTTATGAATTCGGTGCCGGTGGAAGAAGCATCTCAGCAGACCAAACAAATGGACCTATTGTCATGATGACAGCCCATCGGGCCAAAGAGTTGGAATTCGATCATGTACTGATTCTTGATGATGGCGGATGGTCGGAGCAAAGCGACGATGAGCGGCGCTTGTTTTATGTTGCCATGACTCGGGCACGTAAAACTCTCACTGTCTGCGAAAGTCAAGGTACCAAACATGCATTTGTCCGAGATTTTAATCAGCTTGCGCTTCGAACGAGACCATCCGGCTACCTGCCTGAACCAAGGCTCGCACATCGGACATGGGTTGCTGATGCTGAGCAGATTATTTTGTCATGGCCAGGATATTTCTCTGCTACAGACCCCATTCATAAAGCCATCGCAGCACTTCAAGTCGGCAACCGGTTGCTACTTCGACCCCGCTCAGACGGTAAGCCAGGCTGGGAGTTAGCTGATGAAAGCGGCATCACAGTGACACGGATGGCCCAGAAATTCAGCCCTCCCAAAGGTGAGATTATCGAGGTGCGCGTATCAGCAATTCTGGCCAGAAAAGCAAAGGCAGGAGATGCCAACAATCTGAGGTGCAAGCACTGGGAGTTAGTGCTACCAGAGGTTGAGTATTTGATGCACTAGACTCTGGGTGACTCTTAGAGAATTACCATTTACGATTTATCAATTGAATGTGATTGATTAAATAATTACTTATGCTGGATATACTATTGGGCGAAATCGATGTAGGTGAAGTATGGGGCGCAGGTCCTGAACTAGCACCTAATCGAAGCTAAACAAAAATGACTAACTAGCTGAATACCAAAGATTGTATGTAGCTTCGGCATAGCAAAGCCTGTTTATGCAAATGGGAGGACATGAAGACGAGGGTCACATTCTGCTGGCTTTTTTATGTTGCTTATCCAACAACAATATAAGTTATCCCGAAAACGAAAAAAGCCAGAACTTGGCCGGCTTTATTTTTACAACTCATTGATTTTATTGGTCGGGACGGAGTGATTCGAACACTCGACCCCTTGCACCCCATGCAAGTACGCTACCAGGCTGCGCTACGCCCCGAACCTATCCCGCAATCAATTTGCGGGTGTGCATTATAACCCAAAGCCAC
>VGIC01000021.1 GCA_016867975.1 Betaproteobacteria bacterium | reverse complement strand
ACACGTCCTGCTGAAGTATGTGGACTGGCAATAAAACCAAGCTGCTCCAGATCACTCATGACATTGCGGATGGTCGCAGGGCTCGCATCCAGACCAGAGTGCTGTAGCAGTGTGCGTGACCCAATTGGATGACCATCGCTAATGTAATGTTCAACCAATGTCTTGAGTAAAATTTGCGCGCGGTTATCCATATCCAGCTTTCATGCGCAAATTATCAATGAGTTATATTATTAAGGCAATCCTATTGATGGTGCTATCAGGGTTGGTTTTGTTGGGAAACTTTCTTCTTAAAAAAGAGACTTAAATCCTTTACTAGTTGCAGTAGAGCTGATTTCTTGTTCTAAAGCCTCGAAATTCGAGGCTTTAGAATTAGGTATTTATGATGGCGTGAATATATTTACCACTATGATGAGAAATTGGCAGAAGCAAAATCCCAGTTGGCTAATGATGCCAGAAATACTTCCACAAATTTCGCGCGGGCATTGCGGTAGTCGATGTAGTAGGCATGCTCCCAAACGTCGATAGTGAGTAGCGCTTTGTCGCCAGTGGTTAGTGGTGTGCCAGCTGGGCCCATGTTCACGATGTCTACTGAACCGTCAGCTTTTTTAACCAGCCATGTCCAGCCAGAACCGAAGTTGCCCACAGCAGAAGCCTGGAATGCTTTTCTGAATTCGTCGAATGAGCCCCATTTTGTGTTGATGGCATCCGCCAGAGCCCCAGTTGGTGTGCCACCGCCGTTTGGTTTCATGCAATTCCAGAAGAAGGTGTGGTTCCATACTTGGGCTGAGTTGTTATAAACGCCACCCACTGATTTTTTAACGATTTCTTCTAAGCTGGAATCTTCGAACTCGGTGCCTTTAATCAGATTATTCAGATTGGTCACATAGGTTTGGTGGTGTTTACCGTAGTGAAATTCAAAAGTTTCTTCTGAAATGTGCGGTGCCAGTGCGTTTTTAGCATAGGGTAATGCGGGTAATTGATGTTCCATCATGGTTCCTTTTATGGGTAAAAATTCTGTAAGCGCTATTTTGCCATAAAATCCATGAAGTCATAGTAAAACAGTAGGGTATTATTATTTTTTCTTGGTGCGCGGGTGCGCCTTTTCGTAGATGCTGGCAAGGGGCTGACAACGAGCTAAGCGAGTTGCGGCATACGCTAACCTTTAGGTTAAGCCGCAGTAACGGCGGCGGAAGCCAAAATTCAGATGCTATTTCTTTTTTGCTCTAGGGTGAGCTGCGTCATAGATTTTTGCCAAGTGCTGAAAATCTAAGTGCGTATATACCTGTGTGGTGCTGATATTGGCGTGACCAAGCATTTCCTGTACGGCGCGCAAATCGCCGCTGGATTGTAAAACGTGGGTGGCAAAGCTGTGGCGTAGGGTGTGTGGATGTATGTCAGCATTGATACCCTGTTTGATCGACCATATTTTGAAACGGTATTGCACTGCACGTTGCGTGATTCTGCGACCTTGCTTGGTGATGAATAAAGCTTTATGGTCCTTGTCATCAGTCTTGATGAGTGCACGCTGTTGCATCCAATTCTGGATAGCCCTGATCGCATGGCTCCCAAGAGGAACGATGCGCGTTTTGTTTCCTTTTCCGGTAACGGTAACCGTGCCTTCGGTAAAGTCTAGCATATCGATGTCCAAGTTGACTAGTTCGCTCAATCGCAACCCGGAGGAATAGAATAGTTCAAAGATGGCATGGTCACGCAGTGTGAGTTGATCATCGCTGTCGGCCATGTCAACCAGTTTCACCGCCTGATCAACAGAGAGTGCTTGAGGTAGTGATTTGGCGGCTTTGGGCGCACGTAGTCCCGTGACGGGATTCTTGCTGAAATGGTGATGGTGCACCAGATAGGTGTAGAAGCCACGCCAGGCCGAGAGGGATCGGGATATACTTTTTGCGCTCAAATTGCGACTGTGCAGGGTGGCAATTGAGCGCCTGACGTGCTGTGACGTAATTTCTTTAAGGTCAGTGCCATGGGTGAGTTCAAACAGCAGGCGGATATCTCGGTCGTAACTTTTACAAGTGAGGACACTCAGTCTGCGCTCAAAGGTCAGATGTTGCAGATAATCATCAAGATATGCCAGTGGCCAACCAGTTGTCATTGCAAGTCCTCATGGAAAATCAGGGTTAAAGTTGCAATGCAAATAGGTGATTGAGCAGGGCTACGCTGACGAGCTCGCCTATTCTGTCCAAATACAGTGTGCCCATTTCTGCGGTGAAGCGGCTGGCTTCCTCACTACCCAGCACCAATACACCGAACGGGCGCTGGTCTAAGGATTTTTTGCACAAAGGAATGTAAGCATAAGACTTGAGATTTTCAGGCAATAAGTCGTCAGCGGCTTCGGGCTTTTTGCCACCGTGTGCTTGTTTTAGTGTCATGATCCAGTTGCTGAATGTTTCTGAGACGGGGGTGAAGGCGGGGTCCTTGGCGATGGTGTTATTGCTGGGCCTTACCCAGATGCGGATCGCGCATTGTGAAACGGAAAAATCCAAACGCATGACCTCAGCAATGTGTTGTTGTAGCGCGCTAAAACTTTGCTGATTCAACAGTTGCAGACTCAGTTGATGGACTTTGTCACTGGTTACGTCGTTTTCTTCAGCGTGCTTAATCATTTCTGCCATCATGGCTTCCAGCACACGGACTTTATCGCGTTGAGCGAGCTGCTGGCGCTCGGCCAATGAGATCACACCATTGCCGTGCGGGCTAGGTAGCGTGATTTCCGCCAGCAGATGGGCATGATGTTCGAAAAAATCAGGGTGGTTACGCAAGAAATCGGCGACTTGCGTGTTGGAAATTTCAGAGTTTTGAGTGGTGGTCATGTTGTTCTTCCTATGAGGGACTCGGTAAGATTAAGTTAATTCTATTTCACCTGTAAACACGCTAACAGCAGGGCCTGTCATCATCACAGGAGCATCGTTGCCATCCCAGGCAATGGTCAGCTCGCCACCTCGAGCAAAAACTTTTACCGGTGATTGAAGTCGTCCAAGTTGAATGCCTACAACAACGGCAGCGCATGCGCCAGTGCCACAGGCGAGCGTTTCGCCGCTGCCACGTTCAAAGACACGCAGTTTGATGTGGTGTTGGTCGATGATTTGCATGAAGCCAGCATTGACTCGCTGTGGAAAGCGAGGGTGATGTTCGATTTTGCTCCCCAGTGAGACGACAGGGGCAGTTTCAATGTCTTCTACAATTTGTACTGCGTGCGGGTTCCCCATGGAAACAGCGGAGATTTCGTAAGTTTGCTCCGCTATTTCCAACTGATAGCTATTGGCGACTGCATCTACCAAGAAAGGGATGTCTTTTGGGTCAAAGTGAGGTGATCCCATATCCACAGTAACCAGCCCGTTTTCTTCCAGCTTTGGGGTGATGATGCCGCTGGCGGTCTCAACCTTAATTTCGCGTTTTTGAGTGAGTTGCTGATCGGTGACAAAGCGCACGAAACAACGCGCGCCATTGCCGCATTGTGCGACTTCGCTGCCATCGGCATTGAAGATGCGATATTTAAAATCAGCAACGGGAGACCGTTCGACTAGCAGTAGTTGGTCGAATCCGACGCCAAATTGGCGGTTGGCAAGTTGCTGAATCTTGTTTGGCGTTAGATGCACGGATTGATGGATACCATCAACAACCATGAAGTCATTGCCGGCACCTTGCATTTTGGTAAAACGTAGTGTGTGTGTCATGTCTTATTTTTTCGTTAAATCAATAGGGGATGCTCGCAAGTTGGTTAAGCAGGCAATCGGCGAAGCTGATGCTCGCAAAAATGTATTGATAGCATGCCTTTCAGTTATAATGTGCATCCTTTTTATGCTTGCTTTAGCCTTTAGTAAGCGTTTTTTAAACTTTAATCTTCCAAGGCAGATCATGAATTCTTACTTATTTACTTCCGAGTCCGTTTCTGAAGGTCATCCAGACAAGTTAGCTGACCAAGTTTCAGACAGTATTCTAGACGCTATTTTAACCCAAGACCCGACTGCACGTGTAGCGGCAGAGACATTGGCCAACACCGGCTTAATTGTACTGGCGGGTGAGGTTACGACAACAGCGAATGTCGATTACATTAAAGTCGCGCGTGACACCATTAAGCGCATTGGTTATGACAATACAGAATATGGTATCGACTATAAGGGGTGCGCTGTATTGGTGGCGTATGACAAACAGTCTCCTGATATTGCGCAGGGCGTGGATGGTGCACATGATGATCTCTTGGATCAAGGTGCGGGTGACCAAGGTTTGATGTTTGGTTATGCGGTGGACGAAACGCCGCAATTGATGCCATTGCCAATCTGGTTAAGCCATCGCCTCATGGAGCGCCAGGCGCAGTTGCGTAAAGATGGTCGTTTACCATGGTTGCGACCGGATGCGAAATCACAGGTCACCGTGCAATATGTAGATGGTAAGCCGCATAAGATTGACACCGTAGTCGTCTCAACACAGCACGCGCCAGAAATGACGTTGGAGCAGGTGCGTGAAGCGACGATAGAGGAAATTATCAAGCCAGTATTGCCGAAAGAGTTGGTCAAAGGGGATATTAAGTTTTTGGTGAACCCGACCGGACGTTTTGTGATTGGCGGTCCGCAAGGCGATTGCGGTTTGACGGGTCGTAAAATTATCGTAGATACTTACGGTGGCGCAGCACCTCACGGTGGTGGCGCATTCTCTGGTAAAGATCCTTCTAAAGTGGATCGTAGCGCAGCCTACGCGGGGCGCTATGTGGCTAAAAACATCGTAGCGGCTGGCTTGGCCTCTCGTTGCATGGTGCAGGTGAGTTATGCGATTGGCGTGGCACGCCCCACGTCTGTGATGGTGGAAACGTATGGCACTGGTAAAGTTTCGAACGAGGTGCTGACGGCTTTGGTGAACGAATATTTTGATTTGCGTCCCAAAGGCATCGTTAGAATGTTAGATCTGTTGCGTCCGATTTACACTAAAACAGCGGCCTACGGTCACTTTGGTCGAGATGAGCCAGAATTTGGTTGGGAAAAAACCGACAAAGCTGCGGCCTTGCGCGTAGCAGCAGGGCTGTAAGCGTTTTGCAGTCGGATTGAATGGGTGCTTAATTGTTGAGGGAAGTTTTGGCATTCATGTTAAAGACGATCCCAGTAAGCCAGGTGCGTTTAGGCATGTTCATTTACGAACTGAAAGGTTCGTAAATGAACCACCTTCTTGGATAAAATCCTTCAAGCTGAATGAGTAGGGGGCTTAAAGAAACTACGGGACAGCCCCTCAAAGGAAGTGGTGATGGATGTTTCAAAAGGCTTGGATGTGGACTTGCTCCGTGTTTCCCTAGTATAATCAAACTGTTCTGAGGGGCGTTGCGAGAGTTGCTGTGGTCACACAGTCTCCCAGGCTCGGAAAAATGTTGCAACGACGCTCACCAATTAACCGTGCCGGCACGGGGTAGGGGTGAGACGGATTCCCTCTATTCTCCCTCCCTCCCGTCACACCATTCGAGGAGTGATACCGTGACAGACTTTAATGATTATGTAATTGCAGATATTGGATTGGCTGCATTTGGTCGCAAAGAGATTGCGATTGCCGAAACTGAAATGCCAGGCTTAATGGCGATTCGCGAAGAGTTTGCGAAGGCACAGCCGCTTAAGGGGGCTCGCATTACTGGCAGCCTGCACATGACGATTCAAACAGCGGTGCTGATTGAAACGTTAAAGGATTTAGGTGCAGAAGTGCGATGGGCATCTTGCAATATTTTTTCTACTCAAGATCACGCAGCTGCAGCGATTGCGGCAGGTGGCACGCCTGTGTTTGCTGTCAAGGGCGAGACACTTGCTGAATACTGGGATTATACGCACCGTATTTTTGAATGGACGGATGGTGGCAACAGCAACATGATTTTGGATGATGGCGGCGATGCAACATTGTTGCTGCACTTGGGTACACGTGCGGAAAAAGATGTATCATTGGTAGCAAATCCAACTTCAGAAGAAGAAACCTGTTTGTTCTCCGCCATCAAGGCTAAATTGGTCGTTGATCCTACCTGGTACTCAACCCGTTTGGCGCAAATTAAAGGGGTGACTGAAGAAACCACCACGGGTGTGCACCGCCTATACCAGATGCATAAAGAAGGCAAGCTGGCTTTCCCTGCAATCAATGTGAATGACTCTGTGACCAAGTCTAAATTTGACAATCTTTATGGTTGCCGCGAATCATTGGTGGATGCGATCAAACGTGCCACTGATGTGATGATTGCAGGAAAAATTGCCATTGTTGCCGGTTATGGCGATGTGGGTAAAGGCTCTGCGCAAGCGCTACGTGCGCTTTCTGCACAAGTCTGGGTGACTGAAATTGATCCAATCTGTGCGCTACAAGCCGCGATGGAAGGCTACCGTGTAGTTACCATGGAATACGCCGCTGAACATGGCGATATTTTTGTCACCGCGACCGGCAATTACCATGTGATTACGCATGACCACATGGCTAAAATGAAGGATCAGGCCATTGTGTGTAACATTGGTCACTTCGATAACGAGATTGATGTCGCCTCACTGGAACAATACCAATGGGATGAAATTAAGCCGCAGGTAGATCATGTGATTTTCCCTGATGGCAAAAAAATCATCCTGTTGGCAAAAGGCCGCTTGGTGAATCTAGGTTGTGGTACAGGTCACCCGAGTTATGTGATGAGCTCCTCATTTGCCAACCAAACTATCGCGCAAATTGAGTTGTTTACACAAACTGCCAAATATCCAGTGGGCGTGTATACCTTACCTAAGCATCTGGATGAAAAGGTGGCATTGCTGCAATTGAAGAAGCTAAATGCACAGCTGTCGACATTGACGGATGCACAAGCGGCTTATATTGGCGTGAATAAGCAAGGCCCATTTAAGCCAGAGACTTACCGCTACTAGCCGAGTTTGCATGAAGTTGCTGTATGTGTGGGGGCTCAATGCGCTGGCGCTACTGGCGGTGGCTTATTGGGTCCCAGGCATTCATGTAGCGGGGGTGATGGCAGCATTGTTGGCAGCACTTATTATCGGATTGGTGAATATGTTGATTCGACCAATCTTGGTGTTGTTGACGCTGCCGATTACGATTCTCACCTTAGGTTTGTTTATTCTAGTGATCAATGGCTTGTTGTTTTATGGGGTTGGTTTCTGGCTGGGCGGCTTTGAGGTCAGCACCATTTTTGCCGGCATTATCGGGGCACTGGTGTATAGTGTGCTTTCTTGGTTGTTATCGGCCTTATTTTGATAAAAGTTAGATGAATTTAAGCGAGAGCTTACGAATACTTAAATAAGTGAAAGCAATGGCAAAAAAATTTACAGTTAGTTTTGAGTTTTTTCCTCCCAAAACGGAAGAGGGGATGCAAAAACTACGAGATGCGCGTGCACAGTTGGCTGCATTCAATCCAGAATTCTTCTCGGTGACATTTGGGGCAGGTGGGTCAACACGCGATCGCACCATGGATACAGTTCTCGAGATTCAGCAGGAAGGATTCTCTGCAGCTCCCCATATTTCATGCATCTCTTCCAGTAAGCAGGAGATTCGAGATCTGCTGCAAGCATACCAATCGCACGGGATCAACCGTTTGGTTGCATTACGCGGTGATGTTCCATCCGGAGAGGTAAGCGCGGGAGATTTTCGATATGCGTCTGAGCTTGTGCGGTTCATTCGTCAGGAGACCGGTAATCATTTCAATATTGAAGTGGCTGCCTATCCCGAGTTTCATCCAGAGGCGAGGACGCCAGCCGCAGATTTGCAGAATCTGAAGCGTAAGATGGAAGTGGGCGCTAATGCCGCGATTACGCAGTACTTTTATAATGCAGATGCCTATTTTAGGTTTGTAGAGCAGTGCGATGCGTTGGGCATCGCGATGCCTATTGTCCCAGGCATTATGCCGATCTACAACATCACCCAGCTGGCCCGTTTTTCTAGCGTGTGTGGAGCGGATATCCCTCGCTGGCTGAAGATGCGGCTAGAAGAGTATGGCGATGATATGGCATCGTTACGTGCATTTGGTGTAGATGTGGTTAGTGAGCTATGTGAAACTCTGCTTGCATGGGGGGTGCCAAGTTTGCATTTCTATACCCTGAATCAGGCGGGTACGATCAGCCGTATTATCAATAATATCAGCGAATAAAACGCGTGCAGTATGTGCACGCGTATGCTTGAGAAACCGACTAGACCTTTAGTGTTGCGTCGGTTTTTGTTTATTCAGCAGAATATCTTCAATAAAAAGATATTCTTTGGTTTTGTCGGGGCCAGATTTACTTGCGCCCCATGTGGTCATGAGTACTATCCAGCGCATTTCTTCAATACGAATTTCTGCCTGAGGGACATTCATCGCAAGTTCTAACACCAGTTCGCGCTGCGATGTGTTCAGAATATTTGCCTGCACCAAGAAAAGAATGAAAGCGATACTCTCGCTGGATATCTTTTTAAGCTCTATGTCTGTGAAAATACGGGTATTGGCAGAATCTGCCATTTGAAATGATTCAGGCTTGTCGGTCATCGACTCGAGTTGATTAAACCAGTCGAATGCGCCGTTAATGTCGTCTTGATCAAAACCTGCGGCAAACAACTCTTTGGATAATGTGTTGTCGTCAGGTCTGAATTGCGTGTCAATGTAGTTTTCAAACATGTAAACCAATACTTCAAACATAGTTGTTATCCTTATTTAGATGGTTTATGCAAACGGCTGGATTTTGAACTACACGATTTTTTGGTACTGTCCTCCTATTAGGCTGGCTACTTTTCCTTCGAGCTCAAGTATCATTAGCATGGATGAAACTTCGCTTACCGTCAAGCCACTGATGCTCACCAGATGCTCCAGGGACATCGCCTCAAAGCCCATGGCGTCAAGTAGTTTGCTACCTGGTCTGTCATCTGAGTGATTTGAGGTCTTTGTTTTAGCATCTGAAGTTAGTGATGTGCTATCTAATACGGCTTCAATCTTGAGTTCTTCGACAATATCTTGCGTGCAATCGACCAATTTTGCGCCTTGCTTGATGAGTTGGTGGCAGCCTTTTGACATGGGCGAATGGATGGAGCCGGGAATGGCAAAAATTTCCCGCCCTTGCTCAGCGGCCAAGCGCGCGGTAATTTGTGAGCCGCTTTGCAGGTTGGCTTCCACTACGAGACATCCTAGGCTCAAGCCGCTGATGATCCGGTTGCGCTTGGGAAAGTTTTGCGGTTTGGAGGGGGTGCCCAGTGAAAATTCTGAGATGATCAGCCCGTGTTCAGCAATCTGATGGGCTAAATCGCGGTGTTTTGCCGGATAGACGATATCCAGGCCTGTACCGACAACGGCAATGGTGGCACCCTTTGCGCTAAGTGCACCGCGGTGAGCCGCTCCGTCAATCCCCAACGCTAGACCGCTGACAATGCACAAGCCATATTGGCATAAATCGTGTGCAAAGAATTCTGCATTCCTTTCCCCTTGCACAGAAGCATTGCGACTGCCTACGATAGCGATGCTGGGTTGATTCAGTAGCCTGAGGTTGCCTTTTGCATACAGAAAAGGAGGTGGGTCGGCAATTTCCAGTAATGATTTTGGATACTCTGAATCCGCAAGTGTGACAAGATGATTGTCAGGTTGGGTAAGCCATTGCTGAAACGTTTCTGTGAGTGCCTGCTCTGGTCCCTGCGTGATAGCCTTTGCAATAGAGTCAGAAACAACTTCCTTTAATTGACGTAAACTAGCGGAGTAAATTTGATCTGGCCCACTGAAGGTCTTGAGTAACAGGCAGAAAGTTTGTGAGCCAATGCCGCTGATATTGCCTAAAGCAACCCACAGTGACTTTTCAACAATCGCTGCGCCTTGTTTCAAATGCAGAGAATCTTCTTGGGTGTTGTGGGTGGACATCTAAATTGACTTAGGGAGTCTGTTCGACTCCAGTACGTTTACGGGCTCATATGCCTGTATGCTCAAGGCATATTGCACATGGTCAAAAACACGGAACGCCATGGGCAGTCTCGGGCGCTCATTAGGGAGATTGAGTATGTCAGCCTCAGGGGCTGCATCTGAAGGTGCCATAGTTCTTTCAAAGTTGACGACGACCTTACTTTCTTCATCCCGAGGAATATTGAAGTTTAGCGCTTTGATTTCCGGTTTTTCGTTGGCTTTGGCTCGTATTTGCTCCTCGGTTAGTTTAGGGGGATCGGGGTCTTGGATTACCTTGCCCGCGTGGTTAATGGCACTAGGGTAGATAAAATGTGGATTTTTAATTTGATCGCGATTCAGTTCCCACACCTGTAGCCACAACCATGGATTATTTAAGAGATCTCCTGAGATTCCCCACAAGGTGTCATTTTTGACAACAATGTGACGGTTGGGATGGTTTTTGTTGAGCTCAACGACTTGGGCTTGAACCTGCAAGCTTAAGCAACAAAACATGAGCAGCGTTATAATATAGCGAAACATAGTTGGATGACCTCGGTCTAACGAGCACAAGATAGGCGGTTGGCATGTAAATGAGGCACATGTGCCACGAGACCACGCAAAATTTAGCATGTAATTCATTCAAGAATCAAGCTTTTATGGAAAGGCTTTCGATTTATTTGGTGGATATTTTTGAGCAAGTAGTCGATTAATTAAAGAGTTTTTATGGCAATTCTTGATATTCTTAGTTACCCAGACCCAAGGCTACACACGGTGGCTAAACCTATAAAAGAGGTGAGTGGGGCATTGCAGCGTTTGATCGATGATATGGCGGAGACCATGTACGTAGCCCCGGGTATCGGGTTGGCCGCAACGCAAGTGGATCAGCATATCCAATTGCTGATTATTGATTTGAGTGAAACCAAGGATCAACTGCAGGTGTTTATCAACCCCAAGATCATTGCAAGAGACGGTGTGCAAGATTATGAAGAGGGATGTCTTTCTGTACCTGGAGTCTATGAAACTGTCACTAGAGCGGAAAGGGTGACCGTCGAGGCTTGGAATCGGGATGGTCAGTCCTTTACATTGGAAGCGCATGGGTTGTTGAGTGTATGCATCCAGCACGAAATTGATCATTTACAGGGTAAGGTTTTTGTGGAGTACTTATCTCTGCTTAAACGTAACCGTATCAAGCATAAGCTTCTTAAGCAAAAGCGCACGCGATAAGTTTAGGATACCTCTATAAATGCAGAGCTTGAGATGTAGTATTACCCGTACAGGGCATGTCTGTGGAATCTATGCGCCAAAGCGCATTATTCACACGCCAAAGGCACAGCACAGTAATGCGCTCAAGTGTTTTAAGTAGGCAATCAGCGAAGCGGATGCTCGCAAAATATGTATTTATAGAACTGCCCTCTAGTGGGTTGTGCATCATTAATATTCAATAGGTTAAGGACTGTCGTTGAGAATCATATTTGCAGGAACTCCGGAATTTGCCGTTCCGGCACTGGCCGCATTAATCAGAGCGGGGCATCAAGTAGTGATGGTGCTGACTCAGCCGGATCGTCCGGCAGGACGTGGTATGAAGTTGAAGGCAAGTCCTATCAAAGTATTGGCTGAGGAGCATGGTTTGCTTGTATTTCAGCCAGAGAGTCTGAAGCCAGCCGAGGTGCAGGCGTGCATCAATGAAATGAACGCCGACGTCATGATCGTGGCGGCTTATGGTTTGATTATTCCGACTGCGGTATTGACGATGCCAAAGTATGGTTGCTACAACATTCACGCCTCTTTGTTGCCGCGCTGGCGAGGTGCTGCCCCTATTCATCGTTCTATACTGTCGGGAGATGCTGTCACGGGCGTCACGATTATGGAAGTGGTGCCTGCGCTGGACGCGGGGGCGATGGTCAGTAAAGGGGAGGTGCCCATTACCTCAACGGACACCACTCAAAGTTTGCATGATGTGTTGGCTAACATGGGGGCGGACTTGATGGTGCAGGCAATGCGTGAGTTGGAATCAAATGGTCACCTAGCCAGTACGCCACAAGATGAGGCTTTGGTGACTTATGCACATAAGTTAGGCAAGGCCGAGGCAGAGATCGATTGGAGTAATACAGCGGAGATTATTGCTCAGCAGGTGCGTGCTTTTAATCCATTTCCTGTGGCACAAAGTCACTGGGGAGGGCAAGTGTGTCGTATTTGGATGGCGACATCAGAGCCTGCTTTTGGTGATGGGGGTGTGAAGATTGGTGAGGTCATTGATACACACGATGGCGTGTTGGTCGCTTGTGGTGAGGGTGTGTTGCGGATAACTGAACTGCAAGCTCCTGGAGGAAAGCGCCTTGCTGCCCATGCTTTTGTGCAGGGTCACAATCTTAAGGCGGGTGATGTTTTCACCACGTTATCGGAACTAGGTAAGGCTGTAACTTAGCCAGAAATCGATGCTGTGTTGTTTGGAGAGATGCCTTAAACCAACTAGAATGGACTTTTAAATCATTACGCGCTTCATTTAAACCTTGTATATTTCTCAACTCATCGCTGCATACACGGTCAGCCAAGTACTGTCTGGGCGCAATCTAACTGTTTCATTGCCAGAGGTGCAGGCTCGCTTTCCGCAGGCCACTCCTCAGCAGCGCGGGGGTGCTACAGATTTGAGTTATGGCGCTTTACGCCATTATGGTGAGATAGAGGCCTATCTGCGTTGTTTATTAGATAAACCGCTCACCGATGAGCGGATACGCGCTTTGCTGATCGTGGCTATTTATCAGTTGCTACATGATGAAGCGGACGATTTTACGGTGGTGAATCAGGCAGTGTATGCAGTGAGCCAGTTGAAGAAGCCCAGTCCCAAGGCGTGGGCTAAGGGCTTGGTGAATGCGGTGTTGCGGAACTTGTTGCGCAAGCAGGAGCAGTTGGTCACCCAAGTACAATCAACCGAAGTGGCGGTTTATTCCTATCCGCAATGGTGGATCGATACACTCAAGCGGCAGTATCCAAAAGATTGGCAGGCGATGTTGAGTGCGGGTAACCAGCATCCCCCAATGACTTTGCGCGTGAATACAAACAAGATGAGCCTACAGGCTTATCTGCAATCATTAGTAGCGCATCAGATTGAAGCGCATCAGACTGGTGTGCAAGCCATCACACTGGTTAGGCCGATGCCTGTGCAGAAGCTGCCTGGTTTTAATGAAGGAATTGTTTCTGTTCAGGATTATGGCGCTCAGCTGGCAGCTCCGTTACTTGATGTGCAGCCTGGGATGCGCGTGCTGGACGCATGCTGCGCGCCTGGGGGTAAGACCGGGCATGTCCTAGAATTGGCGCAGTTGGACATGACTGCTTTAGATAGTGATGAGCAACGCCTGCAACGTGTGAAAAGCAATTTGGATAGGCTACAATTGACCGCAACATTGAAGGTGGGAGATGCAGGTGCTTCAGATTGGCATGATGGTCAGTTGTTTGATCGGATCTTGGCTGACGTGCCCTGCACCGCGTCAGGGATCGTTAGACGGCATGTTGATATTAAGTGGTTACGTCGCAAGGCTGATGTGGAGGCTTTTGCTGGTCAGCAAGCGAGAATCCTTTCGAATTTATGGAAGATGCTGGCAAAGGGTGGTAAATTGCTCTACGTTACCTGTTCCGTTTTTCAGGAGGAAAATCAACGGCAGGTGGATGCTTTCTTGCAGCGACACGCCGATGCAACGTTGTTGCCTTTAGGCCTAGGTGGTCAGATGAATATCACGCATATGAATGACCAATTGATTCCAACCGACCTACATGATGGTTTTTTCTATGCTTTGCTACAGAAACATTAAAGAAATACAGACAGGTTGTCAGTGCGCATCCACTGCGCCTTCGCTGTGGGGGGCGTTCTTCGCTCTACAGCATTGGCTACTTCGGTGTTGGGGCGACATGCGCCGAGCATTAGAGGGCGTTTTGCTATGGGCTCCGCTCACGATTAAGCTTGGACTGTGTATCGCTGGGTTGCTGTGCTACTCCAGCATTGCGATGGCAGGTAACAGCTTGAGCATCAGGAGTGCTAATTTGAGTGCTTATGAAGATGATTTTTTGCTCAATGCCGATGTGGAAATCAATTTCAGTACAGAGATGGAAAAAGCCATTCAGAAAGGGTTTACGTTTCACTTTCTCATCGAATTCCAGTTGGTGTCACCTCAAAAATATTGGTTTGATGATGAAATTGCCACCGCTACGCAGCAAGTCGCCCTGAGCTATCACGCATTAACCCGACAATATCTTGTGGTGAGAAATGATCAACAGAGAGTTTATGCGAGTTTGGATGAGGCGATGGAGGACTTGTCCATCATTCAAGATGTTAAAGTGTTTGAAAAGTCAGACGTGGAGAAGGGCGAGAAGTACCGTGCTCACCTATTGATGCGCCTTGACCATAAAAAACTGCCAAAAGCCTTACAGATGGAGGGGCTTACGTCGGATGATTGGCAAATGGTATCGCCGCGCTTTGCCTGGGTTCCGGTGTTGTTCAAATGAAATATGTCGTGTTCACCAGTGCTGCATTAGGGGCTTTGCTGCTATATCTGCTATCAAACACCAGTGCCAACACAGCAGCATCGGGCGAACATTACACATTGCTGGCGGTTTTAAATATTACGCTGGTGGGGTTGTTGGTGGTCCTGATTGCTGTGCAACTCAGAAGCTTATATAAGAATCTGCGTCAGCAGGTGATGGGTAGTCGTTTCACTCTGCGTCTTTTAGGATCATTTGCGCTGATGGCATTTATCCCAGGCTTGATCATTTATCTGGTCTCGGTCAACTTTTTAACCCGTTCAATAGAATCTTGGTTTAACGTCAAGGTGGAGTCTGCGTTGGAGGGGGGATTGAATCTTGGTCAGACAGCACTTGAGATCATGCTGGCGGATGTGAAAGAGAAGGGTGAGGGCATGGCCGCAAGTTTGGCATTCCAGCCTTCCAATAGTCGTTTTGCGATGCTGAATGATTTAAGAGAGAAAAGTGGCATACAGGAGGCTGCCCTGTTGACGCAGCAAGGGAGGATTCTGGCTGTTTCCAGTGGGGATGCAAGCAGTTTTTTACCTGAATTGCCGACAGTGACACAATTGAGGCAAGCACGGCAGCGCGTTTATGGAGGCATAGAGCCGATTGCGGGGAAGGGCTTGTACCTACGAGTGCTGGTGCCAGTCAGTGTGCAGGATCTGGCTGGAGAGATGCGTATTTTGCAACTGTTGCAACCAGTACCTAAGCCGCTGGCGACTACCGCAGAGGCAGTGCAGGATGTGTATCAGGATTATCAGCAACTCTCTTATAGTCGCACCTCACTCAGGGAGGTGTTCGCCCTGACCTTGACCTTGGTGATGCTGCTGGCCATGCTCACAGCGGTTGCCGTAGCCTTTGTGTTGAGCCGCCGATTATCGGAACCGTTGACTGTGTTGGCAGAGGGAACCAAGGCGATTGCCAGTGGCGATTACAGCACTATGTTGCCCTCTCATGGTAAGGATGAATTGGGCGTGCTGGTACAGTCATTTAACAGTATGACGCGTCAACTGGGTGATGCAACCAAGGCCGCCGACAGGAATAGAGCGCGAGTTGAGGCCGCGCGAGGTTATCTAGAAACCATTTTGGCCCACCTTTCCTCCGGCGTGTTGGCGCTGAATGGGCGTGGTGAATTGCGTACGTTTAATGAGGCCACGGTTAATATTTTGGGAATTTCTTTGGAGGGGTATGTCGGGTTCACCCCAGAGCAGATCATTGCAAAACAGGCGCGATTGGCCAGTTTTTTTGAAGTATTGGCATTGCATAGTCAGCAGGATGTTGGGCAGAAAGCGTATCTACAAACGCAAGTAGAATTGGCGACCACACAAGGAAAACAAATCATTACATTGCGTGGGACTCGCCTCCCTGATGGGGGGTATGTGGCTGTGTTTGATGATGCCACCGCCATGGTGCAGGCACAACGTGATGCGGCATGGGGTGAGGTGGCGAGGCGTTTGGCGCATGAGATTAAGAATCCGCTAACGCCGATTCAGTTGTCAGCAGAGCGTATGGCACATAAGCTCTGTCATAAGCTCGAAAGTGCCGATGCAGAGGTTTTGCACCGATCGATTGAAACGATAGTGAACCAAGTAGATGCGATGAAGAAAATGGTGAATGAATTCAGCGAGTACGCACGCTCATCGGCACCCCATTTGACTGAGCTAGATATCAATGCGTTGATTCTGGAGGTGGTTTCGCTTTATGAGACATCAAAAGTGAAGCTGGATCTTCGGCTGACAAAGCAAGCGAGTGTGATCAAAGGTGACAGTACGATGTTGCGTCAAGTGTTGCACAACTTAATCCAGAATGCGCAGGATGCCTTGGATCAAAGAGAGGAGCCATTGATTTTAATTGAAACGGTGAGTGAGAAGGGGCAGTTGTTGTTAAAAATACAGGACAATGGTTCGGGCTTTCCTACGGAGATTATGTTGCACGCATTTGAGCCGTACATCACGACCAAATTACATGGGACGGGTTTGGGGCTACCGATTGTAAAAAAGATCATTGAGGAACATAAAGGGGGGATTAGAATCGAGAATCTGCCTGAGATGGGAGCTGGTCATGGCGGAGCGTTGATTACCATCACACTGCCTCTTTTGGCGGATGCTAAAATGACCAAAAAAGTAAGAAGTAAATCGTGATAATTAAGATTGAAATACCAAGTTAAAATTCAGAAAATAAAATGGCTTCAAAACATATTTTAGTCGTTGATGATGAAATTGGCATCAGGGAGCTACTGCGCGATATATTGCAAGACGAAGGGTATCGCGTTGAGTTGGCTGAAAATGCAGCAGTGGCACGCAATAAGCGCTTACATGAGCGCCCTGATGTGGTCTTGCTGGATATCTGGATGCCTGATTGTGATGGCATCAGTTTATTAAAAGAGTGGGCGAACAGTGATTTATTGACCATGCCTGTGGTTATGATGTCTGGTCATGGCACCATTGACACTGCAGTGGAGGCAACCCGTATCGGTGCATTCGATTTCCTAGAAAAGCCTATTGCTTTGCAGAAATTGCTCAATACTGTTGCAACGGCTCTGAAACACAGTGAGCACTTGCCAAAATCGGAGATGAGTTTATCTGGTTTGGGTAAAAGCCAGATTGTCAGCGCATTAAAGGAGCGGCTAGAAAAGCTGGTGAATAATGCGAGTGATACGCCTAGCCCAGTATTGCTGATTGGCCCTGTGGGGTGTGGCGCAGAACTTTGTGCCAGATATTTGCATGTGCGTAACACCCCCTGGTTACGATTGACAGAGCAGGGTCAGCTTGTGAGTGCTACTACGGACATTCTGGAGCAGGCTCAAAATGGTGTCGTATTGATTGATGAAGTCGCTACCTTAAGCAAAGCTGAGCAAAAGGGATTGTTGCTGTTAATCACTAAAGCCGGAAAATACAATGTACGTGTTGTGTGTGGCACGAGTTTTAATTTGCAGAAGCTGCAGGCAGAAGGAGTGTTTGATAGCAATCTTCTCCAGTTGCTTGCAGCAGTATCACTAAGAGTGCCGGCGCTCGAAGAGCATAAGGAAGATATTCCAGAACTAGTGCTGGCAATGGCTAATCTTCAGTTCGAACAGGCCGAAATTCCGTACAAGGAATTTGACATCGCAGCGCTGAATGCCTTGCGCAATGCCAGCTGGCCAGGCGACATGGCTCAGTTGGATGCAATAGTGCGTAATCTGTTGCAGACCAGTTTGCATGATGTAATCGGTCTAGAGGACGTGAGTCGTGTGTTGCATCAGTTTGAAAGAATACAGCCGACTCCTAGTGCGCATGATTCTCTGTCGGCAGAGCCGAGCGCCTTCGAATCGGCCGCCCTGCTGAATCAGCCGCTGCGTGAAGCGAGGGATGACTTTGAGCGGTTTTATTTTTCGCATCATATCAAGAGTGTTGCCGGCAATATGAGCAAATTGGCCGAGATATCAGGCTTGGAGCGTACGCACCTGTATCGAAAACTTAAGCAATTGGAAATCAAAATTAAATAAAAAAGCAAGCAAATAAGAAAACAAGTAGGGGGCCAGGTCAGCTACCATGTCAAAAGAAAACCCGTACCATTTACGTAAAATGGTCGCGCAGCAGGCCGCCAGAATGATAGCTGAAGACGGGATCGCTGATTTTGCTTATGCTAAAAAGAAAGCGGGTCGTCAGCTTGGCGTCATAGAGGGAAATGCGCTACCGTCAAACGCCGAGATCGAAGAGGAGATCAGGCTGTATCATTCCCTGTTTTTAGCGGAGGTGCATCCTGAGCATCTGCGGGAGTTGCGACACAATGCACTGTTTACCATGCAGTTGTTGGAAAGATTCAATCCACATCTGACAGGCGCTGTTTTAGATGGCACGGCGGGTGTGCTTGCCGAGACACACCTCTATCTTTATGCTGACAGCATCAAGGAAGTGGAGATGTTCCTGCTCAATCAGCAAATCCCCTTCGAGGTGAACGAGAGGTCGTACCGAGTGGTGAATGACGGTAAGCGTGATAAACGTGCTGACCTTCGTAAGAAGGTCCCGATGTTTATACTGCAAACCGATGCTGGGCCAATCAAGTTGAGTGTGTTTGATATTGATGACATCCGAGTCCCCATTAAGCATGCAGTGAGTGGGGAGAACGCTGATAAACTCAATATTGAGGGGCTGAAGGCGCTGCTAGGTTAGCCATGCTGAACACTTAACCAGCGGGCTACGTCCATCGCAAAATACGTCAAAATGCCATCTGCGCCAGCACGTTTGAATGCCAGCAGGCTTTCCATCACACAGGACTGTTCATTCAGCCAACCATTCTGCGAGGCGGCTTTGAGCATGGCATACTCACCGCTCACTTGATAAGCGTAAGTGGGTACGCCAAACTCGTCTTTGACGCGACGCACAATATCCAAATACGGCATGCCTGGCTTGACCATCACCATGTCGGCTCCTTCCGCAATATCGAGCGCGACTTCCTGTATGGCTTCATCACTGTTAGCAGGGTCCATCTGGTAGGTATATTTGTTGCTTTCCCCCAAGTTGCCTGCAGAACCTACCGCATCACGGAATGGTCCATAGAATGCAGAGGCATATTTGGCTGAATAGGCTAGAATTTTAGTGTGTATATGGTGTGTGCTTTCTAGCGCTTCACGAATCTGACCGATGCGACCATCCATCATGTCACTCGGTGCCACGATATCAGCACCGGCATGGGCGTGTGAGATAGCTTGTTTAATGAGCACTTCGATGGTTTCATCGTTGAGTACATAGCCAGCGTCATCGATAAGCCCGTCTTGGCCGTGGATCGTGTAGGGGTCGAGAGCAACATCTGTAATGATCCCCAATTCCGGTACGACAGTTTTCAATGCCTTGACAGCGCGCTGCACTAGACCATTCGGGTTAAAGGCTTCTGCGGCATCCAAGCTTTTGTACTGGCTATCAATGACCGGAAACAGCGCAATGGCTGGAATGCCTAACGCTACACACTCCGCAGCGGTCTTGAGTAGGAGGTCAATGCTTTGACGTTTGACGCCTGGCATGGAGGCCACTTCTTCCGTACGATTCTCGCCATCCAGCACGAAAACCGGGTAAATCAAATCATTGGTGGTCAGCACATGTTCGCGCATGAGGCGGCGAGAGAATTCATCTTTGCGCATGCGGCGAGGGCGGGAGTATGGGTAGCTCATAGTGTGTTCCTAACAGTGGGTTCCAAGACTGATTCAGCTAAAGATTTCTGCCAGCTCGGCGCCTGGGTCTGGTTGGCGCATAAAGACCTCACCTACTAAAAATGTATGTACGTTGTGATGGCGCATTTGATTGACGTCATCTTTGGTAAAGATACCGGATTCAGTGACCACGATCTTATTCGCTGGAATGCGGGAGAGCAAGCCGAGTGTCGTATCGAGGGTTACTTCAAAAGTACGCAAATTGCGGTTATTGATACCGAGCAACGGTGTGTCGAGTTGCAAGGCGAGGTCTAACTCTTCGCCATTATGCACTTCTACTAGCACGGCCATGCCAAGATCATGGGCAATACTTTCCAACTCACGCATTTTTGCCAAGTCAATCGCCGCAGCAATCAGCAAGATGCAGTCAGCCCCCATGGCACGAGCCTCGTACACTTGGTAGGGGTCAATCATAAAGTCTTTGCGTAGAACAGGCAGGTTGCAAGCGGCGCGTGCCTGCATGAGGTATGCGGGTGAGCCTTGAAAGTATTCGCGGTCGGTTAGCACCGACAAGCAGGCCGCTCCACCAGCTTCATAGCTTTGGGCTATTTCTGCCGGTCTGAAATCTTCGCAGATGATCCCTTTAGAGGGGCTGGCTTTTTTGATCTCAGCGATGACCGCTGCTTGCTGTTGCGCGATTTTAGCTCGGATGCTGCCTACAAAGTCACGCGCTGGTGCCATGCTGGCAACTTCGGCTTGAATCACAGGCAGAGGCTTCTGCGTTTTGGCGGATGCAACTTCGACTTCTTTGGTTGCGATGATTTTATTTAAGATGTCTGACATATATGAGGTTCACAATCAAGTGGTTTAAGCAGGTAATCAGCAAAGCTGCTGCTCGCAAAAAAATGTATTTATAGAGATGCCCTTTATTGATATTGTTCACCATCCAACATGATCCAACCACTTTCATGGTCTTGTTGAGGTGCATGGTGCGTCCAGTGGATTATGCCACCTTTGGAGTTGTATACATATTCACCGTTGAAGGAGATTTTATCGCCTACCTTCATCGGCACTCTAGGCGCTAGGTCAATGTTGTGAGTAAATAGAAGGGATTGTTCCGAGCTGATCTGGACTAGAAATTTCTGATGGCGGGAACCCTTGTTGTCATCAGGCAATAACTTACTCACTACCCCGCTACCTTTAACTTGCACGTTGCTGAGTTTGGCGCTGAATGCCTGCTCAATGGTGGCGTTGTCTGATTCATCGGTCGCTTCGACTGCGGCATGTTGAGGGAGGTACTCTGTATTGGGGCTGCCTTGCGAGCAGGCATTGAAGGTCAATGCAAGCAAACATACCCACAAGAAAGATACAGTTTTCATTGTTTATGCATTAGTACAGGCAATAAGCTGCTGCAGCTTTTGCATCGCTTTGCCACTGTCCAACATGTCAGCCGCCACGGTGATGCCGCTTTGCAGGCTGTTTGCAATTCCGGAAACATAGATGGCTGCACCGGCGTTCAGTAAGACGATCTCTCTGGCAGGGCCTTGTTGGCCAGCCAGAACGTTGAGAATCATGGCCTTAGACTCGCTGGCATCATTGACCCTGATACTGGTTAGATCATGTAAGGAGAAACCAAAATCTCGAGGGTGGAGTGTATATTCTTTGACGTCACCATCTTTAAGTTCAGCTACGAAGGTATCACCCGTCAATGAGATTTCATCCATGCCATCCGCACCACACACCACCATTACATGTTGGCTCCCCAGCTGTTTAAGTACATGGGCAAGTTTTCCGGTGAGTGTGGGTGAAAAAACGCCCATTACCTGACGCTTGGCCCCCGCAGGGTTGGTGAGAGGTCCCAGCAAATTGAAGAGTGTTCTGACGCCAAGTTCACGGCGCACAGGAGCCGCATGCTTCATGGCGCTATGATGATTGGGGGCAAACATGAAACCTAAACCAATGGAATTTACACATGTTGCGACTTGTTCTGGGCTGAGGTTCACATTAACACCGAGCGCTTCCAGTACATCAGCGCTACCACAGGTTGACGATACGGATCGGCCGCCATGTTTGGCTACTTTGGCTCCAGCCGCTGCGGTTACAAAGGCACTTGCAGTCGAGACATTGAACGTTTGTATTCCGTCGCCGCCTGTGCCGCAGGTGTCCACCAGATGGGTTGCATCCTGAATATTCACTTTGCTTGAAAGTTCACGCATGACACATGCGGCTGCGGCAATCTCATCTATCGTTTCACCCTTGATGCGTAAGGCGATCAATAATGCTGATATTTGCGCGGGGGTCAGCTCACCAGCCATGACCAGCCGCATGAGGTTTTGCATGGCCTCAAAACTGAGATCCTGACCATCGATGAGGTGATTAAGCGTTTGCGAATAGCTCACTTGCCGTCTTTCAGAAAATTGTTAAGCAACTCGTGTCCATATTCGGTAAGAATAGATTCAGGATGGAATTGAACCCCTTCAACCGCAAGCGTCTTATGGCGCACCCCCATGATTTCTCCATCCTCTGTCCAAGCCGTAATTTCTAAACACTCAGGCAGGGTTTCTCGTTCGATGACCAAAGAGTGATAGCGCGTAGCGGTGTAAGGATTGGGTAAGTTTTTGAACACGCCTATATTTTTATGGTGAATCAGTGAGGTTTTCCCATGCATCAGTTGCTTGGCATGGATGATGTTGCCGCCAAATGCTTGACCGATACTTTGATGACCTAGACATACCCCCAAGAGTGGGATTTCCCCCGCAAATGCTTTAATAAGCGGCACACTGATGCCGGCCTCGTTAGGCGTGCATGGGCCTGGCGAAATGACGATATGGTCAGGCTTGAGCGCTGCTACTTTGGCTAAATCGATCTCATCGTTGCGGTAAACGAGAACATCTTCCCCCAGTTCACCGAGGTATTGCACCAAGTTATAGGTAAATGAGTCATAATTGTCGATCATCAATAGCATGTAACGTCCTAATGCAGGGTAAGGCGAGCTTTAAAGCGCTATTCTAACAACGCACACTTTGCTTGTATATGTAATCGTAGCTGGAGTTGCGTTCAAGTCTGGTCAGGGTGATGCGCCTAGGTGGGGGTTTTCTGCGCCAGAATCAAACCAATGAGGCTAATAGGCGGTGCTAATTTAATCATGCACAACACCTCTCTGGACTGTTATAGCGTCACACCGGTAGGGCATCGGTTCAAGCAAAGGCGGTTTGCCCATGATGAGCGAGGTAACGATCTTTGCGCTGGCGGGTGCCATGGTGACCCCGTATCTGAAATGCCCCGTGTTGAGATAAAGATTGGCGATACTAGGGTGTTGGCTGATTGTCGGTAGATTGTCAGTGGTTCCCGGACGCAGTCCGCTCCAGTGTTTAAGGATAGGGGAATCTTTGAGTTCCGGCAGCATAGCTTCTGCCTTTGCTTGCATCTCCATCCTCGCAGACTCGGTGGTGCCGGTGTCGAACCCTACATCTTCGAGGGTGCTTCCCGCCAGCACATGGCCATCCCGTCTTTGCAACATGTAAAACCCATCTTGATAGAGAATGTGCGGCAAGGTGTCTGTCGGCAATTGATAAAGCAGAATTTGCCCACGCATGGGTTTAATGTTTAAGGTCGCGGCGGTTTGTTTCAATAGCTCGTAACTCCATGCGCCGGAAGTGACAACGAATGTATCCGCATGGAGCGTTTCTCCAGTGCTTGTTTCCCATGAATCCAGCTGGTTTTTTTCCTGAATTGGCAATAACTGGGTGTTCTCCAGTAGAGTGGCGCCATGGAGAATCAGCCATTGTTTGAGTGCCTGCAATAAGCGAGGATTGCGCACTTGTGAGACTTGGGGCAACAGTAGATTGTCACCAATTTTTTCGTAGGTAACCTGATTGTAATGACACCACTGCAAGGCCACTTTTTCGTCAAAAGGTGGTCGGATCATCATGCCGCATGGCGTGAGTTCAGGGTCAATCCCTGTTGCATTAAGTAATTGCTCACATATGCTGGGGTACAGATTGGCACCCGCAAGTGCCAAGTGGCTGACTGCGTCACGGTACATCCAAGGTAGTAAAGGAAATACAAGACCAGCCCCTGCCCAGGATGACTCTCCGGATGTTTGACTGGCAATCTGATTGCGCTCAACGATGGTGACGCGATATCCATGTTGAATCAACTCCATAGCGGTCATGCAACCTGTGATTCCTCCACCGACGATGATGACATGTTGGCTCATGCGATTTATTTATTAGCAAGGCGACCAATCAGAATAGCATTCTGTGCATTGGTTAGCCCCGTTGGTTGGCCTAGCAGTACGATGACATCGCCTTCGGCCAAAGGTGAGTTATTATCAATATGCGCGCCGTTGGAGTTGGGACGTCGTATTGATTTGACCTCTACTTCAAACTGATCAAGTTGCATATCGGCTAATCTTCTACCAATAGCATAGGCACCAGCGGAGATGATAACTGAATGCAGGCGCACTTGCTGGTTTGCGATATTTTCATCTTCTGCGTCCGAAACGCCATGGAAATAACCCTTGAATAACTTATAGCGCTCTTCACGGAATAGACGAATGCGTTTGACCACGCGATTCAGTGGTACGCCTAGCAGCATCAAGGCGTGCGAGGCCAGCATCAGGCTGCCTTCTAGAATCTCAGGTACGACCTCGGCTGCGCCAGCCTCACGTAAGGAGTCCATGTTGGTGTCGTCTACTGTACGCACGATCACGGGCAGGTGGGGATATTTTTCTTGTACGATATGCAAGATTTTCATTGCAGCGCGATTATCTGCGTAGCTCACGATCAGAGCTTTGGCACGAGCCCCGCCGGCAGCTTCGAGAACCACGCGCCGACCCGCGTCACCATACATCACGTTGTCACCTGCCGCCGCTGCCTCTAAGACTCTTGCCGCATCGATGTCCAGCGCGATGTAAGGAATGTTTTCTTCTTTAAGGAATCGCCCCAGATATTGCCCGCTACGCCCGTAGCCACAGAGGATGACATGATTGTTCAAGTGTTTGCCTGCGTCATCAATATCTTGCACAACTTGTCCGCTGTTGCGGGTGTAGCTAGATACCAGTCGCCTAGCGATGCGTCCGTTATATTGAATGAGGATAGGGGCGATTACCATTGAGAGCAGTGCTACCACCAGGATGATTTGGAGTGGTTCGCCACTGATGAGTTGCTGTTCGGTCCCTAAGGCAAGGATTACGAATCCGAATTCCCCTGCCTGAGCAAGAATAAGACCGGTGCGAATCGCTACTCCGGTCTCGTATTTGACGGCGCGGACCAATGCAGCGACGATGAGCGCCTTGAATAAGATGAAACAGAATAGCACCAGTAGTATCAGGCCGATGTGATGCATAACTTGTTGCAGATTGAGTAACGTTCCAACGCTGATAAAAAACAGACCCAGTAAAATATCCCTGAAAGGCGAGATGTCAGATTCCACTTGATAGCGATATTTGGTTTCGGAGATTAGCATGCCTGCAATAAAGGCCCCTAGCGCATAAGACAGACCAGCAAGGTTGCTTGCATAAGCCAGCAGCAAGGTGACCATGAGTACGTTCATCACGAACAACTCGCGTGAGCGCTGGGCTGCAACCAAATTAAACCAGGGATTGATGAGCCATTTGCCTATCGTGAACAGGAAAAGTAGCATCGCTGCCGCTTTGAGCAGGGCGATGCTTAGCACGTTAAACAAGTCGGCATTGGCATTACCGAGCGCGGGGATGATGACCAAGACTGGTACTACGATGATGTCTTGGAATAATAGTACGCCGATACTGAGCCGCCCGTGCCGTGAGTTCAGATCGATGCGCTCGGCTAGAATCTTGGAAACAATAGCAGTGGATGACATGGTCAGTGCTGATCCAATGACAAATGCTGCTGGCCAGTCTAAACCTGCCAGCTTGGTGATGCCCATGGTGATTGCCAGAGTGAAGAAAACTTGAGCGCCACCTAAGCCCAAGAGCTTATTTCGCATAGCATACAGTTGAGGCAGGCTGAATTCGAGACCAATGCTGAACATCAAGAATACGATACCAAATTCGGCTAACTCGCGACCGGCCTCATTGTCAGGGAGCAATCCAGTGGCGTGTTGTCCCAGTAGTAAACCTACCAAGAAATAGGCCAGCATGAGGGGGATTCTGAGTGCGCGGAATAGCGCCACCGCCAACACGGAGCTAATCAGCAGAATGAGGATGAGGGGTAAAGTGTCAAACATGTATCAGAGTTCAATTGATCTCGGGCTATTTTAGGCTAAATCCTAGTTAAAAAGCGAGTGTTTAGCAAAATCTGTGCCTAACGTATGGATTTTTTGTGTATATTGCTTAAAATGGAACTTAAAGCTAGCTGACATTTCGATGTTGGTGGCGAGGGTAGAGAGATTTTTAATTCTGGGTACTTCTATAATCATTTTTTGGTTGCATTACTGCGTTCCGTGCGCTTTGTACTGCATATCAAAACCTGCATTGCATAGAGGCGTCTTTTAGCAATATGTTCACTCAATCAGACAATATGACATCAAGTTTCGGTGGTTCCCAGGGCGTTGTGCAATTGGCGCAAGAGGTGTTGCAGGTAGAAGCAGCTGAAATCAACGCGCTTGCTAAGCGTCTTGATAAGCGTTTTTCTGATGCGGTTGAGCTGATCTTGCATTGTAGCGGTCGCGTCGTGGTGACTGGGATGGGTAAGTCAGGGCATATTGGGGGGAAGATCGCATCTACGCTGGCGAGTACTGGTACCCCGGCTTTTTTTATGCATCCAGCAGAAGCGAGTCACGGTGACTTGGGCATGATTATGGCGGGGGATGTGGTGTTGGCGCTTTCTAACTCCGGAGAGAGTGATGAATTGCTCGCAATCGTTCCCCCTTTGAAAAGGCTGGGTGCCCGTATCATTGCCATTACAGGCAAAGATGATTCTTCGCTGGCCATGGCTGCCGATATACATTTGAGTGCGCATGTGTCAAAGGAGGCGTGTCCTTTAGGGTTGGCCCCGACTTCCAGTACCACCGTTGCGCTTGCCTTGGGAGATGCTTTGGCTTTGTGCGTGTTGGATTTGCGAGATTTTACTGCAGAGGACTTTGCTCGCTCGCACCCGGGAGGTAGCTTGGGGCGCCGTTTGCTGATTCATATCAGCGATTTGATGCGAACCGATGCTGCAATTCCGGAGGTGCCGGAAACGGCTACTTTGGCTGAAGGTTTGCTGGAAATGACGCGTAAAGGGTTGGGGTTTACGGCGATTGTCGATGAAGCGTGTCGACCAGTGGGGATTTTCACTGATGGGGACTTGCGTCGCACCATTGAGCGTAAGATTGATATGTCGAGCGCTACCGTGATAGAGGTAATGCATCCTCATCCCAAAACGATTCATCAGGATGAGTTGGCCATCGTCGCTGTTGAGATGATGGAGCAGCAAAAAATCAGTGGATTGCTCGTGGTCGATGATAACGGTATTTTAGTAGGTGCGCTGAACATGCATGATTTGTTAATGGCTAAGGTGGTATAGGTGGCATTCGAGATAACTCCAGAATTGAATCAGCGTTTAAAGGCCATCAGGTTGCTGATATTGGATGTGGATGGCGTCATGACAGATGGTGGTCTGACCATCGGGGATGATGGTCAGGAGTACAAGACCTTTCATGCGCATGACGGATTGGGGATGAAATTACTCAAGGCCTCTGGGGTTGACTTGGCAATCATTACGGGACGCACCTCCAATGTTGTGAAGAAGCGTGCCGAGAGTACGGGGGTAGCTCATTTTTATCAAGGTGCGGAAGATAAATTGGCAGCGCTCTATGATTTGGTGAAAGCTAGCGGTCTGCTACCTGCGCAATGCGCGTTCATGGGGGATGATGTGGTGGACTTACCACCCATGTTGCAGTGTGGTTTGGCAATTGCCGTTCCAGATTCCCCTGTCTTGCTGCTGGAAAGAGCGCACTACGTGACGCGTAAAGCCGGTGGTCGTGGGGCGGTACGCGAAGTCTGTGAGTTGATCATGCAGGCGCAGGGGACGTTCGAAGCACAGATGGCACCGTTTTTGACGCGAGCCAGCATCACGAACTAGGCGATCGTTTAGAATTCATGAGAATGAGAGTGGTAGTATGCAATTAGGGGGGCGCTCTGCAATCGCATTTCCATTGCTGCTACTGTTTTTGTTGGCGGGGATTACTTTCTGGATCAATAGAGCAGTACAGCCAGTGGCTCCAAAGATTGATGGGAGTAGTCGTCATGATCCAGATTACATTATGACGGATTTTGTGACGACACAGACCGATGCGAATGGCAAACTTCGCTACAAGTTGGCAGCTAAGGAAATGCGCCATTTTCCTGACGATGACAGCACTGAATTACAGCGCCCACGTTACACGCAATTTGAGACAGACAAACCCTATACGCAAGTTCATGCTTTGCGAGGGTATGTGTCTAGTGATGGCGAAGACGTAGAGTTGGTTGATCAGGTTAGGGTAATTCGTCAAGCCTTTGCAGGCAAAGGCGAGATGACTGTAGACACGGAGCATCTCAATATCCGCCCGAACGATGAGTTGGTCACAACGGCAAGTCCAGTGATCATCAGGCAGGCTCCTAAAACGGTGATTTATGCCACGGGCATGGAGTATGAGAAGAAAAAACGGACTTTGACCTTGAAGCATAAAGTGAAAGCACACTATGAGCGTCCAATAGGGGCTGCCAAAAAGTCAAAAAAAGGAGCTCAAATGACAAACAAATCTACGGTGACGAAAAAATCTATAGTGACAAGAAAACCTACAATGAAACCTAGTGCAAAATTGCCCAATCAGGTAAAGAAAAAATCGGCAACCATCAACAACCCTGTGGGCAGTAACAAGCAGACGACAGAACAGGGAAACGGTCGCATTCGGAGACGCTATGAATAACATGATGATCAATTTACAGGGCCCAGTGCAAAGGGTGCTGGTTTCGACCGGTATCCTGTTGCTGAGTCTGAGCTTGCTAGGACTGTCTTGCGAGGTTCTGGCTGAAACAGCCGATCGAGATAAGCCGATTGATCTGGAAGCGGATTCGGTAAAAGTGGATGATGCTAGGCAGACGAGCACCTATAGTGGCAACGTCATTTTGACACAGGGAACCTTGGTGATCCGTGCTGATAAGTTGATCGTGCGTGAAGATAGTGAGGGGTTTCAGCATAGCACCTCCTTAGGTAATCCAACCACATTTAGGCAGAAGCGCGAGGGTAAGAACGAATACATGGAGGGAAGTGCGCAACGTATCGAATATGATGGGCGCATGGATAAAGTGCAACTGTATACCAAGGCTTGGGTAAAGCGGGGCGAGGATATCGTACATGGGGAGTACATTATGTATGACGCCAATGCGGAGTATGCTGAGGTGATTGGAGGGGGGGGCTCAGCAACATCATCTGGCGCGCAGGGTGGCCGAGTCCGTGCGATTATCCAGCCTAAGAATAAGAAGGCCCCTGATAACACGGTGCCTAAACCTACGGAAAGTCCAGCCAAGAACAATGTAAGTAGTTCAGGAGCAACCACCTCAAGCGACACTGCCACCGCAACAAAAAACATGCGTTTCAGCCGTAGTCTTGAAGTGAGTAGTCAGCCAAAATAAAAAAGAAGAGTCATCATGAGTGAATTGGTAGTAGAAAATCTGCGCAAATCATATCAATCGCGAACGGTGGTGCAGGATATTTCCTTGACCATTAAAAGTGGCGAGGTCGTCGGTTTGTTGGGTCCCAACGGTGCGGGGAAGACCACCAGTTTTTATATGATTGTAGGGTTGGTGCCGTTGGATGACGGAAAGATCACATTGGATGGTGTGGATTTAAGCCATCAGCCGATTCATTTGCGCGCCAGAATGGGCTTGGCGTATTTACCACAGGAGCCATCTATCTTCCGCAAGCTGACGGTCGCAGAAAACATCATGGCTATTCTGCAGTTGCAGGACATGACCGAACAGGCGATGAATGAGAAGTTAGAGGTGTTGCTGGCAGACCTCCATATCACACATATTCGCGACAGTGCGGCCGTTAGTTTATCTGGCGGTGAGCGTCGTCGTGTCGAGATCGCTCGTTGTTTGGCTTCCAATCCCAACTTTATTTTGCTGGATGAGCCATTTGCTGGCATTGACCCGATCGCTGTCATTGATATTCAGCAGATTATTCGTTTCTTGAGTGCGCGCAATATTGGCGTCCTTATTACCGACCACAATGTACGCGAAACACTGGATATTTGTGATCGCGCTTATATCGTTAATCAGGGACATGTCTTTGCTGCGGGAATTCCAAGTGAAATTGTGACCAATGAGGCGGTGCGCGAGGTGTATCTAGGTAAAGACTTCCGTCTATGAGGCAGGGGCTACAACTTCGGCTCTCTCAAAACCTTGCGCTTACGCCGCAGCTACAGCAGGCAATTCGACTGTTACAGCTTTCAACCTTGGAGTTGAATCAAGAGATCGAGGCTCTGATGCAAACCAATCCTCTGCTTGAGCATGGCGATGATCATGAGGATGAATACGGCAACCCCATAGATGAAAAAGGCTTGGATGAGCCAGCCACTCCAGACTCTCAGCATGCATTGGATTTGGGGCCGCCTGATGAGCTTGGAGAGATCGACTTTGATGTGCGTGATTCTGCAGGCAATGTGTCTGAACGACTGCTTGCAGATACTGTCCAGCCAGCCGAAGCGGATGAGTCGGATTTTAATGAAGAATATTCGGTCGAGTTCAGTGAGGACTACGATGAGTTTTCAAGCGCTGGTCGCTGGGATGAAAACACCACGCCTGCTGATGATGATAGTGATTTTAGACCACAGGAAACCTTGCAGATCAGCTTGCGTGAGCATCTGCTTTCCCAGCTGAAGTTGATGCCTCTATCGGATCGCGATCAAACACTGGTGTTGTTGCTCGTGGATAGTGTGAATGAAGATGGTTATCTGGAGGTGTCGCTTGATGATCTGGTGGAGCAACTGCCACTGGCATTGGAAGTGGATGCTGTAGAGTTGCAAACAGCACTGCATCTAGTGCAACATCTGGATCCTCCAGGGGTTGGCGCGCGAAATCTCAGTGAGTGCTTGCTTCTGCAATTGGATGTAATGCCTGAAGATGTGCCTCATGTGGCATTGGCGAAGACACTTGTACAGGAGCATTTGGCTATATTGGCCTCTCGTGACTTTATTAAATTGCGCAGAAAACTAGGCTGTGATGAGGACACGTTGAAGCAGGTGCAGTGCTTAATCACCCGTCTGAATCCAAGACCAGGTAGTGTGTTCAGTACGATTGGCTCGGAGCAATATATTCAACATGAAGTGATTGTAAAAAAGGTCAAAGGTATTTGGATTGCCAGTCTTAATGAGGCGGTCATGCCAAAGCTAAAAATTAACCAGTTGTATGCGGGCATTTTGAAACGCAATCGTGATAGCTCCACTCAGTATCTGCAAAGTCAGATGCAGGAAGCAAAATGGATGATTAAAAATATTCAGCAGCGATTCTCTACGATTCTGAGAGTTTCTCAGGCCATTGTGGACCGTCAGCGCAATTTTCTGGAATATGGTGAAGTGGCTATGCGGCCTCTGGTGTTGAGAGAAATCGCGGATGAGCTTGATTTGCATGAGTCTACTATCTCGCGTGTGACCACTAATAAGTATATGCTCACCCCTCGTGGTATTTTTGAGCTGAAATATTTCTTTGGTAGTTCAGTCTCCACAGAAAGCGGAGGGACCTGTTCTGCGATCGCTATTAGGGCGCTGATTAAGCAGTTAGTTGATCAAGAGTCTCCCCAGAAGCCTTACTCTGATAATCAAATCACCAATTTGTTGGTTAAGCAGGGCATAGTGGTGGCGCGCCGCACCATTGCTAAGTACCGTGAATCTCTGAATATTGCACCAGCCAACTTAAGAAAATCACTGTAGGGTTCTTCTGTCAAAACATTCTTTGTGAGCACCGCTTTGCTACTTGCCTGCTAAAATCACTTGAGCGCTCCTACAGGAAATTCTAACCTTCGTTAGCCTTACGCGTGATGTTAAAGTCCCACGCAGACTTTACGGGTAATACTGCATCTCAAACTCTGCATTTTTAGACGCACTCTGTAAGAATCCCGAATCTTTTTTCTCAATCAGTATGCTATTTTTGAATCTGAGAGTTGCTCTTTGCCTTTCCTTGTGATGGGAATAGAAAAAAATCAGTCATCCCCTAGCGCAGAGTGAGATTAAAGTAGTAAACTGAAAACGTTTCATGGAGTTTGTGTGTGCTTGCCCGGCATTCGGCTCTGTGGGATATTTTTAAAGGAGTATGTCATGAATTTACAATTAACCGGTCATCATTTAGAAGTAACCCCTGCTTTACGCGATTATGTGACAAGCAAATTGTCTCGAATTAGCAATCACTTTGATCATGTCATCGACGTCAAAGTGACTTTAAGTGTAGAAAAGCTCGCTCAAAAGGTGGAGGCAACACTACATGTCCCCGGCAACGATTTGCATGCAGAGTGTAAGGATGAAAATATGTACAGTGCAATCGATATGCTGACAGATAAGCTTGACCGTCAGGTGGTAAAACATAAAGAAAAACATGCTGACCATCATAAAGTCAAAGGCGCTGTTAAGCACCAACAAATAGATTAAGTCTCACCTTCTTTAGGGCGCTTCTATAATAAATGCAGAGTTTGATATGCAGTATACCCGTAACCCCGTAAAGGGCTTCCCCTCTTCTCTATGCGGCTTAAGCAGTAAGAAAAGAGTGAAAGGGCATGTCCGTGGAATATATGCGCTGAAGCGCATTGTTCACATGTCAAAAGCGCACGGAATGCAAAAGCCAAGATAGTATGGGTTATACAGCGAGGTTGATAATTTGCTTTTTGCAGGCGTTTGAGCGTAGCTCAAAGCTCGCACAAAATGTATTGATAGAAGTGCCCTTTAATGTTGTAGTGGTCCACTATGGCTCAAATAGACGTCGCTGAGCTATTCAAACAAACCCGCCGTAAGCTCAAGTTGAAATGGATAGCCGGGCTTAATGGCGGGTCTAACATTCTCACCAGTGAAACAGTCACTAAGCCTTCGTTGGCCTTGATTGGTCACCTGAACTTTGTGCATCCTAATCGAGTTCAAGTGTTGGGTTGTGCAGAGATGGACTATTTGCAAAGCTTGCCAGAAAGCGAAGCGCAGCAAGCAATTGAGAACCTCTACTCTACTGGTCTAGCGGCAATCATCGTGGCGAATGGTGAGGTTGTGCCCAATTCATTGGTTGTTGCGGCGAATCAGCATGTTGTCCCTCTTTTAACTTCGACTTTACGCAGTCCAGATTTGATGGAAATCCTGAGTCACTTCATGGCGGAGGCGCTGGCTGAGTCCGTGAGTTTGCATGGGGTCTTTATGGAGGTGCAAGGGTTTGGAGCATTAATCAAGGGTGATGCTGCCATTGGTAAGAGTGAACTTGCCTTAGAGCTTATTTCTCGCGGGCACCGCCTGGTTGCAGATGATATCGTAGATTTTTTCCGCATCTCCCCTGAGCGAGTTGAGGGGCGTTGTCCGCCACTGCTGCAGGATTTTCTTGAAGTGCGCGGCTTGGGCATTCTGAATATTCGAGCCTTGTTTGGCGACAATTCTGTCAAGCCGACAAAGCCGTTAGACTTAATTATTAAACTAGAGATGGCAGATAAGTTGACGCTGCAATTACTTGATCGTTTACATATCAAAACCCAGCATGAGGAAGTGCTAGGCGTGCGGGTGCCGAAAGTGACGATACCAATCGCAGCCGGCCGTAATATTGCGGTATTGGTTGAGGTGGCGATTCGTAATCACATGTTATTATTGCGAGGCATCAATGCCACTAAGCAATTTACGCAACGTCAGTTGCGCGAGATGAAAAAAAACAAATAGTATCCATATGAAACAGTTGGTCATTGTCACCGGGCTTTCCGGTTCAGGTAAAAGCATTGCATTGCGAGCATTGGAAGACAGTGGCTATTACTGTATCGATAATTTGCCGGCCACGATGCTGGCGAATATTGCAGAGCATCTGCGATCGACCGATGGTCAGGAGCGTAGGGGCAATTATGAGCGCGTTGCGATCAGTATCGACAGCCGCAGTGCCGCGATAGAGCAACTACCTGCTTCTATCGCACAACTGAAGGCGCAGAACATTGAGACGCAGGTGCTGTTTCTAGAGTCCAATGTAGAAACATTGGTGAAGCGTTTCAGTGAAACCAGACGTAAACATCCTCTCAGTCAAGAGAATGTAACGCTGGCAGAAAGCATCGCGACTGAACGAGCATTGTTGAGCGAATTAGGAGGCATTGGACATCTGATCGACACCAGTTATTTGAGTGCCAGTACCTTACGCGCTTGGGTGAAAGAGGCGGTTTCCATCGAGTACAAGGGGTTGACGCTGCTGTTCACCTCATTTGGTTTCAAACATGGTATTCCGATGGATGCGGACTTTGTATTTGATGTGCGTAGCCTACCCAATCCGCACTACGATCCGTTGTTGCGTGATTTCACAGGGCGAGATGCCAACGTACAGGCTTTTTTAGAGGGCCTGCCCATCGTCGGAGAAATGCTGGCCGACATCCGCAATTTTGTCGAAAAATGGTTGCCTAGCTTTATTCGTGATAACCGTAGCTATTTGACAGTGGCAGTCGGGTGTACAGGGGGGAAGCATCGATCTGTATACCTGGTAGAACAGTTGAGTCAGCACTTTAAGTCGCATCAGCAGGTGCTCATCAGACATCGAGAATTGAAATCATGATAGGCATCTTAATCATTACTCACGGCCACCTAGGG
>VGIC01000020.1 GCA_016867975.1 Betaproteobacteria bacterium | reverse complement strand
CACAAAGTGGCTTTGGACTTACAATAACGAACGACCTCATTCAGCCATTGGCGGTGTCCCACCAAGGCAATTGATTGAACGTCATTAAACCCTACTTTTAACCGTGGCTAAATATGGGGGGATTACAAGGGCTTTGATTGTATTTTAAGTTAAAGCGATGCGTTTCAAGCTGGGCGTCGAATCTTTTCCAAAATAATGGCGGATAATTCTTCTACCGAACGGCTGGTGGAGTCGGCCCAGGTGATGCCGGCATGACGCATCAGATTTTCTGCAGTTGCTATTTCATTGCGGCAATTGTCCAAAGAAGCATAGAAGCTACCTGATCTGCGCTCGTTACGTACCGCATGTAAGCGTTCTGGCTTGATGGTCAGGCCAAAAATCTTATCTTTATGCTTATTCAATGCGGCAGGTAGTGTTCCGCGTTCAAAATCTTCTGGAATAAGTGGATAGTTAGCCGCTTTTACACCGAATTGCATCGCCAGATAAACACTGGTTGGTGTTTTTCCGCAGCGCGATACGCCAACTAGAATAACTTGAGCTTCTTCTAAGCCGGAGTTTGTCATGCCGTCATCGTGGTTAAGTGTGAAGTTAACCGCTTCCATCCGGTCGTTATATTTACTGCCCATCACACTATGCGCGATACCAGCACCACGCAGTGGTTTCTGGCCTAATTCATCACTGAGAGGGTCAATGAATGTGTTGAATAAATCAATAAAGTAGGCGTCGGATTCTTTTAGCGTACTACGCAGCTCTAAATTACCCAAGGTCATAATGACGATAGGTCTAGCGTTATCTTCATCTTTAGCCTGTGCGATTGAAGTTCTAGCTGATTTTATTTTCTCTAAAGTGTCGGTGAATGGCATACGCACTTGTGTAAAGCTTGTATTGGGAAAGTGCTCTAAAAGTTTACCCAGTGCGCCTGCAGTAATGCCGGTACCATCTGAGATAAAGAAGGCTGTCCGCTTGTTCATCATGCTATCCGATCACATTGACTGTTAAAAAAACCACCCTGAGAAGGGTGGTTTGCTTAGTTTGGAATTTGTTAGCTAAGAATGTTACTTCTTAGTGAGACGTTGCCATGTTGCGACAACCGTATCTGGATTCAGGGAGATGGATTTGATCCCCTGTGCAACCAACCATTCTGCGAAGTCAGGATGGTCAGAAGGACCTTGACCGCAGATACCCACATATTTACCAAGACGGTTGCAGGTGCTGATCGCCATTTTTAGCAACTCCTTCACAGCATCGTTGCGCTCATCAAAGCCATCAGCCAAGATGCCTGAGTCGCGATCCAAACCTAAGGTCAGTTGCGTCAGGTCATTTGAGCCGATTGAGAAGCCGTCAAAGTACTGTAGGAATTGCTCAGCCAGCAATGCGTTTGATGGAATCTCACACATCATAATGAGGCGTAAGCCGTTTTGACCACGTTTCAAGCCATTGGCCGCCATGATGTCTGTGACCGCTTTGGCTTCCTCTAAAGTGCGCACAAAGGGAATCATTAACTCTACATTGGTCAGCCCCATTTCATCGCGCACTTTCTTCATGGCAATACACTCCATGGCGAAGCACTCTTTGAAATCTTCCGCCATATAACGCGCCGCACCGCGGAAACCGATCATTGGATTTTCTTCATCTGGCTCGTAAATTTCACCGCCCACCAGCTTTTTGTATTCATTAGACTTGAAGTCAGAGGTGCGTACAATCACTGGTTTTGGATAGAAAGCGGCAGCGATGGTGGCCACGCCTTCAGCGACTTTGTCAATATAGAACTGTTTTGGACTGGCATAGCCACGTGAGCGATTCAGAATGGTTGTTTTGATGGCAGCGGGCATAGCTTCTGCGTTAAGAATGGCTTTAGGATGAATGCCTACCATATTATTGATAACGAACTCCAAGCGAGCCAAGCCTACACCATCGTTTGGGGTTTTTGCAAAACCAAACGCCATGTCCGGATTGCCAACGTTCATCATAATTTTGCAAGGTGCGGGCGCCAAGACAGCTTGTGCTTGTGTGCCGACATCGTATTCGATGGCGCCATGGTAAACGAAACCAGATTCGCCTTCCGCACACGAAACGGTTACAACTTCACCTTCACGTAATACATCGGTTGCATTGATTGCCCCCACAATCGCAGGGATGCCCAATTCACGTGCGATGATGGCAGCATGGCAAGTACGGCCACCACGGTTGGTCACTAAGGCGCTTGCGCGCTTCATCACAGGCTCCCAGTTGGGGTCTGTCATGTCTGCGACTAAAACATCACCTGGTAATACTTCATGCATGTGCGCAGGGTCCAACACAATACGCACTGGACCAACGCCAATCTTTTGAGTCACAGCGCGACCCACAACTAGTGCTTTCTCGCTATGTTTTTTCAATGTGAATGTTTCGGTGGTGTTACTGATGGCTTCTTGTGACTTCACGGTTTCTGGACGTGCTTGCAGAATGTACAGTTTATTATCTACCCCGTTTTTACCCCACTCGATGTCCATTGGGCATCCGTAGTGTGCCTCAATGGTCATGGCATAGCCTGCCAACTCCAAAACATCTGCGTCACTGAGTGAGTAACGGTCGCTATCGGCAGGGTCCACATCAATGGTATGGGTACTCTTACCTGCTTGTGTGGCGTCAGAAAACACCATTTTAATCAGTTTAGAGCCCATGGTGCGCCGCACGATAGAAGGCTTACCTTGTGCCAGGGTGGGTTTGTGTACGTAAAATTCGTCAGGATTCACAGCACCTTGCACTACAGTTTCACCTAAGCCATATGAGGAGGTGATGAATACCACATCTTTGAAACCGGATTCGGTGTCAATAGTGAACATCACGCCAGCGCATCCGATGTCGGAGCGCACCATTTGTTGCACGCCTGCAGATAACGCCACATCAGCATGAACAAAACCTTTGTGCACGCGATACGAAATAGCGCGGTCATTGTAGAGCGAGGCAAACACCTCTTTGATAGCGTGCAGGATGTTGTCCAAGCCCTGAATGTTCAAGAAAGATTCCTGTTGACCAGCAAAAGAAGCATCTGGCAGGTCTTCAGCCGTTGCTGAAGAGCGCACAGCAAAAGTGGCGCCGTTGCCAGATTTTGCCGTCAAAATCTGGTAGTTCTCAGTGATTGCTTGTTCTAAGGCGGTCGGGAACGGTGTAGCCATAATCCATTCGCGCACTTTTTTACCACAAACTGCAAGTGCTTGGGTGTCATCCACGTTTAATTGGTCGAGTTCGGCATTGATTTTGGCATCCAAGCCGTTTTGCGCAAGAAACTCACGATAGGCATCTGCTGTAGTGGCAAAACCAGTAGGAACGCGTACGCCTTTTGCCGACAGTTGAGAAATCATTTCGCCTAGTGAGGCATTTTTACCACCTACTGACGGTACGTCTACGTTGCGTAATTTTTCAAATGGAATAACGTGGGCTGACATGATAGTTCCTTAGATGTTCAAACAAGTGATTAAATCTCTATTATTATAGCCCGAATTTCAATGCGCCATGCCAGATGTGCGTGGCGCATTGATAGTATGAACGGATAGATATTTTTTAGATTGTTACCAGCAGGTTTTCATTCTGCCCAATTCTTGAGCCGTTGTCATCTAAAAATCTAACAATCATTGAAATCTTTGTGTTAAATCAATATAGAGGTTACCTCAGGTTATCTGGTCTGAATATATGAAAATTATGAGCTGTCAGCTAGAATGCACGTAAAGCACCCTTAAGATTCCCTGTTACACATGCTTTATACTTGCCCATCAATGATATCGTCAATTTTTTCTTTCCCAAGGGTGCGCCATGGCGGCTACCAATAGTGTCACTGTTAGGTCGGGTGCCAGATTGCATATGGGGTTCTTTGACCTCAATGGGGGGTTGGGGCGTAAATTTGGAAGTATTGGGCTAACGTTGACTGAGCCGCAATTGGTTGTGAACGTGCGATCATCCGATTCCTTGCATGCGTCAGGTGGACTAGGCGTTCCGCAAAGTGTGATAGAGAAGTCGGCTAAAATTGCAGAGGGTGTGCTACTAAAGCTAGGGGTCAAAAAAGGATTAGAGCTCAACTTGCTTCAGCATATCCCTGAGCACGCAGGATTGGGTTCGGGTACTCAAATGGCTTTGGCTATAGGAATGGCAGTCAGTCGCTTGTACGGCCTGATGCAGACCACAGGTCAGATCGCTGAGCTCACGGGACGAGGGGGGCGTTCTGGCATTGGAATTGCTGCATTCGATCGGGGAGGGTTGCTAATCGATGGCGGTCGTCCTGTTGAGCAAGCTTTTACAGTACCTCCTCTCTTGGCACGATATCACTTTCCGGAGCAATGGCGTATTCTACTGATTTTTGATTTAAATCAATACGGGGTGCATGGAGAGCAGGAAAAGCTAGCATTTAGTGCGCTACCGGCGTTTCCTGAAAATCTTGCTGCACAGTTATGTAGACATGTGTTGATGCAAGCGATGCCCGCTATGGTTGAGCAGGATTTGCGGGCTTTTGGTCAGAGCATTCAAGCGTTGCAGATGCATGTTGGGGACTATTTCGCGCCGACGCAGGGGGGGCGTTATGCAAGTAAAACGGTGTCAGCAGTATTGGATAGTTTAGGAGAAATGGGCGTCGCTTGCTTTGGGCAAAGTTCATGGGGGCCTACGGGTTTTGCGGTTTTTGAGAGCGAGCAGGAAGCTGAAAGGCATCTGGATATTTTGAAGTCTAGATTTTCAGACCAGGTGCTGTCGTGGAAAATATGCGGTGGAAATAATCATGGTGCGGAATTTATATAGCATTTAACATAAACAATTTCTGGAATTAAGATTAATGGCTAAAGGGAAAAAAGTAAGTATCCTACATTTATTTACGGCAGCTAAGAATGTGAGTCCGTTTGATGTCAATATGGCCTATGACGCAGGTTTCGATAAGCTCATGCCTTATACTAATGTGACCGCTACTGAAGTGACCGGCTTGACACAGGATGCGATTTTTTCTCGAGGCATGTCCGGGGTGAGGCGTGAGGCGATTTTTATTGGTGGGCGTGATATTGATCTGGCAATGGAGATGCTCGAAGCCTCTAAGAAGGCGATGTTTCCTCCTTTCTCCTGTTCTGTTTTTGCTGATCCGTCTGGTGCGTTTACGACAGCTGCTGCGATGATTGCTAAGGTCGAAGCGCAGCTCAAGATAAGTTTCGGTGAAGATTTGTCCGGCAAGTTAGTGAGCATTTTTGGATGCACTGGTCCGGTTGGAAGTTGCGTTGGTATCATTGCAGCTAAATATGGGGCTAAGGTGCAAATGGTTGCGCATAGTACGGTGGTCGCGGTAGAGCCTAAAGTGGCTACATGGAATGCTAAGTATCAGGTCAATATGCAAGTCGTAGATGGTACGACAGAAGACAAGAAGCAGGCGATTCTGTCTGACGCTGAGATTGTGATTGCCTCAGCTGCTGCGGGTATTCAGGTAATCAGTCGTGCTCAGTTGAGCCAGGCCAAAAAGTTAAAGATTGTTGCTGATGTGAATGCCGTGGCGCCATTGGGCGTTGAAGGCGTGGAAGCCAGTGATGACGGTGTGTTGGTCGAGAGCACTGGTACTTATGGCATTGGCGCTTTTGCGATTGGGCAATTGAAATATATGACTCAGCATCAGTTGCTCAAGCAAATGTTGCCATCCGATGAGCCCTTTGAGAATCCTAAATACTTAGAATTTATCGCTGCTTTTAAGTTGGCGCGTGAGATATTAAAAAGTCGCTCTTAATTATTGCGCTGTCAGCACGGTCATATGTAGAAATGGCCGTGAGGGCTGGTTATAGCATCGTGGCGGTAGATGCCTATCTGGATGCTCAAACGTTGGCAATGGCAGATAAGGCTGTTAAGGTGGGCTACGGTGAGCTTGGCTTTGATGCTGGGAGCTTGCTGACTAGATTGGATGAGCTAAGCCAAGAAGGATTTATGGCCGATGGCTTTGTGGGATGTATGTTTGGTGCTGGATTTGAAGCTCAACCAGAACTGTTGCAAAAAATTGCTGAACGATTCCCAATACTTGGAAACTCTCCGGAAGTGGTGGCTAGAGTTAAGGATGCGGAAGATTTTTTTGATACGCTTGAGCATCTAGGAGTGGCCTATCCGAGGGTAACGAGAGTGTTAGACGGGGATGAGTGTAACTATATCAGGAAGCGCTCGGATGGTTGCGGTGGGATGCACATTTCTTTTGTTGGTCATGCAAAGGAGCAACTTTCAGGTAGGGAGTATTATCAGCAGCTCATGGATGGGCGCCCAGTTTCGGTGCTCTTTGTGGCGAATGGGTTGGAAATCAGTGTCATTGGATACAATGAGCAGTGGTTAAGTCCAAGTGAGCAGTTTCCTTTTCGTTATGGTGGCGCAGTGAGCGGCATCCATTTGGAAAAATCTGTAGAAGAGCAACTAATTCTTGCAGCAAGGAAATTGACCTCGGCTTATGGTTTGCGGGGACTCAATAGCATGGATGCCTTAATTTGCAAGGATAAAATCTTTGTTTTGGAAATCAATCCGAGATTAAGTGCGACGGCTATTCTTCATGAAGATCACACTTTTAATCTCATCGAAATGCATTTACAGACTTGCCGCGGTCAGCTGGATGCAAAAGTAAGTTCACTGCCTAAAAAGAACAAAGCCCATGCCGTTGTTTATGCACCATGCGATCTCGTATTGGATAGTACATTAGATTGGCCAGAATGGCTGGTGGATACACCTCCAGTATCTGAGGGGCAGATAAAAATACTAGCCGGCGAGCCGGTTTGCACGGTATTATCTAGCGCTGATAGCGCCCAGGTTGCTATGCATATGGTCAAGAAAAGGGTCGGCGTGGTTTTAGATCAGTTCACGGTGGCAAGTGAAGTCTGGTGAGTGGTATATGAGAGGGATGCGTCTTGCAACATACAGTAGCGACACGCTCATTAAATAAAAATCAAAGCGTTAATCAGCTAAGTCAGCCACTGGTGGATCAGTTGGTGGCTCAGGCGGATGCTTTGCAAATTGGTGTTTCAACACATGAATCTGGTTGCAAGATTGTCGATGCCGGCATTCGATATCCAGGATGTGCTGAGGCTGGTCGTATGATTGCGGAAATCTGTATGGGGGGGCTTGGGAAGGTGAGCCTGCAGGCAGATGATCGTTTTTCTGATTGGCATGATGCGATTGCGGTAAGTTCTGAATATCCTGTGCTGGCTTGTTTGGCAAGCCAGTATGCGGGATGGGAGTTGAGTCACGAAAAGTTCTTCTCATTAGGTTCAGGTCCTGCACGTGCACTGGCGCAGCGTGAAGATTTGTTTAAAGAGCTTGCGTATATAGATGAGGCCCAAAGTACTTGCCTCGTCTTGGAAACAGATAAAGTGCCGCCTATGCCGGTGATTGAGAAGGTCGTGCGTGATACTAAGGTCGCGCCAGAAAAACTGACTATCATTTTGACACCAACGAATAGCATTGCAGGTGTAGTGCAAATTGTGGGGCGTGTTTTGGAGGTGGCTTTGCATAAAGCGCACACCTTACATTTTCCTTTGGAGAATGTGGTCAGTGGGGCAGGGCTGGCGGTACTTCCCCCGGTTGCGAGTGATTTTGTGACGGGGATGGGACGTACCAACGATGCGATCTTATTTGGCGGTTTTGTTAGCCTCAAGGTTAAGGGCGATGATGCTGCGGTAGCTGAGCTGGCTAAGAATCTGCCAAGTAGCGCATCTAAGGATTATGGTAAGACCTTTGCGGAAGTTTTTAAGTTTTACAATATGGATTTCTATAAAATTGATCCGCTCCTCTTCTCTCCCGCCAAAGTTAGCGTTACTAACGTGGATACAGGTGCTGTCTTCGAGGCTGGTCAGTTGAATGCGGATTTGATTAATCTGTCGTTTCGCTAGAGCAGCGCTTCTTTTCCCTATTGGTTTGATTTGTAGAATTCTTAAATACTGCTTGAAGATCCCGATTTTTACCGATGAACCTGGATGGCAAGGCAGTCAGCTGAAGGCTGCTTATGCTAAGCGCGGTATTGAAGCTGTGTTTGTTTCTTTGCAGGATTGCGTTATTGACCTTTCCGGAAAATCTTCCCGAATTCATATCCCGAATTTTTCCGAACTGCCAAAGGCTGCTTTTGTTCGAGGTGTGGCTGGCGGCACATTGCCACAGGTCATCACAAGACTCAATGTGCTACATATGCTGAGCATGCAGGGGGTGAAAATCTATAATGATGCTAAGGCCATCGAGCGCACGGTAGATAAGGCGATGACCAGCTTTTTATTACGTCAGTCTGGAATTGCAACACCGCCTACATGGGTATGTGAATCGCGCGCCCAGGCGCAATCTATCAGGCAAGCAGCGGCTGAGCGGCATCAGCGCTTGGTCATCAAACCTTTGTTCGGCTCGCAAGGGCAGGGGGTGCGTGAATTGATGCATGATGAGCCTTTGCCAGTGCCGATGATGCAGTATGTAGATGGTGTTTATTATCTTCAAGCGTTAATTAAGACCACTGATATTGCCCATGACTATCGTGTGTTTGTGATAGGCGACAGGGTGGTGGCTGCCATGCGACGTATAGGCGTCAGTTTAGTGAGTAATGTGGCGGCAGGTGGTCGCTGCGAGTCTGTGCAGCCGAATGAGGAAATGACGAACCTTGCGTTGCAGGCAGCTAAGGCGGTGGGTGTCGATTACTGCGGTGTGGACATCATACAGTCAACCAGTGGTGAATATTTTGTGCTTGAGGTGAATAGCATCCCCGCATGGCGCGGTTTGCAGAGCGTGACAGAATGCAATATTGCGGATCTGCTGGTTAAGGACTTCTTGCGCAAAATCTAACATTCACCATGGATAAAAAGAATTCTTTAGTAAACCTCTCTAAGTGTTATAAGAATGCCTGCATGTCGGAATTGCAGGCATTGAAGCCTGGCAACGTTCACGTGTTCTCTGATGGGCACGGCATGACCATCCACGATTTTGTGAAGAGTGCAGATGTCACTGCAGATATTCTCGTGCGTATGGATTTGCCACTTGGTGAGCGGATATATCAGGCTGTTGAGGCGACCAAGAACGCGGTTGGGCAAAATACAAATTTGGGAATGTTGTTATTGTGCGCGCCGTTGCTGGAGGCTGCTTTTTATGCGGATGCTACGCATACATTAGATCAAAGATTGAGCGACATGCTTATGAAAACCACAATCAGTGATGCGGATTGGGTGTCAAAAGCAATCGTTTTGGCTTCTCCTGGTGGATTGGGAGCTTCTAAAACACATGATGTGCATCAATCACCGCAGGTGACGTTGCTGGAAGTAATGCGATATGCACAGGATTATGATCGTATTGCATCGCAATATGCCAATTTTTATCAGGATGTGCTTGAATTTGGTGTAGCTCGATATCATGATGCGATGATAAAGTGGGATAATCCCGCGTGGTCAGTGACGGCTTTATATATGAGTTTTTTGACGCGATTTGTGGATACGCATGTGGTTCGCAAGCATGGTCAGAAAATTGCCGAGAATTTGTGTGAAGAGGCTTTAGAATACGAGACCTTGTATTGGCAAACGGATAACCCGAAACTGGTGCAAAAGTCTCTTTTGCAGTGGGATATGTCACTGAAAATGCGTGGCATTAATCCTGGAACCGCAGCGGATCTGACGGTGGCGACTTTGTTGGCGTTATTGATGCATCAGTGTTTGCCTGTCACAAGTGAGTGTGAGATTTCCTGTTGATGGGTTAAGCACAGCACGCAAATTTTAATATATAATTCCACTCTTAATTTTGTATGACACTGTTGTATTCAGATAACTTTTCAGGAGGCAGTAATGGCTAATTTATTAGATCAATTAAAAGCGATGACCACAATCGTGGCAGATACAGGTGATGTAGAAGCGATTAAAGCAGTGAAACCTGTTGACGCGACGACTAACCCTTCATTAGTTTTAAAAGCAAGCCAAATTCCTGAGTACGCGCCTCTGATTGAGACTGCGATTGCCTATGCAAAAGCGCAAGGTGGTGACAAAGCGGCACAAATCGAAAATGCAGCAGACAAATTGGCTGTGTTGATTGGTGCAGAAATCACTAAAGTAGTTCCAGGTCGTATCTCAACAGAAGTGGATGCGCGATTGTCATTCAATCTGGATGCGATGGTTGCTAAGGGTCGTAAATTGATCAAGTTGTACGAAGAATCAGGCATTGGCAAAGATCGCGTATTGATCAAATTGGCTTCTACATGGGAAGGCATCAAAGCAGGTGAGATTCTTGAAAAAGAAGGTATTCAATGTAACCTCACATTGTTGTTCGGTTTCGGTCAAGCGCGTGCTTGTGCGGAAGCAGGCGTATTCTTAATTTCACCATTCGTTGGTCGTATCTTAGACTGGTACAAAGCGAAAAACCCAGGTACAGAATACACACAAGAAACTGATCCAGGTGTGGTTTCAGTGCGTGCAATCTATCAGTACTACAAAGAGCATGGCTACAAAACAGTTGTGATGGGTGCATCTTTCCGTAACACTGGCGAGCTGATCGCATTGGCCGGCTGTGACCGTTTGACCGTGTCTCCAAACCTGTTGCAGGACCTTGCAGCTACTGAAGGCACTTTGGTGCAAGTATTAAAAGACAATGGTGCAACTAAGGCAGCACCAGCCAAAATGACTGAAGAGGAGTTCCGCTTCGAGTTGAACCAAGACCCAATGGCTACTGAGAAGTTGGCTGAAGGTATCCGCGGTTTCGTTGCTGATCAAGGCAAATTGGAAGCAGCTTTAAGCGCAAAGCTCTAATTTGAGTTTTTTGTAACTCAAGCGTAATAATTACGCTTGAGAATTGACATTAATAAGCTGGGCATTTACTATAAGGGTCCGGTTTTTGCGGTACAGAATTATTGTAAGAATAAAAGGTCCTTTCCGTAGGGTGGGTGTCTTTTTGTTTTTACAAAAATAGCAATACAGAAATATCTTAAATAACTTAACAAATGGAGAACACCATGGCTTTAACCCAAATGGCATTAGACTCATTAGATTTCGACGCAACCGTTGCTTTGGCAACTACAGTTGCTCCACACGTGGACATCTTGGAAATCGGTACACCATGCATCAAGCACAACGGTATCAAATTGCTGGAAACATTGCGCGCTAAATTCCCAAACAACAAAATCTTGGTTGACTTGAAAACAGCTGACGCTGGCTTCTACGAAGCTGAGCCATTCTTCAAAGCTGGTGCAGACATCGTGACTGTATTGGGTATCTCTGATATGGGTACAATCAAAGGTGTAATCGATGTTGCTAACAAATACGGCAAAAAAGCACAAGTTGACTTGATCAATGTAGCTGACAAAGCTGCTGTAACTAAAGCTGCTGCTGCTGCTGGCGCACACATCATTGGCGTTCACACTGGTTTGGACCAACAAGCTGCTGGCCAAACACCATTTGCTGACTTGGCATTGGTTGCTGGTTTGAACTTGGGCGTTGAAATTTCAGTTGCTGGTGGCGTTAAAGCTGCTACAGCTAAACAAGTAGTTGATGCTGGCGCAACTATCGTTGTTGCTGGTGCTGCGATCTACGGCGCTGCTGATCCTGCTGCTGCTGCTGCAGAAATCACAAAAATCGTTCACGGTTAATTTAACCGATTTTCAATAAGCGATTATTGAAATGAATGCTTAAGAAATCCCGACTCAGTAATGGGTCGGGATTTTTTTATAATTAATTTGTCATTATGGATTCTAGAAGGAAATAATTATGAGTAGTAGTCAAAAATTAATCTTAGATAAATTGACCAGTATCTTGTCTGAGACTGACAACTCTAAATCAGCAGAGCTGTTGAAGTTGGTTGATCAGGCTGGTCGTACATTCATCGGTGGTGCCGGTCGCTCTTTACTGGTATCACGTTTCTTTGCAATGCGTTTGGTACATGCTGGTTACACTGTGAGTATGGTTGGTGAAGTTGTAACGCCAGCAATCAAGGCTGGTGATTTGTTGATTCTGGTATCAGGTTCAGGTGGTACAGAGACATTGTTACCATTCGTGAAGAAGGCTAAATCTGTAGGCGCTAAATTGGTTGTGATCTCAATGAAGAAATCATCTGCAATGGCTGACGTCGCTGATTTGGTTATTCAGGTTGGTAATGATGGTAGCTTCCCGCTGACACAGGGTATGCCAATGGGTTCACAATTTGAACTTTCAACGTTGATTTTCTTGGAAGCCATAATTGCAGATTTGATTTTTGCTAAAGGCTTAACCGAAGAGGGGATGCGTGCAATTCACGCTAACCTGGAATAATAGTAAATAACGCAAAGAGAAAATCTCGGGGGCTTTCCCCCGAGTTGAATAGCTTACAGTATAGAGATTATTTAGAACTCCCATGCTGTGAATGTGGAAAATCAATCGCGGAATTTGGGGTGGAGTAAAGAGGTCATTGTCATCTTTACACTCCCCAGCGCAAGGCAGGCGTGTGGACAGGGCTGTCCCAGTGCTGTTTGATTTCATCGTCCAGCAGGCAAAGCGTGACCGAAGCGCCCGCCATATCAAGCGCTGTAGTGTAGTTTCCCACCAGTGAGCGCACCACTTTAATGCCGTGCTGATTGAACAACTTGGCAGCAGTGTTGTAGATGAGGTAAAGCTCCATCAGGGGCGTTGCGCCGAAACCATTGATTAGCAGTAGCGCTTCGTTTCCCTGGCTAGGCTTGAGGGCTTCTAAAATGGCGTTGGTCACGTCTTGGATGATGGCATCTGCCGGGCGCATTGCTTCACGTCTGCGCCCTGGTTCACCGTGGATTCCGACACCCATTTCCAGTTCATTGTTGCTAATATCAAAAGTAGGGCGTCCGGCGGCAGGAACAGTGCAACTGGTGAGTGCTACCCCCATGCTTGCGGTACGGCTGTTAACTTTTTCGCCTAAGGCTTTGCAGGCTTGTAAATCCGCGCCAGTTTCGGCAAGGCTTCCTACGCATTTTTCTACAATCACAGTGCCCGCAACGCCGCGTCGCCCCGTGGTATAGGTGCTGTTGATGACGGCACAGTCATCACTGGTCAGCACGGTTGCTGATTCAAAAGGCAACATTTCCGCAGCCATTTCAAAATTCATCACATCGCCAGCATAGTTCTTGACGATAAACAGGATACCCTTGTCCGCATACACGGCTTCTGCGGCCATGAGCATTTGGTCAGGAGTTGGTGAAGTGAAAACATGACCCGGGCAGGCCGCGTCCAGCATGCCATGTCCGATGTAGCCAGCGTGCAACGGCTCATGCCCTGAACCGCCTCCCGAGATGATAGCCACTTTGTTGGACGCTTTTTGTTTTCGTGTCAAAAAGTTAGGCTCAAGGTTGAGTGCGACTAAGTCGCTGTGAGCTGAGGCAAAGCCACTCAGGCTTTCCACCAGCATGTCATCTGTTTTGTTAATGAATTTTTTCATCCTAATGACTCCTTTGCTTCTAATAGTAAATTGCACACGGCGGCAATCATCAGTTGACAGCTTTTTGCCCCAGGGTCAATGTGACCGATTGCGCGCTCACCGAGTCCCGCTGCACGACCTTTGGTGGCAATGAGATCTCTGGTTGATTGCATGCCTTGCTCTGCCGTGGTGATTAACACCGTGCAGATTTGTGGTACGGGCATGTTGTCAGCAGCAAGTTGAGTGAATTGTCTGGAAACCGGAATGAGCACATCCAGCATGGTCTTTTCGCCTAGGTCTGCTTTGCCGCGTAATCTAATGACATCAACTCCTGCTGCAAATGCGCTGGCATAAGTATGCGTAGATTCGTCACCTTTTTCTTTTAGCACTTTCGCCATGCCCATGAAGAAACTGGCTAATAATGGTCCGGAAGCGCCGCCTATGGTGCTGAGTAACTTCATTCCAATTTTGTTCAGTACCGCATCCGGTGGGTATCCAGCCAGGTCTGCCTCCATCTCGACAATGGTGCTGACGCCGCGTTTCATATTGATGTAGTGATCTCCATCCCCGATTTCTCGGTCTAGAGATTCGAGTTCTGACTCATGGTCGAGAATGGTGTCGCGGATGTTTTTTGCTGCAATGAGAATGAATGCGGTGCTCATGTCATGAATAATTCTAGGGTGATGAGAAGAAAGTTGTTAAACTCTACACATCTCATTTCTTGATTTCAATACATGAGTTTGCGATTTCGTTTAAATTTGCTGGTCACTTTGCTATCTATTGCCTTTATCCTAGTAGTAGGGTCTATTTTGGTGAATGATACGCGCATCTCGATACGTGAGCGTGTTGAGGCTGCCAGCCGCGTGACGGTGCAGTTATTAGATACGGTTATTGTCAGCTCGGTCATGAATCCAGAAATGGGACCCACGCATTTGGTGTTGCGGGATTTTTTGAATTCTCTAGGGTATGTGCGTAGTAGTCATATCGAGCTATATGACTATGAGGGGCGACCGTTATACAGCTCTCCGGATTCTACCTATAAGAGTGATGTGAACCCTCCTGACTGGTTTGTCACGTTGGTATCGCCCAAGGTCGAGACGGTTGAACGCAAGATTCGTTTTGGTACGTTGGTGGTGAGTTCCAGTGCGATGGGCTCGATTCGCGAGGCATGGTCTGGGTTTGGTCAGTTGATGTGGATAGGCTTGGTGTTCTTTGTTTTGCTTAATGCCATGGTCTATTGGCTGTTGAGTCATTCGATACGCCCCATCAATAAGATTCTGGAGGCCATCAACAGGATAGAGAAGGGCGAGTTGACGACACGATTGCCTGAGCTTGCATTGCCGGAGTTTAATGTGATTGGGCATAGTTTGAACCGTATGGCGGAGTCTTTGACGGCAGAGCGTCAGTTGGAAGAAAGCCGGCAGTTGACGCATCTGATTCAAAAGCATATCGAAGATGAGCGTCGTAGCCTAGCACGCGAGCTGCATGATGAGCTGGGGCAGTATGTGACCGCCATCAAGACCTTTGCCGTGAGCATTGCAAATCGAGCAAAAGCAAACAGTACGACGGCCGGGATGCCAGAAATCGCATCTGGTGCGCAGGTAATTGTGTCCGCTGCGAATCAGATCTATGACGGCATGCATAGTATCGTGCGTCAGTTGCGACCAGGGGCACTAGATAACCTTGGCCTCGTTGAAACATTGAAAGATTTGGTGAGTGGCTATCAGGTTCAGCATCCAGAAATGCAAATCCGCTTTCATTTGTCTGATAATTTACAATCGGAAAATTTAAAAAGTATAGGAGAAACTATCAGCATCAACTTGTATCGTATCGTGCAGGAATCTGTGAACAATGCACTGAAATATGCGCAGGCATCAACGATTGAGATTGAGCTGAATAAGGTTGCAGATGGGGAATTGCAATTAAGAATCCAGGATAATGGGATTGGCATGGATGTTGCCAAAGTTGATCAGACCAAGCACTTTGGTTTATTGGGTATGCGTGAGCGGGTGCAGGCCTTGCATGGGGAGTTCGAGGTCGACTCTGCGCCACAGCAGGGGACTACGATTCACATTCGGATTCCAAAGCTGGTGGTGAGAGAATAATATAGCCTATCAAGAATGGAAGGGAAGTAAAGAGTATGAGTCAGATTAACGTGATGCTGGTCGATGATCATGCCGTGGTGCGCATGGGATTTAAAATGCTGTTAGAGTCGGATGCTGACATCAAGGTGGTGGCTGAGGCTGAGGATGGCGAGCACGCAATCCAGCGCTATATGGAGCATAAGCCCCATGTGGTCGTCATGGATATCACCATGCCAGGAATGGGTGGGCTTGAGGCGATTGAGCGTATTCTGGCTAAAGACAGTGCAGCAAAGATTTTGGTATTGTCTGCTCACGAAGACTCAGTGCATCCTAAGCGTGTATTGAATGCGGGCGCAATGGGCTACCTTACTAAGCGCAGTGCAGCGGAAGAGCTGATTAAAGCGATTCGGATGGTCGCTTCAGGTAAGAAATATCTGGAGGCGAGTGTGGCGCAGCAAATGGCGATTCAGCAACTTTCTGGGGAGCAGAGCCCTATAGATGTGTTATCTCCGCGTGAGTTTGAGGTGTTTATGGCACTCGCAAAGGGGAAAACTACTAACGAGATTGCCGAGACACTTTTTTTGAGTCCACGCACTGTTGGCACGCATTTGTATAACATCAAACAAAAACTCAATGCAAATAACTCGGCTGAAATTGCGCTGATTGCGATGCGTAGCGGGTTGCTGGATGCCTAACTGTAGGAGCGCAATTCATTGTGCTCCTACAACACAAAATGCTGCATGATTATCACGCGAATTTATGAAATATCTAGGCTAAGATACTGCTGCATTTGACCACGATACCACTGATGAAAATGTTCCATGCCGGTTTCCATGGGATGTTGGTAGGGTCCTCGCTCATCAATGCCTTGCGCGAACAGCCCACGACGCCCGTCATGCATGCGTTGGCAGATATCCTTGTCTTCTACCGCAGTTTCTTCGTATGCCGCCTGCTGAGCGGTCACGTATTCACGTTCGAATAGGCCGATATCTTCTGGGTAATAGAATTCGACCACGTTGGTGCAAGCATTTACGCCACGAGGAATGATGTTGGACACCACCAGCACTTGCGGATACCATTCAATCATCAGGAAGGGGTAATACACCATCCAGATGGCACCATGTGGGGGCATTTTCCCACCGTGGTATCGTGCGACTTGTTCCTGCCAAGTTTGATAGACAGGTGAGCCACTCTTGTTCAGTGACTGTTTAAATCCGACAGTCTGGACGCTATAGTCAGCACCGAATTCCCAGTTGAGTTCATCGCAATTGACAAACTGATTAAGACCAGGGTGAAAGGGCCCGACGTGATAATCCTCCAAGTAGACTTCAATGAAGGTTTTCCAGTTGAAGTTGTATTCATCCACCATGACACGGTCCAGCACATAGTCCGTGAAGTCAAAATCCTGCTTGCAACCTAGATTAGCCAAGTCTTTGGCAACGTCACGCTTAGCGTTGAACAATAGTCCTTGCCAATTCTGTAGTGCTTGATTGTCCAGATGCAAGCATGGGTTATTCTCAAAATGTGGGGCGCCGAGCAGTTTGCCTTCCAGGTCATAAGTCCAGCGATGCAACGGACATACGATGCTTTTGGTCGTGCCTTTGCCTTTCAGCATGATGGCTTGTCGATGTCTGCACACATTGCTGATCAGGTGGATACCATTGTGCTGATGTATCAGACTCTTCGCTTCGCCGGTCCAATCGAGTACACGATAGTCCCCGACATTGGGGGTCATGAGCTCGTGGCCAACATAAAGAGGTGCCTTGGGGAATAGATGTTGTTGTTCTAAGGCATACACGTTTTGATCTGCGTACCAGGCAACGGGTAACTGCACTGAGGTAGATTCAATAGGTGTTTGTTGATAAGCTGGATTTTCAAGCGGGGAATTCAAGGTCGTTGTAGATGCCATAAAAAATAATCGGCAAGAAAATGTTACACAGACCGCGATTCTTGCCTAAATCGCTATTTTTTTCAAGTGATTATTCTGCGGCTTTCGGGTGGTGAGCACAGTAAAAACTTGCCAATAGTGAGGTTTTAAGCTACTCTCACGTACGTTCTTCTATCGCGTTAGCGGCATAAAAATCAATCGGTTTTTTATTGAGTCAGCGAGTTTACGACACTTGCTGGCTGACTGTTTTTATTGATTGCTAAACGTCAATGAAATTTAGGGTGTTAAATACAATATGTCAGATCATTTAATGAACACTTATCTGCGTCAGCCAGTGACCTTTACCAGAGGTGAAGGGGTTTGGCTATGGGATGAGCAAGGCGAGCAATATCTGGATGCTCTCGCAGGTGTTGCGGTGAATGGTCTGGGGCATGCGCATCCGAAATTGGTCGATGCGATTTCTAAGCAAGCGGCTAAACTCATCCATGTATCCAATATCTATCATATCGCAGAGCAGGCTGCGTTGGCAGATAAGCTGTGCGAGATATCAGGCATGGATAAAGTTTTTTTCTGCAATTCTGGTTGTGAGGCTAATGAAGCGGCCATCAAACTCGCCCGTTTATACGGACACAATAAAGGCATAGAAAACCCTGAAATTATCGTGATGGACAAGTCCTTTCACGGCAGGACATTGGCCACTTTGTCTGCAACGGGTAACCGTAAGGTGCAAGCTGGTTTTGAACCGCTGGTGAGTGGTTTTGTCCGCGTACCCTATGATGATGTCGATGCGGTCAAGCAGGTGGCAAAACATCATCCGAACATTGTAGCAATCCTCGTTGAGCCGATTCAGGGGGAGGGTGGGGTTAATATCCCTAAAGAGGCTGGTGCTTATTTAGAAGCGCTACGCGCAGTATGTGACGCACATGACTGGTTATTGATGTTGGATGAAGTGCAGACAGGCATTGCCAGAACCGGCACTTGGTTTGCTTTCCAGCACACGACTATTAAGCCAGATGTGATGAGTCTGGCCAAAGGTCTGGGTTCCGGTGTGCCGATAGGGGCTTGCGTGGCGGCAGGTAAGGCGGCTGACGTATTCACTTATGGTAAGCATGGTTCAACCTTTGGTGGTAACTCTTTGGCAACCGCAGCAGGGTTGGCTACGATTGAAATTATCGAGCAAGAGGGGTTGCGTGCCAACGCTCAAAAAATTGGCGATTTGATTCGTGAGGGTTTAAATGTGGCACTTCAAGGGGTCGCAGGTGTGGTGGCTGTCAGGAATGCTGGCTTGATGATTGGTATTGAACTGGATCGTCCGTGCGGGAATTTGGTGAAGATGGCGCTGGCTGATAAGGTACTCATCAATGTGACAGCCGACAATGTGGTGCGCTTGCTACCGCCATTGGTCATGCGTGAAGCTGAGGCCCATGTGTTGGTCCAGCGTTTGGCCGTTTTAATTAAAGCATTTCTCTCTAAACAATCTTAACTGAAGTAATTATTAACAGTGGCTTAGTTTCAATAAAACGAACCACCCATCATTATGGCAATAAAACATTTTTTACAATTCAATGATCTTAATCGAGATGAGTTTGAACATGTGTTCGAACGCACGCGTTGGATCAAGAGTCAGTTCAAATCTTATCAACGTTATTGGCCATTGCAGGATCGCACATTGGTCATGATTTTTGAAAAAGCGAGTACACGTACACGTCTTTCTTTTGAAGCAGGGATGCAGCAACTGGGCGGCTCATCGATTTATCTCAACACACGTGACTCACAGCTGGGACGTGGCGAACCGGTAGAGGATGCCGCACAGGTCATCTCACGCATGAGTGATCTCGTGATGATCCGCACTTATGAGCAGGAGATTATCGAACGATTTGCCGCAAATTCCCGCGTGCCAGTCATCAACGGTCTGACCAATGAGTATCACCCTTGTCAGATCTTGGCAGACATTTTTACCTATATCGAGCATCGCGGCTCCATCAAAGGTAAAACAGTGGCCTGGATCGGTGACAGCAACAACGTGTGCAATACCTGGTTGCAGGCGGCAGAGGTACTCGATTTTAATGTGCATGTCTCCACCCCACCTGGCTATGAGGTCGAGCCGGAACGCGCCAATCTGTATGGCAATGATCATTTTGAAGTGTTTGCAGACTCGATGGAAGCTGCCAAAGGCGCAGATCTGGTGACCACCGATGTATGGACCAGCATGGGATTTGAAGCAGAGAACGAAGAGCGGATGCGTGACTTTGCCGATTGGCAAGTGGATGCAGACATGATGCGTGTGGCAGCTAAGGATGCATTGTTCATGCACTGCCTGCCTGCGCACCGTGGTGAAGAAGTTTCAGCAGAGGTGATTGACGGTGTGCAAAGCGTAGTGTGGGATGAGGCAGAGAACCGCTTGCATACACAGAAAGCGCTAATGGAATATTTATTGTTAGGAAAGGTTTAATTTAGTCATACAGTTCTGAGGCTAAATGTAAGAGAAAATTATGAGCAAAAAAATCAATAAAGTCGTGCTGGCATATTCTGGTGGTCTGGATACCTCAGTGATTTTGAAGTGGCTACAGGATGAATACCAATGTGAGGTGGTCACCTATACGGCTGATTTAGGTCAAGGCGAAGAGCTAGAGCCCGCACGTTTGAAAGCACAAGCTGCTGGCGTGAAAGAAATTTATATTGACGACGTGCGCGAAGAGTTTGTGCGTGATTTCGTGTTCCCGATGTTCCGTGCTAACACCGTGTATGAAGGTGAATATCTGCTCGGCACTTCGATTGCCCGCCCGCTGATCGCCAAGCGCTTGATTGAAGTAGCTCGCGCCACCAATGCAGATGCAATTTCGCATGGTGCAACCGGCAAGGGCAACGACCAAGTGCGCTTTGAGTTGGGTGCCTATGCGTTAAACCCGAATATTCAAATCATTGCCCCATGGCGTGAGTGGGATCTCCTGAGTCGCGAAAAGCTCATGGCGTATGCTGAAGCGCATGGCATCCCAGTGGATATGAAACACAAGCAAGGCGGCAGCCCATACAGTATGGATGCTAATTTGTTGCACATCTCTTATGAAGGACGTCATTTGGAAGATCCTGCTGCAGAGGCAGAAGAATCGATGTGGCGTTGGAGTGTTAGTCCGGAGAAAGCGCCGAATGAGCCGGAATACCTAGATATCGAATATGTGAATGGTGACCCGGTCAGCTTGAATGGTCAAGCGATGAAGCCGCATGAGTTATTGCACCAATTGAATATATTGGGTGGCAAACACGGTATTGGTCGTCTGGATCTGGTAGAAAACCGCTACGTGGGGATGAAGTCACGTGGCTGTTATGAAACCCCAGGTGGCACCATCATGCTAAAGGCTCACCGTGCCATTGAGTCCATCACACTGGATCGTGAAGTGGCGCATTTGAAAGATGATCTGATGCCACGCTATGCCAGCCTAGTTTATAACGGATACTGGTGGAGTCCTGAGCGCATTGCCTTGCAAACATTGATTGATCATACGCAAAAAACTGTGAATGGCTGGGTGCGAGTCAAGCTCTATAAAGGCAATGTGATCGTGACCGGTCGCGATAGTCAAACAGACTCACTGTTTGACTCTTCAATAGCGACTTTTGAAGATGATAAGGGCGCCTATGATCAGAAAGACGCTGGTGGCTTCATCAAGCTGAATGCGCTGAGAATGCGGATCGCGGCAAATTTAAGGAGTAAAAAATAGTCATTCAGAAATGCGCAGACATAAAAAAGCACCAATATAGTTAGTGCTAGTTTTATTTTTTGCAAATAAGCACGCCCCCGTGCTACTCACGGGGTTTTACGGTTGATTACTAAAACTCGCTTAAAACGTAATGAGCGGCACGTTTTGACTCGCCAGCTTTTAGTAAAACACCTAATTCAACCAACTCACTTACATCACGCAAAGCCGTATCGGTAGAGCATTGAGCAATCTTAGCCCATTTACCCGTAGTGAGATTTCCATTGAAACCGTGCATCACCATGTTCAGCATTTTCATCTGGCGCTCATTCAACCTACCACTCGGCAATCGCTGACTTAAATTAGCTAAATACACTACGCCTTTTAGCTCTTCATTCGCACTTTGCACTGCACGTAACAAACAACCTAAGAACCAAGTTAGCCAAGCAGTCACGTCTAACGTACCCTTTTGCGTTTGCTCTAGGCTATTGTAGTAGTCTTCGCGCTTACGCTGCATTTGTGCGGACAAACTATAAAACCTTTGTGGCAATCCGTCTGCACGAGCTAACGCCATATCGCATATCGCACGGCCTATGCGACCGTTACCATCATCAAACGGGTGCAAGGTAACAAACCACAAGTGTGCTAACCCAGCCTTGATTACAGGGTCTAATCCTAACTCGTGATTAAACCAGTGTAAAAAGTGGGTCATTTCTGGATGAAGTACTGTCGCTGAAGGTGCTTCATAATGCACTTTCTCATGGCCTATGCCACCTGAAACCACTTGCATTGCTCCTGCTGCGTCATCTCTATAAGCAGCAACGGTAAGCTTAAACATGCCACTGTGGCCTGTAGGGAAAAGTGCTGCGTGCCAGCCAAATAAACGCTCATGCGTTAATGCTGTACTGCAATTGCGTGTAGCATCTAACACCATTTCGACCACACTATCGACATACTTATCCGAAGGTACAAGTCCACCAGCCTCTATGCCTAGCCTTCTAGCTATGGATGATCGTACGGCTTCAGGATTAAGTCGCTCACCTTCTATCTCACTCGATTTAACCACTTCGCTGGTTAATACTTTAAGGCTAGCCTCTTCAGCGAGTTTAAATCCCAGCGCTTGCATAGAACCAAGCAAGCGTCCACGTTCAAGATTAACCTGTGCTAATAGTTGTGAAAATGCTGCTGAATTAAACGACCATTGCGGCCATTCAGCTTGTTGCCAGATATATTTTTGATTATTACCGCTACTCATGCGGTAATAATTACACGTTATTGCCGCATAGTCAACAATCACCGCTAAACTTGCGGTAATAAGGTGTGTTTATTACCGCATAATTCTCATATGCATGAGTGAGACATGCGGGTACTGGCCAATTGAGAGAAGTTTTTCTTTGCCGAGGTAGCGATATTTGAATCGCCAGCATTTTGAATCTGCCGAGGTGATTGGACTGGATTGGACTGTGAAAAAGTATTTTAAATGGTGCCCGGGGCCGGAATCGAACCGGCACGCCCTTACGAGCGAGAGATTTTAAGTCTCTTGTGTCTACCAATTTCACCACCCGGGCAGGTGGAAGTTGTTATTTTCGTGCGGTGCGTATTCTATCACTTAGTTTTTCTTTTTTCAGCACACTTTATCAGTTTTTTTGAATAGATGACTGAATTGAGATTGATCGCGGTGATCGACCCCATGGATTACGATAGTATCCACACCCATACACTCACCAGTGGAAGAGGGAATATAGCCTTTGGGGCTCACGCACTCCTTGAGTGGGTTTGTGTTCACTTTGCCGTGGGATTTGCTCTGGAGTTAGGCGCTCCAGCTTCCGCCTAAATGAGGGGTGTATACGTTAACAAAGCATGCAGCAAAGAATGGATTTAATCGAGTCATCCCCTCCTTAAAAAAAGTATGGTATGGTCAGAGTTAGCTAAGTTGGTGTTTGCTTTTTGGTTATTTGAGGTCAATTTGTTCCCAAATCGTTCCCAAAAGCAAATTTATGCCACAAAATAAAACGGCTTGCATTGCTGCAAGCCGCTATTTAACCGATCAAAGCTATTAGATAGAAACTCTAAATTCGGTAAAGAGTACCTAAAGTTGCTGGTGAATGAGATTAGAATCGAAGGCAATGAAGCGCAAATATCAGGAAGTTATGCTGCGCTAGCTGGAGCGATTGCAGAAACAAAAAAGGGCACTCTCGGAAGAGTGCCCACTTTTGTATCAAATTGGCTCCTCAACCTGGGCTCGAACCAGGGACACACGGATTAACAGTTGATGTAACATATTGATTATTAAACATGTTTGCTCGCCCTCAATCGCTAGAGCTCGTTGATGCTCGTCAGAATTGTCACGTTTAATGCAAAATTTAAGTTCCGGACTGGGCTTGTTCAGAAACTGCACCCAACAGAAAGTGCTCTCTATGACTGACATATATCGACTTAGCAAATATCTCACCTTGGCAGACCAGTTAGCTAGCGAGGCGGTCCGTATCTTTGCGAAGAGGCTCTAGACGCGCATCGAATGAGATAGAATCTTCCTATGCTCTACTTATCGGTGGCTGACCGCATGCCTTAAGGCTCCAGTGCCGATACATACGTGGAGTGGCAATGCATGAACGGAGTCATGATGAATTCGAAACTAGAAGGTCGCTCAGTAGCTTGGCATCACCTATCCATGGAACGTGTCGGTGCTCACTTGGAAACCAACTTGGCCGGCTTGGATGAGCGCGAAGCACAAGAGCGTCTTGCAAAGCACGGTCCTAATCGCCTACCCGAAGCTGCGCGCCGATCCGCCGTGGTTCGTTTCCTGCTTCATTTTCACAATGTGCTGATCTACGTTTTGATTGGCTCGGCAGCGATCACTGCGTTTCTGGGGCATTGGGTTGATACGGGGGTTATTCTGGCGGTGGTGATTGCCAATGCAATCATCGGTTTCATCCAAGAGGGCAAGGCGGAACAAGCCATGGATGCGATTCGCCACATGCTGGCTCCCCACGCCAATGTGATTCGTAATGGTGCACGCATCAGCATTGCCGGGGAGCAGCTTGTGCCTGGCGATGTTGTGTTGCTGGAAGCAGGCGATAAGGTGCCTGCCGATATGCGCCTGATTACCGCGCATGGGTTGTCCATTCAAGAGGCTATTTTGACGGGTGAATCCGTCCCAGTTGAAAAAAACACCCACATTGCCGCAGCGGATGCTGCGCTGGGGGATCGCACCTGCATGGCATTTTCCGGCACCTTGGTCACGAGCGGTCAGGCCAAGGCCGTGGTGGTTGCCACCGGCGCCCATACTGAGATCGGGCATATCAGCGGCTTGCTGTCCGAAGTGCAGACCCTCACCACGCCCTTGGTCAAGCAAATGGGGGCGTTTGCCAAGTGGCTGACTGCTTTTATCTTGCTGATTGCAGCGCTGTTGCTGGTCTATGGCTACTTTGTAGGTCACCATGATTTTTCCGAACTGTTCATGGCTGTGGTTGGTCTGTCGGTGGCGGCCATTCCTGAAGGACTTCCCGCCGTATTGACTATCACACTGGCGGTGGGGGTACAAGCCATGGCGCGACGCAACGCCATCGTGCGACGTTTGCCCGCCATCGAAACCCTAGGCTCCGTATCTGTTATCTGCACCGACAAAACCGGCACATTGACCCGCAACGAGATGGTAGTGGCATCGGTGCTAACGCACCAACATCGCTTCTCGCTGGAGGATGATGGCTATGCCCCAACGGGCGCATTGCTGCTTGAAGAGGTGGAGGTGTCTCCGTCAGAACACCAAGTGCTTGAAGAATTGGCTCGTGCTGCCGCGCTGTGCAATGACGCAGCTGTGCATCAGAAAGATGGCGTCTGGCAGGTAGCGGGCGACCCCATGGAGGGTGCCCTGTTGGCGTTTGCCGGCAAGATGGACATTGACCCACGCACGCTGCAAGCGCAGTGGACTCGCACGGATGCTATCCCTTTTGATTCGAAGCATCGGTTCATGGCCACGCTTCATCACGACCACGATCAACGCTCCTTCGTGTTCGTCAAGGGTGCGCCGGAACGATTAATGGCTATGTGCGAAAGCCAGCGTGGTGCAAATAACAGTGCCGAGCCTCTGGATACAGTCTATTGGAATCAGAGTGCGGAAAAAATCGCCGCGCAAGGTCAGCGCGTGCTGGCTTTTGCGGTGCGCTCGATGGCGGCCGAACATACCGTTTTAGAGCACGGCGATGTGGAAGGTCCGCTGACCTTGTTGGGCATGGTGGGCATGATAGACCCACCGCGCGCCGAGGCGATTGCAGCGGTTCGCGAATGTCATGGCGCAGGTATCCGCGTAAAGATGATCACCGGTGACCATGCCAAAACCGCTGCCGCTATTGGTAAGCAGATCGGCTTGCAGAATACCGACACCGTGCTGACAGGGGCGAACTTGGACGCGATGAACGATAGCGCCCTGCAGCAGGCCGCTTTGCACTGCGACATCTTTGCCCGCACCAGTCCCGAGCACAAGTTGCGGCTGGTTACCGCGCTTCAGGCTCATGGCCTAACGGTGGCCATGACCGGCGATGGGGTGAATGACGCACCGGCACTCAAACGTGCCGATGCCGGAATCGCGATGGGGAAAAAAGGGTCAGAGGCTGCCAAGGAAGCGGCCGAACTGGTGCTGGCCGATGACAATTTTGCCTCTATCGTTGCTGCGGTGAGAGAAGGTCGCACGGTTTATGACAACATCCGCAAAGTGATCAGTTGGACTTTGCCCACCAACGCGGGTGAGGCCATGACGATTGTGACTGCTCTGCTGTTGGGATTGACATTGCCCATCACCCCGGTCCAGATCCTGTGGGTCAATCTGATTACCGCAATCACGCTGGGCATTGCTTTGGCTTTTGAGCCCACAGAGAAGGGCACCATGTTGCGGCCACCGCGCGAGCGTAGCGAGCCGCTATTGAGTGGCACCCTGTTGTGGCACATCGTGCTGGTGGCGATACTGTTTCTGTGTGGGGTCTACGGCATTTACACCTACGCCATCGATCGCGGTTACTCCGTCGAATTGGCGCGCACGCTGGCCGTGAATACGCTGGTGGTGATGGAGATTTTTCACCTGCTTTTTATCCGAAATTTCTACAGCACTTCTTTGAATTGGAAAGCTGTACGAGGTACCAAGGTGGTTTGGGCTGTGGTGGCCATCGTCACGGTTGCGCAGATCGCCATCACCTATCTACCTCCTCTGCAGACGATGTTCGCAACCGAGTCGGTTCCATTTCTAGACGTGCTATTGGCTATTGCCATAGGTGTGGCGCTGTTTGCCATTATCGAGATCGAAAAACAGATTCGACTCCGCCTCAGTGCTAGTCACACGCATGGCGCTCAGTTTTAGAACGGTAAGATGTCCTCTGCAACATTTTGAGCCCGAGTATGTATCTGAATAGTTCTTGTTTTTTTTCTTTTTTGTACGAGACTAAATCTATTGTGTTCCGCTCTAAATTTGCACTCGCGTTTTCTTTGAGTTGATTTTTTATTTCTTTTCATAATGGCCCTTAAATTTTTTGCTTTTTTCTGGGATGCTAAAATTAAAGCCTTTAAATATTTTATGGTTAAGTAGCTACTAATATGCCAAGCCCACCCATTGAGCTAGATTAACGAAAGGGTATGAATGCAAAATGGTTTGATAAACATCCCTTTAAAAGTTGCCGCGCCTCTCATTGTGAAAAAACTCCAAGCATACGTGGAGTGGTTTGATTTAATGGATAAGCATGGCGGCTGGTTTCCTTATCCAGATTCAATTCTCGATTACTTTGAGGCTTTAGGTGTTACTCATTGGGCTGATCTTTATACTCGTCAAGGTGTTGCAAAATGGGTTAAAGAACGCGAGCTACAACACAAAGAATTTTCTCATGCGATTGCTGAAGCTATTGGTGAGAATCCCACCATTGAGCGAGTAAATGAATTTCTTACAGATCTGGTAACAGATTTAGCACAAGCAGCTTCTGAAAACCCTAGTGATGCTTTTTCTGAGTTGGGATTTCTTGCTTTAGATGTAGATGTTAGCTCGTCATATGCTACTAGTTTGTCTAGTGAAGATCGTCAATTTCAACGTGATTTTTGGATTAACCAGTTGGTACTTTTTTATAATGATCTCGCAATTGCCGCACATGGTGAACCTATATTTGAATTGGTAAGTCGTGCTATCAATAATCAGGATGATGATGCGTTAGTTAAAGCTATTCAGATAGATCGATCCTTATTGCCATATTTTCAAAAGCAGCTGACAAAACAGTCCATGAAGGGGAATCGTGATTTTCTAGATTCGCTTGCTTATCGAGTGAATAATCCTCCACGGCGTGGCTCCAATAAATATCCTTTGTTATGGATATTTTTTAAAGAGCTTCTAACTCTAAGATGTTTAAACAAGTCAGTTACCAGTCAAGAAATTCTAGATTTTTATCTGGAGGGAGTTGGCTACCATCCTAAATTCGGGATTGATGATGTTCAAATAGTTCAACGCCAGAGACGCAAATTCAATCAATTGTACAGGCAAGTGAAATAATTTTAGTTGCCTGTAGTCTGTAGTTCCTCATGCTTAATATTCCTGTCGCCCATTCAATTTTTGGACGGCAGGGGCAGTCGTCCTCCCTTATTTGGAGGATATTATTATGCAGGACAATCAAAACACTCAGAACGCTTCACGGTCTACGAACGACACAGCGCGTCAGCGCGGGGCGGTCGGAGACCGTGAAGCAGTAGCGGTGCTTACTAACAGAGCTACTAATAACAGCATTAATCAAGATCAAGTTAAGTTTTTAAGATGGGGTATAGATAGTTTATATCTGTCTTATCAAGGCAACCTTCACCCTGAAATCAATCAGCAACTCATCCAGCTAAAGAAACTAGCGCAATCTGAGAATCCGCAAGAACAAGCCAAAGCCCAAATCAAGATCGGTGAGCATTTGTTTGAGGTCAAAGACAAAGGCACCTCGATGTTTAGTTATGTGCTGGAAGATAACGCCTTTCGTATTCAGTTATCCCGTCCTAGCAAAGCTGTACCAATGGCCTATGTGAAGATTTCCAGTGAGTACCTAACCCATCTATTGCCTGAAGAAGCAGAAAGCCGTCTATCAACGATTCTGTCACAACTAGGCGCATTAGAATCCACGGCAAACGTCAGTCGTATTGATATGTTCGTGGACTTTGTATCTCATCAGAACATGGAAGCATGGAATCGTGAGGCCTGGGTGACGCATGCTGGGTCTGTGAATGCTTATTCCATTGATAATCGCTTCACGGGTTGGGCAGTCGGTTTGGGTGGTGTGATGGCTGCGCGTTTATATGACAAGCTACTTGAAATAGAAAAAAGCAATAAAGGTTATCTGATCCCATTATGGAAAGCAGCAGGATGGAATGAAGGAGAACCGATCTGGCGTTTAGAGTTTGAGTTCAAGCGTCAAATGTTGATTCAAAAAGACCTAGCCAAGCTGACTGATGTATTAGCCAATTTAAACGGACTGTGGTCTTACGCCACTACCGAATGGTTAAAACTAACAATACCTAACCTTGAGGATAAAACCCGTACCCGTTGGCCGATTCATCCCTTATGGGTCGCTTTATCTTCTGTTGATTGGGAAACCTCAGGTGGGGAGTTAAAACAACGCTTCTCACTGGATAGAACCCCGAACGACAGGGAAACGCTCAATCGTGGTTTTAGTGCGGTCACTACATGGATGGCAACCCATGGTTATCGTGATTATGAACAGGCAATTCATCCATTCTTTCTAGCCTTAGATGGATATATCAACAACAAAGCCATGGACTTGGGGTTAGGTTTTGAGGAGCTGGTGTCTGAGAAGGTCGCCATTAAAGCCCGTGCCTTTAATACGCTAGATAACAATGAGCCAACTGATCCAACCGAAAGTGAAACAGCAGCAGCGCGTGAAGCTTATCGTAAGGCATCTGACGGTGAATAAACATGAAAGATAACGACTTGCCCTTGCCGTCTGTACGTTGTCTTTCTAAAGAAGAGGCTGCGTGTTACCTAGGTATAGGTGTCACGCTCCTCACTGAACTTGATATTCCAGCGGTGAAGTTTGGTCGCCGTCTGGTATATGACAAAGTTGACTTAGATCTTTGGTTGGAGGAATATAAGCAGCGAGGGCGAGCCGGAAAGGAAAGTTTATGGCTCGAGAAACCGGAGTTTACCGCCGACCTGATTCTAGGTGCTGGTGGATTAATGCAACACTCCCGAACGGCAAAAGAGTACGAGAAAGTTCTGGGACTGAAGACCGAGAAGAAGCTGAAGCCTACCTAGCTAAAATCAAGCTAGATGCTTACAGAGAAGTTCATTTCGGGATTAAGCCTCAGCGCACTTGGCAAGAGGCCGTTGTAAGGTACCTCACTATTAAATCGGGTATGAAGAGTTTTGCTGATGTTAGGCGTATTTGCGTAAAACTTGATCCATTCCTGGGAAAAATGACACTGAATCAGATCAACGGTGATGTGGTTTGGAGTATTGCCCAGGGGTTGATTAAGAAAGGCAATAAACCTGCAACAGTGAATCGTTATTTAGCACTCATCCGCAATTTGCTTAAAACGGCTAGGGATGAATGGCAGTGGCTAGATAGCATTCCTAAAATCCGATTGTTGCCTGGCGAAGTTGAGCGTGATCGCTGGCTGACTAGAGAAGAAGCGGATCGATTAATTTCAGTCTGTCCGCCTCATTTGGCAGCTTTAGTTAGATTTGCGTTAGCAACTGGTTGTCGGGCGAGTGAGATTACCAACTTGGAATGGAGTAGGGTGGATTTGTCACGTCGTACTGCCTGGATAAACCAAACCAAGAATGGAACACCGAGAGGTGTACCGCTTAATAATGATGCAGTGATTGTTCTGGAAGAACAGCTCGGAAAGCATCCAAAAGCTTGCTTTACCTATCAAGGGCAACCTATACAACGTAGTAACTGCAACACCTCATGGTATAGAGCGCTCGAAGAGGCAGGCTTGGAAGATTTTCGATTCCATGACTTGAGGCACACTTGGGCATCCTGGCATCGTCAGGCTGGCACGAGTTGTGATGAACTGAAAGACTTGGGAGGCTGGAAGACCAGATCGATGGTTGATCGTTATGCTAAATTTGCAACTGAGAATCTGGCATTTGCTGCCTCCAGGATTGAACTCGGTCGAGGGACAGGTAACGTGATTAGTTTGTCACGTTTTTGTCACGTTTCAGAAATGAAAAAGGCTAGCGCATGAACGCTAGCCTTTTAGAATCTGGCTCCTCAACCTGGGCTCGAACCAGGGACACACGGATTAACAGTCCGTTGCTCTACCGACTGAGCTATTGAGGAATCGGTGAAGGCGCAATAATACTGACTTGCGGTATGTTGGTCAATCATTTACTAGCAAAAACGGATAATTTTTATGAAAAAAACCAAAAATATTTTAACGGGTCGTACGGAAATTTTTAGCTAAGCGCTTTTTCAATACGGTCTAGTGCGTTGCGGAGATTGTCCATTGAGGTGGCGAATGAGATGCGGAAGTAACCTTCTGCACCAAAAGCTGAGCCAGGTACAACTGCGACGTCAAACTCTTCCAGTAGGTATTCAGCCAAAGCCATATCAGTGGCTTCTTTAATTTTGCCGGCTTTGAACAGGGTGTCAATCGCACCGCGTGCATCTGGGAATGCGTAGAAAGCACCGCCAGCCATCAGGCAGCTTAGGCCAGGTATGCTGTTGAAGCGGTTCACGACGTAAGCGTGACGCTCTTTAAATGCAGTTACCATTGGGATGATGCAATCTTGAGAGCCTTCGAGCGCGGCTTGTGCCGCCACTTGTGAGATGGAGGTTGGGTTGCTGGTGGATTGTGACTGCAAGATTTCCATGGCTTTGATGATATAAGCTGGTCCTGCCGCATAACCGATACGCCAGCCGGTCATCGAGTAAGCCTTGGATACGCCATTCAGTACGATACAACGGTCTTTAAGGGAAGGGGTTGCGTTCAGAATGTTGTAGAACTTGTTGCCTGTTAAGTTGACATGTTCGTACATATCATCTGTGGCGACCAGTACGTGAGGATGTTTGAGCAACACTGCACCTAATGCCTTAAGCTCTTCTAAGGTATAAACCGAGCCAGTTGGGTTGGAAGGTGAGTTAATCATAAACAGCTTGGTTTTAGGCGTAATCGCCGCTTCTAGTTGCTGTGGTGTTAGCTTGAAACCTTGCTCAATGCCACATTCAACAATCACCGGTGTGGCTTCTGCAACAAGTGCGATATCTGCGTATGAAACCCAATATGGCGCGGGCACAATGACTTCATCGCCTTTGTTCAATACAGCTAGGCACAGGTTGAAAATAGTTTGTTTGCCGCCCACACCAACGATTACTTCGTTGACAGTGTAGTCAAAGCCGTTCTCGTTTTTGAATTTATTAACAATCGCTTTTTTAAGGCCAGGAATGCCTGAAACTGGCGTGTACTTTGTAAAGCCTGCATCAATCGCGGCTTTTGCGGCGTCTTTGATGTGCTGAGGCGTATCAAAATCAGGTTCGCCCGCTGCTAAGCCAATGATGTCTCTACCTTCGGCTTTATATTTTCCGGCTTTAGCGGTGATGGCTAAAGTAGGGGACTCTTTGATGGATAAAACACGTTTTGATAATACGGTCTGTGACAAAATCTGATCCTTAAAGCGTAAAAATAACAGCAATGAAAATTGCCGCTATTTTACGCATAAAAGCTTAGAGAATAAAGTAAGTGATTGACGGTTCTAATGAATTACCAGGAATTCAGCACGATTTTCTCTGCATTCTTTTTTATTTGTTAAAATCCTAAATTGAAACCTTTGCACGAAGCAGATTAAATGAGCAATCACAACAAATTTCGTCATTCCAGCTTGCCGGTCCTTGGCATCACCGCTCATCTAAGTTGTTAGGTCAGTATTTGGCTTGCCCATAGAATATATGCACTGCATTATTCATACGTCAAAGCGGCAAGATGAAGCGCGATAGTCTGGATCCAGACAAGGCTGGAGCTGAGTCATGTTACTTTAATTCATGTGTAAGCGTTGTATTGATATTTTTATATTTAAATCAATTGATTATACATTTTTAAGTTAAGATTTATGCGTCGAAGCGACACCCCATTATGCAACGCTGACTGGACTCCAGCCTCCGCTGGAATGACGGTTTTTGGTAATTTTAGCGAGAATTCAGCCGAATTATGATTCGTGCAAAGGTCTCAGTTTTTTGGAAATAATCTCGTGATCGTCACTTTCCCAGATAGTCTGTACCAGTTAAATCAACCATTCCCTCCTGCTGGCGATCAGCCGCAAGCCATTGAGAGGTTGGTGCAGGGGGTCAATGACGGATTCAGGTTTCAGACCTTGCTTGGCGTCACCGGCTCTGGAAAAACCTACACCATGGCGAATGTGATTGCGAGAACTGGCCGTCCAGCCATCGTGATGGCGCCCAATAAAACACTGGCAGCTCAGCTGTACAGCGAGTTTAAAGAGTTTTTTCCCAATAATGCGGTGGAGTATTTTGTTAGTTATTACGATTACTACCAACCCGAGGCCTATGTGCCTTCTCGTGACTTGTTCATTGAGAAAGACTCTAGTATCAATGACCATATCGAGCAGATGCGGCTCTCGGCAACAAAAGCGATCTTGGAGCGAGAAGACAGCATCATTGTGGCCACCGTTTCAGCGATATACGGGATTGGTGACCCCAGTGAGTACCATGGCATGGTGCTACATATTCACCTCGGTCAGAAAATCAGCCAGCGCGATATTGTGGCGCAGCTAGTTAGTATGCAGTATGACCGCAACGACTTTGATTTTGGTCGTGGCACGTTTCGTGTGCGTGGAGATGTGATCGATGTATTTCCTTCCGAGAACAGCGAGACCGCTGTGCGTATCAGCTTATTTGATGATGAAATTGATGGGATTCAGTCGTTCGATCCGCTTACGGGGCAGATATTCCACAAAATTCACAATTTCCGTATTTTTCCATCCAGCCATTACGTGACTGCACGTGAGGCTACCATTCGCGCCATTGAGACCATCAAGGAAGAGCTCCGCGATCGCGTCAGTTTTTACATCAAGGAAAACAAGCTGGTGGAAGCGCAACGTATCGAACAGCGTACGCGCTTTGATCTTGAGATGCTGCACGAGATTGGTTTCTGCAAAGGCATTGAGAACTATAGTCGGCATCTGACCGGTGCGAAACCGGGGGATCCGCCACCGACATTGATGGACTATCTGCCGGATAATGCTTTGCTGATCATCGATGAAAGCCATGTGACGGTGCCGCAAATCGGCGGCATGTACAAAGGTGACCGTGCGCGTAAAGAGAACTTAGTGGATTATGGTTTCAGGTTGCCATCCGCTATGGATAACCGTCCACTTAGGTTTGAAGAGTTTGAGCAGGTGATGCGCCAGTGTGTGTTTATTTCTGCCACACCGGCAGAGTATGAGAAAGCGCATCAGCAGCAGGTGGTCGAGATGATCGCGCGCCCGACCGGCTTGATTGACCCCGAAATTATCTTGAAGCCGGCCGATACGCAGGTGGATGATTTGCTGGGCGAGATCAAAAAATGTGTGGAAGTCGGCGAGCGTGTGCTAGCCACTACGCTGACTAAGCGCATGGCCGAAGACTTAACTGATTATCTCAGCGAACACGGGGTAAAAACGCGCTATCTGCATAGTGATATTGATACGGTAGAGCGAGTCGAGATCATTCGCGACCTGCGTTTGGGCGAGTTTGACGTACTGGTTGGCATTAATTTGCTACGCGAAGGGCTGGATATTCCAGAAGTATCGCTGGTTGCCGTACTGGATGCTGATAAAGAAGGTTTTTTGCGTTCTGAGCGTAGCTTGATTCAAACTGCGGGCAGGGCGGCACGTAATTTAAACGGGCGGGTGATTTTTTACGCCAATAAAATTACGCGCAGCATGAAACTGGCGATGGATGAAACCGAGCGCAGACGCAGCGTGCAAATGGCCTTTAATGCAACGCATGGTATTACGCCTAAAGGGGTGAGCAAGCGCATTAAAGACATGATTGATGGCGTTTACGATAAAGATGAAGCCCAGCGTGAACGCAAGGCCATGCAAGAGCAGGCCAGTTATGAGGCGCTGAGTGAGAAGCAGATCGTCAAGGAGATGAAGCGCCTTGAAAAAGCCATGCATGATGCCGCTAAAAATCTTGAATTTGAGAAAGCAGCAGACTATCGAGATCAGCTTAAAAAACTCAGAGTCAAGTTTTACGGGGCTGAGATGCCTGATCTGGTTTAGGTGTTTCAAATTTAAAATCCACATAAAAACAATTGATTTCATTAAATATTGTTTGATTAGTACCTGACTTTTGTCTATAATCCCGCGCTTGCTTGAACCAATGTGTTCGGCAAGCATTTTTTACCTTGTCACACCGCAGTCATAAGCGGGTGGCTTTAATCCAAAAGGAGTGTCAATGAGACATTATGAAGTAGTATTTATCGTCCATCCGGACCAAAGCGAGCAAGTGCCAGCGATGATCGAGCGTTATCGTACGCTGATCACCAGCAACGGCGGTGCTATTCACCGTTTAGAAGACTGGGGTCGTCGCCAATTAGCTTATCCGATCCAAAAAATTCACAAAGCACACTATGTGTTAATGAACATTGAATGTAACCAAGCTGTGTTGGAAGAGCTTGAGCATGGCTTCAAGTTCAATGATGCAGTATTGCGTCATCTGACTATGGCGACTAAAACAGCGGTGACTGCGCCATCACCTATGATGAAGGAAGAGAAGTCTAAGTCAGTGTTGAGCAAAGAGGCTGCACCAGCGGCAACTGAGGCGGCAGCTGCTTAATTGAACCAGTTGGTGTTACAGGCTGAGGTGGTGCAAATAGAGCCGCTTCGTTATACACCAGCAGGCATCCCGTTGTTGAATGTAATACTGCGACATGCTTCTGAACAGGTTGAAGCAGGCATGAAGCGAAAAGTGGTGTGTGAAGTTGCCGCGGTCATGTTAGGTGACCTGGCAAAGAAAGACTTAAAGCAGGGCGCTCAGATTACAGCCCGTGGTTTTTTGGCACAACGCAGTCTTAAGAGTACACAACTGGTGATGCACATTAACCATATAGAAATATTGACCATGTAAGCGAAATGCTTACATCAATTAAAAGTTTAGGAGTTTCAAATGGCAAGAGATATGTACAAACGCCGCCGTTACTGCCGTTTTTCAGCAGAAGGCATTAAAGAAGTTGATTACAAAGATGTAGATCTGTTAAAAGATTTCATCTCAGAAAATGCAAAAATCATCCCAGCACGTATGACGGGTACTAAAGCACGTTATCAACGTCAATTGACAGCCGCTGTTAAGCGTGCTCGTTTCTTGGCATTGTTACCATACACTGACAAACACCCAGGCTAAGGAGAGATTAAGATGCAAGTGATTTTATTGGAAAAAGTAGCCAACTTGGGCGTGTTGGGTGATGTTGTTAAAGTGAAAGATGGTTTCGGTCGTAATTTCCTGATCCCACAAGGCAAGGCTAAACGTGCAACCGAGGCGAACAAAGCTGAGTTTGCAACTCGCCGTGCTGAGTTGGAAAAACAGCAAGCCGCTATCTTGGCAAGTGCGCAGGCACGTGGTGAGAAATTGGCTGGCTTCGTAGTATCCGTGACACAAAAGGCTGGTGTTGATGGTCGTCTGTTTGGTTCTGTGACCAACAATGACATCGCTGAAAGTCTGAAAGCAGCTGGCCATGAAGTGGCTAAGTCTGAAGTGCGTCTGCCAAATGGTCCATTGAAAACCACGGGTGATCACCCAGTTTCAGTGGCCTTGCACCATGATGTGGTGGTGAATGTCACCGTGTCAGTGATTGCTGAAGCATAATCTTTAGTGATTTGTGACTGATAAAAAAAGCTACTTCGGTAGCTTTTTTTATTGGATCGAGCGGTGCTGGAGTATAATTTCTCGCATGAGCGATGAACAATTAGATGCGTTAAAAATCCCCCCCCATTCTGTAGAAGCCGAGCAGTCCGTCATTGGTGGCTTGCTGTTAGAAAATGATGCGCTTGATAAGATCGCAGATATCCTGCGTTCTAGCGACTTCTACCGATATGATCATAGGCTTATCTATGAACATATTGCAAAACTTATCGAACATAACAAACCCGCTGACATCGTGACTGTGGCTGAGTCGCTGGAAAACTCAGCAGAGTTGTCCGGAGTCGGTGGAATCGCGTATCTGGGCATGTTGGCGCAAAATACGCCGACAGCCGCCAATATCCGCCGTTATGCCGAAATCGTGCATGAGCGTGCCGTGATGCGTGATCTTGTCGTGGTGGGGTCAGGAATCGCCGAAAGTGCTTATTCGCCCAATGGGCGAGATGCTCAGCAGTTGCTGGATGAGGCAGAAGCCAAAATTTTTCAGATTGCTGAAGGTGGAAAAAAGAGTACAGAGGGCTTCACTGATATCAAAGTACTGTTGCCTAAGGTGGCTGACCGCATCGATCAATTGTTCTCGCGTGAAAATCAATCCGATGTGACTGGTATCCCAACTGGATTTGCTGATCTGGATTCGATGACTTCCGGATTACAAGGCGGAGATCTGATCATTGTGGCTGGTCGTCCTTCAATGGGGAAAACGGCTTTTTCACTCAACATTGCAGAAAATATCGCGCTGGACACTGGGTTGCCGGTGGCCGTGTTCTCTATGGAGATGCCCGGCACGCAGTTGGCTATGCGTATGATAGGCTCAGTGGGCAGGCTGGATCAGCACCGCATGCGCACCGGTCGGCTGGAAGATGAAGATTGGGAAAAACTAACGACTGCGCTGGGTAAACTCAACGAAGCGCCGATCTTTATTGATGAAGGCTCCGGTTTAAGCAGTTTTGACGTGCGTGCCAGATCGCGTCGCCTTCATCGGCAGGCGGGAAAGCTGGGGTTGATTGTGGTGGACTACCTGCAACTGATGGCAGCCCCTGCTGGCAAGCAAGGCGAGAACCGCGCAACAGAGATTTCTGAGATTTCACGTTCATTGAAAGCATTGGCAAAAGAGCTGGATGTGCCGGTAATTGCCCTGTCTCAGCTTAATCGCAGTGTGGAGCAACGACCAGACAAGCGCCCTGTGATGAG
>VGIC01000019.1 GCA_016867975.1 Betaproteobacteria bacterium | reverse complement strand
TCATTTTGTTTAAGAATGCTTAATATTTGTGTGTCTGTGTATTTCGAGGTCTTCATAGAAATTCTCCTGTGAGTAGTTTACGAGAAATTTCTACTTTTAAATGTGACTATTTTTAGGGGGGATTACAGAAGAACATCGACTTTTGTTAGAAAATAAGAAGTCAGCTCTACTGCAACTAGTAAAAGATTTAAGTCTCTTTTTCAAGAAAAAAGACCATGTAACCGTTAATTATTGATATGTAATAACGCCTTATATATCAGTTAGTTAACAGCGAGAAAAAAGCAGAAGATTTCAGGAGGGTCGCGCAAGCACTAGGAGGTCTGACGCCACGGCAGAATCATATTGGCGAACAAATTTCGTACTGCGGGGCAATCAGAGACTTCACCTTAAGCTGATTGAAAGTCGCATTGGGAAACGACCGCATCAGCCGCATTGTGCTCACGACAAAGTGGTGCGGCATGGGTGATTTCCGAATTGCAACGCTACCGTTGCGAGGCAGTATCCATGAGGCTCCCAGCAGCACGCTTCATATCTTATTCCCATTCCAGTGCGGGATAAATCGTATTCACATTGCGCCGATTCGCAATGTCAAATAACTTCCATTTAGCTTTTTCGCTGGCAGCGGCGGAGTTCATGGCAGACTCCATGCTTTCACCCTTTTTTATGCTGGCACGCACATCTTTGAGCAACACATCTAAATAACGCTGAGCATCGTTCAACGCCTCAATCCAGCGCTTGGTCACTGGCCCATGCCCCGGCACTACTTGCTTGACCGGGCTTGTCTTTAACTTTTCTATTTCTGCAATTAGGCCTTTGATGTCCATTTCCACCACAGGGATGCGTTCTATAAAGAGCAGGTCGCCTGTGAACAGCGTACTGGTTCTGGTTTCGATTAGTGAAAGATCGGTATTGGTATGTGCGGCCGGATGCGCCGTCAATTCAAGTTTCCTGTCCCCGAGATCCAACTCCAAGTTACTTTTCACTGCTATCGTCGGTTTGATTAACTCACTACCGTTGGCATCCTCATGCAATAAGCGGGCATTAAGTTTTGCATACTGTTCACGGCGTGTTTCCATTGCGTTTGCCAATTTTTCATGCCCTACAAACTCCGCTTTGTCTGCAAGAAAGGCCGCATTCCCGTAAACATGGTCAGGATGCACATGGGTATTGATGACGTACAGCACCGGTAACGGTGTCACCTTACGGATCGCCTCTCGTAGCTGCTGACCCACTTTAAAACTGCCCCCGGTGTCAATCACCGCCACCCCTCGACTGCCCACGATAAAGCTGATATTGCAGATATCACCCTGATAGCCCTCATCAATGTCCAGATGAACACCGTGGTGAACATAAACACCGTCGCCAACATTTTCAACGGTGAATGTTTCTTGAGCCGTATTTTGTTGTGCCCCCGCTTGTAAATGGGTGCAACTCATCATGCCTAACAAGCTCATGGTAATCATTAAAATACGCATATATATTCCTCTAACTAGGGTTACCGTATAGAATAGTATGGTTTCATGAAATTTTACACAGCGATACTAGTCACATAGTTTGCTGTTCACTACACGGATATTACTATGAATTCATCCTCTACTCGTTATACTAAAGTCGCTATTATTCTGCATGGGGTGATCGCGCTAGGTGTTTTTGTCATGTTTGCGCTGGGCTGGTATATGGCCGAGTTACCTAAGGACGCTGCAAAGCAGATGGCATATGACTTGTTCGATTTAGGCATCTACAATTGGCAACTCACAGAGGAAGTGAGCCCCAGAACTTTCTACTTCAATCTACACAAATCTGTTGGCGTTACGCTATTAACGCTAATCCTTTTCCGCGTTTTCTGGCGCATTACGCACCAGCCTCCGGCGATGCTGAGTTCATACAAGGTATGGGAAAAGAAACTCGCTACCGGCACCCACCATCTGCTCTATCTTTTGATGATTGTCGTACCTATCACGGGTGTGATTATGTCTGTATTCAGTAAATATGGCTTAATGTGGTTCGGAATCGACTTGCTCTCAGGTCTGGACAATAAAGAACTGCGTGATTTATTTGAAGAGATTCACGAAAGCGTCGGCGTGATATTCCTGCTGACCATCATCCTCCATATCGTGGGAGCGCTGAAGCACAGATTCATCGACAAAGATGATACGATGAAGCGCATGTCATTGAAATAAAAACAAAAAAAGCCCATCAAACGATGGGCTTTTTTTAGGCTTAATGTTATCGATCCAGACCGTCTTCTACAATTTCAGCCGTCACTGCATCACACTCTAACTCCCAATTTTTGCCATCCTTACCTTGAATATCAATATCAAACAGAATGCGCCCATCATCTTGCTCCATCTCAACTTCCAGCACGGCACCAGGATGGCGCTCTAACGCAGTCCTGATGCAATCATTCATTTTTTCGTTATGTAACTCGACATCTGTGATAGACGGTCTGACATAATGGCGATTTTCTTTTTTCCATAGAATGGTACCTGCTGCGCCAAAACCCACTAATGCAACGGCTACTAAGGCTAAAACGATTTTTTTCATCATCTCTCTCCTGATTAATTTCTTTATGAGACTCGGCAGATTTTACACCAAGTGTATCAAATATGATATTGACAGCTATGCTCCCCTACCGCATTTAGCATCGCGGCGGCGTTTTAGCTCTGACATAACCTACGGTTAGTCTCCGCTGAAACGCTCATTGCATCACGGTTCACAAATTAAACATGGTAGGGCTTGCTTAGGTTCCTGACAGCTTCCAGCATCGCGGCGGCGTTTTCAGGTGGGGTCCATTGTGTAATGCCGTGTCCCAAATTAAACACATGCCCATTGCCATTACCATAGCTTGCCAATATATGAGCGACTTCCTTTTCAATGGCTTCTGGTGTGCTGAGTAAAATAGCAGGATCCATATTACCTTGCAACGCCACCTTATTGCCCACGCGCTTGCGTGCGCTGCCAATATCTACCGTCCAGTCCAGCCCTAGCGCATCAGCACCGATTTCAGCCTGCGCTTCTAACCACAATGCTCCACCTTTGGTAAATACAATGCTAGGCACAATGCGCCCCTCACTTGTTTTAGTTAACCCAGCGACGATTTTCTGCATGTAATTCAGTGAAAATTCAGTGTAAGCATTGTGTGAAAGTGCTCCGCCCCATGAGTCAAAGATCATCACGGCTTGCGCACCAGCAGCGATTTGCGCGTTCAAATACTGGATCACTGTTTGCGCAGTGGTTTCCAAGATGTGATGTAATAAGTCAGGCCGTGCATACGCCATCTTTTTCGTGGTCAAGAAATCCGTACCACCTTTACCTTCCACCATATAAGTTGCCAGTGTCCACGGGCTACCTGAAAAGCCAATCAGCGGTACACGACCATTCAATGCCTTGCGTATGCTACTGACAGCATTAAATACATATTGCAATGAGGCCATGTCTGGCACCGTCAATTGTTTGATATCAGCTTCTTCCTGCAATGTCTTGGCAAACCTTGGGCCTTCACCCGCCTCAAAAGACAAACCTAAGCCCATCGCATCGGGAATGGTCAGGATATCCGAGAATAAAATCGCTGCATCAATTTCAGGATAACGATCCAGCGGTTGCAAAGTCACATCAGTGGCAAATTGCGCGCTCTTGCACAAATCCATAAAACTCCCCGCTGTTTTGCGGCTTTCACGATACTCCGGCAAATAACGGCCTGCCTGACGCATCATCCAAACAGGAGTATATTCTGTCGGTTGGCGCATGAGCGCACGGAGAAAGGTGTCGTTTTTTAATTGATTCATTTCATATCCCTAAACAAAAAGGACGCAAAGTCGAATACCTTGCGCCCTTTGATTCTACATCGATTTGCACCGCTCATTAACGAGGCAGAACAGATGACCCCATCAAGAATTCATCCACGGCACGTGCAGCTTGACGACCTTCGCGGATTGCCCAAACAACCAGAGATTGACCACGACGCACATCGCCTGCCGCAAAAATCTTGGCTTTGCTGGTTTGGTAGCTGGTCGCACCCTCTGTCTCAGCTTTGGCATTGCCACGGTTATCTTTCTCAACGCCAAAAGCGTTCAGTAATTTTTGAATGGGTGAAACAAAGCCCATGGCTAAAAATACTAAATCTGCTTTAATGGTAAATTCAGAACCCGCAATCTCCGTCATCTTGCCGTCTTTCCACTCTACGCGTGCGCCTTTAAGCGCGACCACCTTGCCGTTTTCGCCTATCAGCTCTTTAGTGGTGATAGACCAGTCACGATTCGCACCTTCTTCGTGTGAGCTTGAAGTACGCATTTTCAGCGGCCAGTTAGGCCAAACCAGCGCTTTATTCTCTTTTTCAGGCGGTTGTGGCATTAATTCAAACTGTGTAATGCTCGCCGCACCATGACGGTTTGACGTCCCCACACAGTCAGAGCCTGTATCGCCACCACCAATTACCACAACATGCTTACCGGTTGCTCGGATCTGATTAGGAATTAAATCACCTGCCACAACCCGATTCTGCGGCGTCAAAAAGTCCATTGCAAAATACACGCCATCTAGCTCACGACCTGGCACTGGCAAATCACGTGGCAACTCTGCACCGCCTGCCAAAATCACGGCATCATAGCTTTTCACCAAATCATCGGCTGACACATTCTCGCCTACATGCTGATTGACTTTGAACTCAACCCCTTCGGCTTGCATTTGCGCCATGCGGCGATCAATGTGCGATTTCTCAAATTTGAAATCAGGAATACCGTAGCGTAGCAAACCACCAATGCGGCTGTTCTTCTCAAACACCACCACGCTATGACCCGCACGCGCTAATTGCTGTGCGGCTGCCAAACCAGCAGGTCCAGAACCAACAATCGCGATTTTTTTACCCGTTTTGTTCGGGTTGATTTGCGGTTGAACCCAGCCATTTTCCCAAGCCTTATCGATAATCGCGTGTTCGATCGATTTGATGCCGACAGCATCATCATTGATATTGAGCGTACAGGCAGCTTCACACGGCGCAGGGCAGATGCGGCCAGTAAACTCTGGGAAGTTATTGGTGGAGTGCAATACATCAATCGCACTACGCCAATTCTGATGGTAGACCAAATCATTCCAATCTGGGATGATATTGTTGATTGGGCAACCCGTTGTACAAAACGGAATGCCGCAATCCATACAGCGTGCACCCTGTACCTTAGCTTGATCATCAGTGAGATGCAATACAAACTCTTTGTAATTCTTAACACGCTCCACCACCGGCAGATTTGCCTCGGAGAGACGGTCAAACTCCATAAAACCTGTCACTTTACCCATTATGCTACTTCCTTACTTGCTGCTGCGGCCAATTCTGTTAAGGCGCGTTTATATTCGTTTGGCATGACTTTAACAAATTTAGCACGTGAAACTGTCCAGTTTTCTAACAGCGATTTTGCACGCACGCTACTTGTGTAGTTTGCATGATTTTCAATCAAGGTTTTCAATGTCACTTCATCCGGCTGATTCAGATGCAGGACTTTACCAACGTCTGCTTCCGCTGCTTCCACCTTCTCCAGTGCAACCATGCCCATGTTGCAACGCTTCGCAAACATGCCGTCCTCATCATACACATAAGCCACGCCTCCGCTCATACCCGCTGCGAAGTTCAGACCTGTCACACCTAGTACCACCACGGTACCACCGGTCATGTATTCACATCCATGGTTGCCCACGCCTTCAACCACCGCGGTAGCACCTGAGTTACGCACACAGAAACGCTCACCCGCAACGCCGCTGAAATAGCTCTCGCCAGTTGTTGCACCAAACATCACGGTATTACCAACGATGATGTTCTCATGCGCAATACCGCGGAATGTTTTTGGCGGTTTAATCACAATACGACCGCCACACATGCCTTTACCTACATAATCGTTACCTTCACCCGTTAAATCGAAAGTGATGCCCTTCGCCAGGAATGCTGCAAAACTTTGCCCCGATGTCCCAGTGAAATTCACGTGAATGGTGTCATTTGGCAGTCCTGCATTGCCATAACGTGTCGCGATTTGATTGGACAGCATTGTACCCACAGTGCGGTTGGTATTGGTGATAGGAATATCCAATACCACTTTTTCACCTTTTTCCAACGCTGGTTTAGCCAGCTCAACCAGCTTGTTATCCAGCGCATTCACCAAGCCATGGTCTTGCACATCATTATTTTTGCGTGAAACACTGGCTGGCATATCTGGCTGATGGAACACTTTGCTGAAATCTAAGCCATTAATCTTCCAATGCTCGATGCCAGCCTGCATATCCAACAGTTCCGGGCGACCGATCAAATCGTCAAATTTCGCGATACCCATCGATGCCATCAACTCACGCACCTCCTCTGCAACGAAGAAGAAGTAATTCACCACGTGCTCAGGCTGACCAGTAAACCGTTTACGCAGTTCTGGGTCTTGCGTTGCCACACCAACAGGGCAAGTGTTCAAATGACACTTACGCATCATGATACAGCCTTCAACCACCAGCGGCGCTGTCGCAAAGCCGAATTCATCCGCACCTAACAGCGCACCGATGACGACGTCGCGACCTGTTTTCATTTGACCATCGACCTGCACGATGACGCGACCACGCAACTGGTTCAATACTAGCGTTTGCTGAGTCTCAGACAAACCTAATTCCCAAGGCGTACCCGCATGTTTAATTGACGAGATTGGCGATGCACCAGTACCACCATCATGGCCAGCAATCACGATATGGTCGGATTTGGCTTTCGCCACACCTGCCGCCACAGTACCCACGCCAGTTTCAGAAACCAGCTTCACTGAAATCGATGCTTTTGGATTGGCATTTTTCAGGTCATGAATCAGCTGCGCCAAGTCTTCAATCGAGTAAATATCATGGTGCGGAGGAGGCGAGATCAAGCCTACACCCGGCACTGAGAAACGCAACTTGGCGATGTACTCAGACACCTTATGACCTGGCAATTGGCCGCCTTCACCCGGTTTTGCACCTTGCGCCATTTTGATTTGAATTTGATCCGCATTCGCCAGATATTCAGCCGTCACCCCAAAACGGCCTGATGCCACCTGCTTGATGCTGGAGCGCATAGAATCGCCCGCTTGCAAGGCAATATCTTTTTCAATCAGCTTGCTACCCAATACGGCAGCCATGCTGGTTGCATTTGCCACGGGGATAAAGCGTTTTGCATCTTCACCACCTTCGCCTGTGTTCGACTTACCGCCGATACGATTCATGGCAATTGCCAGCGTCGCATGTGCCTCAGTCGAGATCGAGCCCAAAGACATCGCGCCAGTTGCAAATCTTTTCACAATTTCTTTTGCTGGCTCAACTTGATCCAAAGGAATCGCGACACCGGCTGGTTTGATTTCAAACAAACCGCGCAAGGTCATATGACGACGACTTTGGTCGTTGATCAACTTGGCATATTCTTTGTAGGTCTCATACTTTCCGGTACGCGTTGCGTTCTGCAATTTTGCAATAGAGTCAGGTGTCCAGGTATGCTCTTCACCACGCACGCGGAAAGCGTATTCACCACCCGCATCCAATTGATTTACCAGTACTGGATCAGCACCAAAAGCGGCGGCATGCAAGCGTACTGACTCTTCGGCCACATGCTGCAAACCAATGCCTTCAATTTGTGAGGCAGTGCCTGTGAAATACTTCTCTACAAACTCACTATTTAAACCGATCGCTTCAAAAATCTGCGCTCCGCAGTAGGATTGATAAGTCGAAATGCCCATCTTGGACATGACTTTATACAAGCCTTTGCTGATGGCTTTGACAAAGTTTTTATTGGCAGTGTAGTTATCAGCCGCCATGCCTTTAATCGTTTCAAATGTGAGCCAAGGGCAAACGGCCTCTGCACCATAGCCTGCAAGCAATGCAAAATGATGTACTTCACGTGCAGAGCCAGTATCAACCACCAAGCCTGTGCTGGTTCTCAAGCCTGCTTTTACCAAATGTTCATGCGTTGCAGAACATGCCAACAGCGCGGGAATTGCCACACGACTCTCGCTCACATTGCGGTCAGACAATATCAGAATATTAAATCCATTTTGTACTGCATCAGAAGCCGCTTTAGTGATACTTGCTACTGCAGCGGCCATACCCGCTTTACCTTGGTTTGCCGGATAAGTCATATCCAGCACCAACGATTTGTACTGGTTCTGAGTCAGCGTTGCGATGGCTTTCAATTGATCAAGCTCATCCAGCATCAGCACCGGCTGACTGGCCTCTAAACGCATAGGCGGGGTAGACTCATCCAAACCCAACAGATTCGGCTTAGGCCCAATAAATGTCACCAATGACATCACCAGCTCTTCCCGAATCGGATCAATAGGCGGATTAGTCACTTGTGCGAATAGCTGTTTGAAGTAGTTATACAGTACTTTTGGTTTTGCTGACAGCACCGGCAAGGCAGCGTCGTTACCCATAGAGCCCGAACCCTCTTCACCATTTTGTACCATTGGCTGCAATACAAACTTGATATCCTCTTGCGTGTATCCAAAGGCTTGCTGTAAGTCCAGCAAGTCCGCAGCCATTTCTAACTGACCGTCGACTTTAGGCATATCACTCAAGAAATAGCGTGATTTTTCAATCCACTGTTTGTATGGTTTAGCGGTTGCAAGCGCATTTTTCACTTCTGCATCATCAATGATGCGACCTTGTTCCATATCGATCAACAACATTTTGCCCGGCTGCAAGCGCCATTTTTTTACGATTTTTTCTTGCGGAAAGGTCAGCACACCCATTTCAGAGGCCATCATTACGATGTCATCCTCCGTCACTAAGTAACGCGCAGGACGCAGACCATTTCGATCCAATGTTGCACCTATCATGCGGCCATCTGTGAACGCGACCGCAGCCGGACCATCCCATGGCTCCATTAACGCAGCGTGATATTCATAGAACGCACGGCGGTCTTCATCCATCAATGGATTATTGCCCCAAGCCTCTGGAATCAACATCATCATGGCGTGAGGCAGACTATAACCACCCGCCACTAAAAGTTCTAGACAGTTATCGAAACAAGCTGAGTCAGACTGACCATCCGCAATTAACGGCCATAGTTTTTCCAAATCTGCCCCCAGCAAGGTTGAGCGCATGGCTTCATGACGAGCCGCCATCCAGTTTACATTGCCCTGTACCGTGTTAATTTCACCGTTGTGCGCAATCATGCGGAATGGATGAGCTAAATCCCAAGCCGGGAAGGTGTTGGTAGAAAAGCGCTGATGCACGAGCGCCAGCGCAGAAACGATACTCTCATCGTTCAAGTCGGTGTAATAAACGCCCACCTCATTCGCAAGCAACATCCCTTTATAAACAATCGTCCGCGATGAAAGCGATGGCATATAGAATGCGGCTTTATCTTGCAGATTAAGCGCTCTAACCGCGTGCTCGATACGCTTGCGGATCACAAACAATTTACGCTCGAACACATTTTGATCTGTACCCGTTGATGCAATAAATACCTGACGCATTATCGGCTCAACATCACGCGCAGCTTGAGCGATATTACTGTTATCCACTGGCACATTACGCCAGCCTAAGAAAGTCTGATTTTCTTCCGCAATAATTTTTGAAAATATGGCTTCGCATGCGGCGCGATTATTGATCTCTTTTGGTAAAAATACATTACCAACCGCATATTGCCCTGCTACTGGCAGATTGATATTCAATTTTGCTGCCTCTTTGCGCATGAACGCATCCGGCATTTGCATGAGCAAACCAGCCCCATCACCCAATTTCGGATCATAGCCGGTCGCACCACGGTGCGTAAGATTGGTCAACAACTCCAAACCTTGCTGCACGATCTTATGACTTTTTACGCCTTTGATATGCGCCACAAAACCCACACCACAAGCATCGCGCTCATTGGATGGGCTATACAAGCCTTGTTCGACTGGTTGGCCTGAATAAACGTCAGACCCTACATTTGAATTCTCAAAACCAATTGTGTTACTTAAATCTGTTGCCATATTCTCTTAATCACAAAACATTTAGCGGAACTTTTAAGTTTACCGCCAAATGCCTATGAGTTCAACAAGGTAGCCACTAAAGACAAAGTTTTTTAATAAAGTGTGCTTTAGGGTGCATTCTATAAACGCAGAGCTTGAGACGCGGCACTGCCCGTAAAGGGCATGTCCGTGGGATATATACGCTGAAGCGCATTATTCACACGCCAAAGGCGCACACCCACACGGGGCGTCCCCAACCTCGCTAGATGCTGAAGCATTAAGTCGGTTGTGACGGAACGCAGAAACCGAGAAAACCAACGCAGTGTTTCGGCGTAGACTAACTCGCGAAGCGATGTTAAGCGTAGCGGCCGAAGCCATAGTATGCAGTATACAGCGAGGTTGAGAATTTGTTTTTGGCAGGCATTTGAGCGTAGCTCAAAGCTCGCACAACGAAGTTGCGGTGTAAGCATAACCTTAAGGTTATGCCGTAACCAGAAAACCGCGTAACGCAGTAATGCGCTCAAGAAAGTATTTAAAAAGTATTTAAGAAGTGGCCTTTAATTTTTTGCCAATGCAGAAAATGCTTTCCTGGCTACTTCCAACGTAAAAGTAATGTCTGCATCACTGTGGGCAGCAGAAACAAAACCTGCTTCAAATGCCGATGGACCAAAATAAACTCCTGCATCTAACATCAGATGGAAGAATTTATTGAAATTTTCCTTATTGGATAGCATTACTTCTGCAAAGCTCGTTGGACATTTCTCACTGAAGTATAGTCCAAACATTCCTCCAACACTTTGCGCACTAAATACCACACCCGCTTCTTTAGCTGCCGCAATCAGACCATCCACCAGCTTCTTGGTTTGTGCGGCAAGTTTTGCATGAAAGTCCGGTGCCTGAATCAATTTCAAAGTAGCCAAACCCGCTGTGACCGCAACAGGATTTCCCGACAGCGTGCCTGCCTGATACACTGGCCCCAACGGCGCAAGGCGCTGCATGATATCCTTACGCCCACCGAATGCCCCTACGGGAAGCCCCCCACCAATCACCTTACCCAACGTTGTCATATCAGGCTTGATGTTGTACAACGCTTGTGCGCCACCCAGCGCTACGCGGAAGCCCGTCATCACCTCATCAAAAACCAACACTGCACCATGCTGCGTACAGAGCTCACGTAGAGTTTGTAAAAATTCAGGATGCGGCACGATTAAGTTCATGTTGCCTACCACCGGTTCCAGAATCACACAGGCGATTTCGTCGCCGATTTTTGAGAACATGTCTTTTAATTGCTGCGTGTTGTTGTACTCTAGCGTCAAAGTGTGAGCGGCCACTTCCGCTGGAACACCCGCAGAACTTGGGACCCCCAGCTCATTGCTTTTACCAAAAGTCAGCAGACCGGAACCCGCTTTGACTAGCAGCGCATCGGAATGTCCGTGGTAACACCCTTCAAACTTCACTAGCTTATTGCGCCCGGTAAAACCACGCGCTACACGAATGGCGCTCATGGTCGCCTCCGTGCCGCTACTCACTAAACGCACCTGCTCCATGCTGGGGACAAGCTTATTAATAAGCACTGCCATCTCCAACTCCAAGCCAGTTGGCGCACCAAAAGAAAGGCTATTCGCCACCACCTCTTGCACCGCTTGAGTGACTTCAGGATGCGCATGCCCTACAATCATCGGACCCCAAGAATTGATGTAGTCGATATATTCTTTACCATCTACATCCCATAACTTTGAACCAGACCCTTTTTTGAAGAAAATGGGCGTACCCCCCACACTGCGGAACGCACGCACAGGGGAATTGACACCCCCAGGAATCAATTGTTGAGATTTTTCAAATAATGTTTGATTGATTGATGTCATGGCTAAAAAACTTAATAAATTGTTGAGCGGTTAATGTTATATCATCTGCGCTAAAAATGGCATTAATCACCGCAATGGCGCTCGCCCTCGCGTTTATCACCTGTGTCGCATTTTCTAGCGTGATGCCACCGATGGCCACGGATGGGATTTTTAATTGTGCCTGAGCACGTTTGAATAAATCTAAGCTGGCGACCGGGGCATTCGGTTTAGTGCTGGAGCTAAAACAGGCACCAAAGGCCACATAATCTGCCCCTGCCTCTTGTGCTGATTCGGCTAATTCAAACCGGTTATAGCAAGATACACCTAAAATTTTATTGCTACCTAATCGCGTGCGGGCTACTTGTAAGTTTCCATCATCCGCCCCCAAATGCACGCCATCTGCATCTAACGCGAGACAGAGCTTAATGGAGTCATTGATGATAAGCGGCACTTGATAATCCCTACACAGCGGCAAAATAGCACGTGCCTGCCGGGTCCGCAATTGATGGCTTGCCTGCTTGTTGCGATATTGCAATATGCTAACACCGCCCTGCAAAGCCGCCTCTACTTTGGCTAACAATAAGTCGGTGCTCGCTTCATCGGGCGTGATGGCATAAAGCCCAGCTATCTTAATCATACGGAATACTTCTAATGCGCTTTGACACTTCCATCGCCGGCATTCACTCCCGACTCCTCTTCATCTCTTGCCCAAAACATACGGTCAGGGATGTACTGTCCCATGCCAGGTCTGAACCCATTCTTTAGGGTTTGCCAAGTGTACTCCTGCGCCTCTAGTACCGCATCTTCAACACTGAGCCCATGTGCCATGCAAGCGGCAATAGCGCTAGTCAGGGTGCAACCCGACCCATGATAACTGCCTGGCAAGCGCTCCCATTTATAAGCTTTAATAGTCTTTTCTGCCCCATACAAGATATTGGTGACTTCAGCAGTGCGCTCGTGGGTACCTGTAATCAGCACATACTCCATACCCATTGCCAACAATCGGGCCGCGCACTCATCCAGTGTCCCTGAGGCAATTTCTTCCACCTCCTCAGCGAATGCGAATCTGCGCGCCTCCAGGCTATTAGGTGTAATCAATGTCGCCTGTGGAAAGAGCAGTTCTGTCATCGCCTCCATCATTTCTTCATTACTCAAATCATCACCACGACCCGAGGTCAGGATAGGGTCGATCAGCAATGGAATGTCGGGATAGTCGGCCATGATCTCTGCTATCACAGCCACATTTTCAACCGATCCAAGTAACCCTAGCTTAAAGGCTGAAACCTGCACATCTTCCAGAATCGCGCGTGCCTGGTCATTCACCCAATCTGCATCAACCGCCATCACACCTTCCACACCCACCGTATCTTGCGCCGTAATAGCCGTCACCACCGAGAGCGGATGACACCCTATACTAGCAAACGTCAAAATGTCAGCCTGCATTCCTGCGCCACCACTGGGGTCAGCTCCAGCAAATGTCATCACACATGGGGGAGTTAGATTGGACATGGGTCTCTACCGTTTGATTAATTTAATCAGGTCACTGGAGCGGGTGACGGGAATCGAACCCGCGTATCAAGCTTGGGAAGCTGGCGTTCTACCATTGAACTACACCCGCGAAAACTGACATTTTACTGTATTTTAGGTCACCCTTGCCACCAATTGCACACACTCTAAACGAGTGCTTAGAACTCTAGCGGGTTGACATCGACCGCCCATCTCACTTTAGCTGAAAGCTTATGCGCCCTTAACTGGCTCACAAGGAACATGAGCAATCTTTGCAGAGCAGGGCGCTGGGATGATTGCAGCGCAATATATCCTCGCTCCATTCCCTTTAATCGCTCCATGTGCGGACGCACCGGATCATACACTATCACCGTCTCGCCCAAGCTGCGCGCCTGCTGGTACGCATACTGCAGAAATTGTTGCACCAACGCATATTCGTGGGCCTCCGCCCGTATGAGCGCCGTAAACACATAGGGGGGAAACTGAACTACCTCGCGCTCCTGTAGCAACGCATTGGCATAACTTGCATAGTCATGTTGTCGTAAGGCATGAAATAAATCATGCTCTGGAAATGCCGTCTGAATAATCACCCGTCCTGGCTTATCGGCACGGCCAGCGCGGCCTGCCACTTGCATTAATTGGGCAAACAAGCGTTCACTTGCTCTGAAATCCGGACTATGCAATGCGCTGTCAGTATCAATCACGCCGACCAGCGTGAGATTGGGAAAGTCATGCCCCTTGGCCAGCATCTGCGTGCCGACTAGAATATCAATCTCCTGCTGATGCACTTTATCCAGAATTTCAACCAAGGCTTGTTTGCGACTGATGCTATCTCTATCCACTCTGGCAATACGCGCATCAGGCAGTAATTGTGCCAGCGTCTGCTCTAATCGCTGTGTGCCATGTCCAGTAGGATGCAGGTCTGCATTACCGCAACTCGGGCACTGATGGGGAATGCGTTGCTCATGCCCACAGTGGTGACAGCGCAGTTTTCGTTGCCCTAAATGCACCACCAGCCTGCTACTGCAACGTGTGCAAGGCGCTATCCAGTGACAGGCTGAACACAACAGCACTGGCGAGTAACCACGGCGATTGATAAAAAGCAGAGACTGCTCTTTACGCTCCAACCTGGCTCGCAAAGCCGCAATAAGCTGAGGCGTTAGGCCATGTTGCAAATGCACTTTGCTTGTATCAATGCAATCAATCTGCGGTAGCTGTGCAGCACTAACCGCACGCTGTTTTAAAGCAAGCAAGCCGTACCTATTGGCTTGGGCGGTACCGTTCGCGCGCGCAGAGGTACCAGTTGCGTTATACCAGCTTTCAAGTGCGGGTGTTGCCGAACCCAGCACAACGGGAATATTTAACCGTTTTGCCCGCACCATTGCCACATCGCGCGCATGGTAACGCATACTATCCTGCTGCTTGTATGAGCTGTCATGCTCTTCGTCAATAATCATCAGCTTTAAATCGGGTAGCGGTGTAAAAATTGCAAGCCGGGTGCCAATGACAATCTGCGCCGCTCCAGACTGCGCCAGCTGCCAATGATGTAAGCGTTCACTATCACTTAGACCGCTATGCAAACTAACCAATACATACTGAGGTAGTCGACTTCTAAAACGTGCCTCCAGTTGTGGCGTTAGGTTGATTTCTGGAACGAGCACCAACACTTGCGCACTCTGTTGCTGAAGCACCTGTTGCATCAAGCGGATATAGACTTCGGTCTTGCCACTCCCTGTCACCCCATAAAGTAACCATGGCTTGAACTCGTGTAACACCTGCACGATGGTGCTGACTGCATGCGACTGCTCATCATTCAATTGCGGTTCGGCAACCACTGGCATCATCGGCACGCGTTGCTGCGCCATTACCTGCTCACTGCGCGCATACCCAAGATCGACCAGTTGTTTGGCCGCTTTTCTTGCGCTGGATGAGATTGTGCCCAATTCCGTTTCGGTGAGATGTGTGGCTGACTGTAGCGCGGTCCATACTCGACTAAGCACCTTCTGTCGTTTGGACCACTGCGTTAAATCGACCTTGCTTCCTAGGTCGGTGAGACTATAGAGATACTGTTTTCGCGAAACAGCCGGGGCTATCTGACGCAGACGGGTCGGCAAACTAGATAGCAATGCTTGACCAAAAGGGTGATGATAGTAGTTCGCGCAAAATCTCACCAGATTGAGCAGTTCAGCATCTAGTGGCGCCTCTTCCACGAATGCCCGAATAATCGGTTTGAGTTTTTCTATCGCAATATCACTGGTCTTGGCTATTTCCATGACAATGCCAACCTGTTGGCGCTTACCGAAAGGAACTAGCACCCGTTGACCAACACACACCAACTCTCCGTTGCTTGCATAATCAAAGAAACGGTCTAACGGAACATCGAGTGCAACTTTTAAAATGGTTTGGGTCAATGGAACAGGACTTTAAGTAAAAATGACAGCAGTAGGTTAAAATACGTGTTTTAGCATTTTATGCAATTATTGTGAAAACACATCTTACCGAATTATTAGCTACTGCCGCAAAGACTATCGCCCCCGATGTTGCAAATCTGAATATCGTACTTGAACGCCCAAAATCTGCTGAGCATGGCGATTTTGCAAGCAATCTCGCCATGGTGTTAGCAAAACCATTAAAACAAAATCCGCGCGTGCTTGCTACACAAATCATTGATGCGCTGCCAACCAGCGATTACATTGCCAAAACCGAAATTGCAGGCGCCGGTTTTATCAACTTTTTTCTCAACACCCAATCCAAACAGGCCGTCATCAAAGACATCTTAAGGGCAGGCAAACGGTATGGTTGCAATCAGTCTGGACATGATGCAAATGGCAAAACACAAAAGGTGCAAGTAGAATTCGTTTCTGCCAACCCAACAGGACCGCTACATGTCGGTCATGGGCGCGGGGCTGCAGTGGGTGACTGCCTGGCACGCTTACTGGATGCCAACGGCTGGGATGTGACGCGCGAATTCTATTACAACGATGCTGGTGCACAGATCGACAACCTCACCGTTTCAGTGCTTGCTCGCTGCAAGGGCATTTCCACCGAACATGAGCATTTTCCTGAAGACGGCTACCGTGGCGAATATATCAACGATATTGCGGCTGCATTTCTCACAAAACATACCGTGGTTGCAGATGACATTGAAGTCACTGCCAGTGGCGACATCAATGACTTGAACTCTATCCGCGCTTTCAGTGTCGCGTATCTTCGTCATGAACAGGATCTGGATCTGAAGGCTTTTCAAATCCAATTTGATGTATTCTCGTTGGAGAGTGCGCTATACGCTAACGGCACAGTAGAGAAAACCGTACAGGCTTTGATTAAAAGTGGGCACACCTACGAACAAGACGATGCGTTGTGGCTCAAAACCACCGATTTTGGTGACGACAAAGACCGCGTCATGCGAAAAACGGATGGCGGCTATACCTATTTCGTCCCTGACGTTGCCTACCATACAGAGAAATGGAATCGGGGCTTCGTGCGCGTTATCAACGAGCAGGGCGCAGACCACCACAGCACCATCACCCGCGTCAGGGCTGGGTTGCAGGCTTTGGATATTGGCATCCCCCAAGGCTGGCCAGACTATGTGCTTCACCAGATGGTGACCGTAATGCGCGGCGGCGAAGAGGTAAAGCTTTCCAAACGTGCCGGTAGTTATGTGACGTTGCGCGACCTGATTGAAGAAGTCGGCTGTGACGCTACGCGTTACTTTTTAGCGGCACGGCGTGCCGATTCGCAATTGGTTTTTGACATCGATCTGGCGCGTAGTCAGAGTAATGACAACCCCGTCTATTACATTCAATATGCCCATGCGCGTATTTGCAGCGTGCTTGGTCAATGGAATGACGACCCGGCTAAATTAGCACATGTTGATTTAACACCGCTTGGCAACCAGCACGAGACCGCGTTGATGCAGCGCTTGAGCGAATTTCCGGAAGTAGTCGCGAATGCAGCTCACGAACTTGCCCCCCATATCATTGCCAACTATCTCAAAGAACTGGCCAGTGATTTACATAGCTATTACAACGAATATAAATTTCTGATTGATGATGAACAGCTCAAAATGGCGCGACTAAGCCTCATCTGCGCCACGCAACAGGTGCTCAAAAATGGGCTTGATCTGCTTGGTGTTAGCGCACCTAAAAAAATGTAAGGATGGAATCGCATGAGTAAAGATTATAAACCCAACCCAGAACGCCCTAAGAAAGTAAACAAGGGTAGCCCTTTCTTAACCGGTCTATTGGTAGGATTTCTGCTGGGCGTTGCCGCCTCTTTAAGCGTGGTAGTATTCATCAAGGGGGGTGAAAACCCATTTACCCTGATCAGCAAGCCCGGCAAACCTCTCGCTGAAAAGATAATTGAAGATCAGAAAAACCAGATACAAGCACCCGATGAAGCGGGCACCACAACTGACCAGAATCAGCAAAACGAGAACACTCCACCAAAGGAAGATGGCACACGTTTTGACTTTTATAACATTCTGCCGGAAAGTGCACCTAAGCAAGATGCAAAAGATGACACCTTGAAGGAAAACGCCACTCCTGCAGATCAGGCCACGATTTACTATCTGCAAATAGGCGCATACCGCACTGCTGAAGAAGCCGACAACATCAAAGCTAACTTAGCCTTACAAGGATTTGAGGCCGTTGTGCAGACCGCTCCCTACTCTGATAAAGGTATCTGGCATCGCGTCCGAGTGGGGCCGCTCAAAAACTTTGACCAAATCAGCAAAGTAAAAGCCGATTTACTCAACAATGGTTTTAAAGCAGATCTAGTGAAAGACCTACAGCAAAACTAATCCGCTTGAATGCGGTCTACTTTGCAGTATTTTAGAGAGGGATGTCAGCGATTTGAATATGTTGCACGTTTCAACTCAAGTGTTAAGTTAGTTTATTAAATTTAGAACAAAGGATCAAAGTCAATGAAAAAATTACTCGCCGCCTTAATGTTGCTCGTTTCGTTCAACGTGATGGCTGAACCACAAATGGGCAAAGAATTTGATAAAACGGCTCAAGCGATTGCCCCTGACACCCCCAATAAAATCGAAGTTATTGAGTTATTTTGGTATGGCTGCGGTCATTGTCATCAAATGGAACAGCCCCTCAATGCATGGGTTAAAAAATTACCAGCAGATGTGACTTTTAAACGTGTACCCGGCCTACCACACGCAAAATGGGCGCCTATGGCTAAAGCTTATTACGCCATGGAAACATTGGGCGTCTTAGAGAAATTACACACACCGCTATTTGACGCTATTCATAAACAAAAAGCACTAGACCCAACCAATGAAAAAGCAGCTATTGACTGGGTCACCAAACAAAGTGGTCTGGATAGAAAAAAAGTCGAAGAAGCTTTCGGTTCATTCTCTATGAACACTAGCCTCAATCGGGCCGCTAATATTTTCCGCGCCTCTGGCGCAACCGGCGTACCCAGCCTAATTATCAATGGTCAATACATCACCTCCAGCACCATGGCTGGTAACAACGAGACCGCGTTGAGTACTGCAGACTACATCATCACAAACATCCGTGCTGACAAGGTGAAAGCCGGTGCTGCAACAAAAAGGTAACCGAACCCACTCACTGATTTAACCTAGAAGCCCTCTAGGATTTTTTATGAAAGTTTTTATTACTGGCGCCTCTAGCGGCATAGGTGAGGCACTTGCGCACGAATATGCTAAGCGCTATAAAGATAATAATGCAGTAATAGGGTTAGCTGCTAGACGCAGTGAGCACTTACAAAAGTTACAACATCAATTAGAAACGAGCTACAACATCAAGTGCATCGTTTATGCCCTAGATGTACGAGATAGCGTAGCGCTTTCATCTGCTGCTACCGATTTCATCCAACAGCATGGCGCACCCAATGTCGTGATTGCCAATGCCGGCGTGAGCAGCGGCACACTCACCGAATGCGCCGAAGATACCACCGCTTTTCAGTCGGTGATGGACATTAACGTGCTTGGTATGGTGAACACATTTCAGCCGTTTATTTCTGCCATGCGCCAAGCGACTCAAAATGGCGACATAGCACAATTGGTAGGCATCGCCAGTGTAGCGGGCATCCGTGGTCTACCAGGGGCTGGCGCATATAGCGCATCAAAAGCCGCCACAATCGCCTATCTAGAAAGCTTGCGGGTCGAGATGCTACACCACAACATTGCGGTGACCACTATTGCCCCAGGCTACATTCGCACGCCAATGACAGACATTAACAGCTATAAAATGCCGTTTTTGATGGACGCTGACATCGCCGCAACAAAGTTTTTGAACGCCATTGAGCGTAAACGACGCTTCGTGATTATTCCTTGGCAAATGAGCTGGGTTGCCAAACTCATGCGCTTAATTCCGCCTGTATTGTGGGACTTGCTGGCAAAAAATGCCCCGCATAAGTCACGCATCCGCGTTGAATAGAATTTCAGGGTCAGACACGATTTTAAGGAAAAAATCGCTCATGCAAAGGTGACCATAGCCAGGTAGGGTGGCAACTTGTTACCCACGCGGAAATAAGCACTGCCTTACACCGCGTGGGTTACGCTTCGCTAACCTACCCTACTAAAATCGGCTAAATTTTGACAAGTTTTCAAATTTCTCAGATGCTTCAAATAAGCTGAATACTAGACATTCCGCTGAAAACAGTACGGGTAGTACGGCGCGTAATCGGCTTATCATCTACTGATAGGTTTGTAGCGGATACGTTTAGGCTTAGCACCCTCCTCACCCAACCGTTTCTTTTTATCCGCTTCATATTCCTGATAATTGCCGTTAAAGAATGTCCATTGCGACTCGCCCTCGGCGGCTAATATATGGGTGGCGATCCGATCCAAGAACCAGCGATCGTGAGAAATCACCAATACGCTACCTGCGAACTCAAGTAACGCATCTTCCAGCGCGCGCAATGTTTCTACATCCAGATCGTTTGACGGTTCATCCAGTAACAATACATTGCCGCCAGAGATGAGCGTTTTGGCGAGATGAAGACGGCCGCGCTCACCGCCAGAAAGATTGCCGACAATTTTTTGCTGGTCCGCACCTTTGAAATTAAAACGGCCTATATAAGCGCGTGATGGCGTTTCATAACGACCAACCTGCAAGATGTCTGATCCGCCTGAAATCTCATCGAATACAGTTTTATCGGCGCTCAGCGCATCTCGGCTTTGATCCACATAGGCGAGTTTTACGGTTTGACCAATGTTCACCTCACCACTATCTGCTTGCTCTTTGCCAGTAATCATCCTGAACAGGGTAGATTTACCTGCACCATTAGGGCCGATAATGCCCACAATCGCACCCGCAGGAATGGTGAAACTCAAATTGTCGATCAACAATCGATCATTGAATGCTTTGCTCACCCCGTTAAACTCGATGACTTGGTCGCCCAGGCGCTCACCAGCAGGAATAAAGATCTCCTGCGTTTCATTGCGTTTTTGATATTCGGCACTTGCCAACTCTTCATAACGTGCAATACGTGCCTTGCTCTTGGCCTGACGGGCTTTCGGGTTCTGACGTACCCACTCGAGCTCGGTATGCAGCGCTTTGCGGCGGGCTGATTCTTGAGATTCTTCCTGTTTTAGCCGCTCCTCCTTCTGCTCCAGCCAGCTTGAATAATTGCCTTTCCATGGAATACCTTGCCCACGATCTAGCTCCAATATCCATTCCGCCGCGTTATCAAGGAAGTAACGATCATGCGTCACCGCCACTACAGTGCCAGGGAATCGCACCAAAAACTGCTCTAACCACTCGACTGATTCAGCATCCAAATGGTTGGTTGGCTCATCTAACAACAGCATATCCGGTTTGGAAAGCAGCAATTTACACAAAGCCACGCGGCGCTTCTCGCCGCCTGAAAGGGGGCCGATTTTGGCATCCCAAGACGGTAGACGCAGGGCATCCGCCGCAATTTCTAATTGTGTGGTCACATCCGCCCCACTGGCAGCGATGATGTTTTCCCACTTGGCTTGCTCCTCTGCCAACTTGTCAAAATCAGCATCTGGCTCAGCATAGGCGGCATATACTGCTTCCAGCTTAGCCTGTGCCTCCATGACCTCCCCCATGCCGCTTTCAACCTCTTCACGCACCGTTTTGTTGGCATCCAGTTGTGGCTCTTGTGACAAATAGCCGATCGCAATCCCTGGTTGCCACTGCACCTCGCCTTCAAACTCCTTATCCACCCCCGCCATGATGCGTAAAACAGTCGATTTTCCGGCACCGTTCAACCCTAATAGGCCGATCTTTGCTCCGGGAAAAAACGATAATGAAATATCTTTAATGATTTGTCTTTTAGGAGGAACGATCTTGCTCACACGGAGCATTGACATTACATATTGAGCCATGATGAAACTTTAGAGTATTAGAAAAGCATAAGCTTAACAGAACCACCACAAAAGTTTCTTAGATCGATCCCTTTTCACGGCTCCTTTCGGTAACTTTTATCTTGAGGCAACTCGCTTTCTTATTAATATTTCCAATTCGTTGAATTGATTGGTATAATGCGCAGGATTTTCTGATGGGCCTTGAGCCCATTTTTTGTTTCTGGAACTTACGCATAGCAATGCGTGATGAAAGTAGAAGAGTAGGGAGTGAGCGCATGCAGGATTTGCATACTTTGGTTGAAAAATCAGTCAATCAATTGGGCTTTGAGCTGGTTGACCTTGAGATTTCTCAACGCGGCAAGCTGTTGCGAGTGTTTATTGACAAATTGAACCCCGTTGATGCCAAGGACAGCGTCAACATTGATGATTGTGTGCTGGTGAGTAATCAGCTCGGGAATGTGCTATCGGTAGAGCATGACATTGATTATGATCGCTTGGAGGTGTCTTCTCCTGGCATGGATCGTGTGCTGAAAAAAGAGGCTGATTTTCAGAGGTTTATAGGTGAGCGTGCGTCCATCAGGCTACGTGTGGGGATGAAGGATTTAAGTGCGAATGCAATTGAAACAACGTTACCACGCAAGACGTTCCTTGGTGTGATCAAGGGCGTTGAGGACGGGCATCTTCTTTTAGAGTTTGAGGGCGCAATATACAAAATGCCACTCAGCAACATAGATAAGGCGCGTTTAAGCCCAGTATTTTAGTGAATAATTTTTTGTCGGTTTTTAACAAAATTAAGCAGTTGATCTGCAATTAGAGAGTCGGAGATACAAAATGAGTCGTGAAATTTTATTGTTGGTAGATGCCCTGGCACACGAAAAAAACGTCAGTAAAGAGGTTATTTTTACCGCACTGGAACTCGCGTTAGCTTCAGCAACTAAGAAAAAACATCACGACGATGCGGATGTGCGTGTTGAGATCAGCCGTGAGAGTGGCGAGTATAAGACATTTAGGCGATGGCAGTTTGTTGAGTATGATCTGTTAGAGAACTCAGCCTATCAAATGGATGAGGAAGATGATCGATCCAAAGGCTTGAGTATTGGTGACTACTATGAAGAGCCGCTAGAAAATATTGAGTTCGGCCGTATTGGGGCACAGGCTGCTAAACAGGTTATTCTGCAAAAAGTGCGAGAGGCTGAGCGCGAACAAATTCTGCAAGATTTCTTGGCGCGTGATGAGAAGCTGGTCACTGGGGTGATCAAGCGCATGGAGAAGGGGAGTGCGATCATTGAAGTAGGACGCATTGAGGCTTTGTTGCCGCGTGAGCAAATGATCCCGAAAGAAAATCTGCGCGTGGGCGATCGTGTGCGTGCCTATTTGTTGCGTGTCGAGCGCACAGGTCGTGGGCCGCAACTGATTCTTTCTAGAATCACGCCTGAATTCCTCATTCGTTTATTTGAATTAGAAGTTCCAGAAATCGAAGAAGGTTTGTTAGAGATTCGTTCAGCGGCACGTGATCCAGGTCTGCGCTCAAAGATTGCGGTAAAGAGCAATGACCAGCGCTTAGATCCGGTGGGGACTTGTGTTGGGATGCGAGGCTCAAGAGTACAGGCTGTCACCGGCGAGTTGGCCGGAGAGCGCGTCGATATTGTATTGTGGAGCATGGAGTCGGCACAGTTTGTGATCAATGCCATGTCTCCAGCAGAAGTGTCCAGTATCGTAGTGGATGAAGATGCTCACAGCATGGATGTCGTGGTAGATGAAGAGCAATTGGCGTTGGCGATTGGTCGAAATGGGCAAAATGTGCGTTTAGCCTCTGAGTTAACGGGCTGGACGCTCAATATCCTGACAGCTGATCAAGCAGCTCAAAAAAGCCAGGAAGAATTTGCGGGCGTGGCACAGTTGTTCATGCAAAAACTGGATGTGGATGAAGAAGTGGCGGAAATTCTTGTTCAAGAAGGCTTTACCACTTTGGAAGAGATCGCTTATGTTCCATTGGCGGAGATGAATGAAATCGAAGCTTTCGATGAAGACACCGTCGAAGAGTTGCGTAAGAGAGCGCGTGCTGCCTTGTTGACAGAAGCGATTGCTAAAGAAGAAAAAGTCGAAGAGGCTTCGGAGGAATTATTGGCGATGGAAGGGATGGACGCCGATACTGCACATAAGCTTGCAGCCAATGGCGTGGCGACGATAGAGGATCTTGCTGACTTGGCCGTGGATGATCTGATTGAAATGGTCGGCTTGGATGATGAGCGCGCCAAAGCACTGATTATGACGGCACGCGCACCGTGGTTCAAATAAAGAACTGAATCAACAATAAGGGTAATCAGGAAATGTCTGGGCGATAGCGTCTGGCAAAGAATACTGGAGTAACAACATGGCACAAATAACCGTAGAACAATTTGCTAGTGAATTAAAACTGCCCACGCAATTGTTATTAGAGCAGCTGAAAAGTGCTGGCGTGCAAAGGTCGGCCCCGAGCGACCAACTGAGTGAGAGTGATAAAACCGCACTACTTGAGTACTTGCGTAAAGAGCATGGGACACAGGCACCCAAGAACAAAATTACTTTGACTCGAAAATCTAGTACAGAAATTAAGAAGACGGACAACACCGGTAAGGCACGCACCATTCAGGTTGAAGTGCGTAAGAAACGCGTTATCGAGCAACGCGATGATGTTAGCTTAGTTGAAGTGGCTCCGATGGATACGGTGTCAAATGCAATGGTTGAGACTGTAGCGCCTGTTGAAGCCGTACCTATTGAACCTGTAGAAGTGGCGACTGAGATTGTCGCTGCAGCCGTGGAAATGGAGCAAGTTCCAACTCCCGAACCCGTCATGGTGGAAAAAATTAGCACCAACAGTCGCGAGGACTTGTTGGGCGCCGACGAAATCGCGTTGCGTGCGCAGGAGGCAAAGCGTCAGGCCACTTTGTTAGCGCTACAGGCAGAAGACAAGCGCAAGAAAGAAGAGTTGATGCAGCGGCGCTTGGAAGAAGAGAAGAAGAAAGCTGCCGAGACAGAGGCAGCAAAAGCCAAGGCTGCTAAGCTTTCAGAGGGGACGTTGCATAAGCCAGCCAAAGAAGGCTCAGATAAACCAGGCGCGAAAGAGTCCAAGAAAGATAAAGGCAGTAACAATGATTGGAATGAGGCTGAGAATAAGAGGCGTGGCATAAAAACGCGAGGAGACGTTGCTAGTGGCAAAGCGGGCTGGCGTGCACCTAAGGGCAAGCAGCATAAGCACCATCATGCGGAAGATCAGCAGCACGGCTTTACTGCGCCAACCGAGGCGATCATCTATGAGGTCTTGGTGCCAGAAACGATTACCGTCGCAGATTTGGCGCACAAGATGGCGGTCAAATCAGGCGAGGTTATCAAGGTGCTCATGGGCATGGGCATGATGGTCACCATCAATCAGGTATTGGATCAGGAAACAGCCATTATCTTGGTAGAAGAAATGGGGCATAAAGCCAAAGCGGCGGCGCCTAATGATCCTGATGCCTTTATTGAAGAAACTGATCATGCAGAAGCGATATTAGAGACGCGACCACCGGTAGTCACTGTCATGGGTCACGTGGACCATGGTAAAACCTCGCTGCTGGACTATATACGCCGGACTCGTGTAGCGACAGGTGAGGCGGGCGGCATTACGCAACATATCGGCGCTTACCATGTAGAAACGCAAAAGGGTATGGTGACCTTTCTGGATACGCCTGGTCACGAGGCGTTCACTGCCATGCGCGCCCGTGGTGCCAAAGCGACAGACATCGTGATTCTAGTGGTTTCAGCCGATGATGGTGTGATGCCGCAGACGATTGAGGCGATTCACCATGCAAAAGCAGCGAATGTTCCCTTAGTTGTTGCCATCAACAAGATAGACAAGCCAGAGGCGCAGCCGGAGCGAGTCAAAATGGAACTGGTCAATCATGAGGTCGTGCCGGAGGAGTTTGGTGGCGATGCCATGTTCCGTGAAGTATCCGCCAAGACTGGCAAAGGGATTGATGAGTTGTTAGAGGCAGTGTTACTGCAAGCTGAAGTGTTAGAGTTAAAGGCGCCCAAAAATACTCCAGCCAAAGGTTTGGTGATTGAAGGTCGCTTAGATAAAGGTCGTGGTTCTGTGGCGACCATTCTGGTGCAGTCCGGCACCTTGAAGCGTGGCGATATGATTCTAGCCGGCACTACCTTCGGTAAAGTACGTGCAATGTTGGATGAGTCGGGTAACGACATTCAGGAGGCCGGACCATCGATTCCAGTAGAGATTTTAGGTTTATCTGATGTGCCCAGCGCGGGTGAAGAGGTGATTGTGCTGAATGATGAGCGTAAAGCACGTGAGATCGCCTTGTTCCGTCAGGGTAAGTTCCGTGACGTGAAGCTGGCTAAGCAGCAAGCAGCCAAACTGGAAAATATGTTTGAACAAATGGAATCAGGTGAAGTGCAGACATTAAACCTGATCATAAAATCAGATGTTCAGGGCTCATATGAAGCGCTGGCAGGCAGTCTACAGAAACTATCGACCAGCGAAGTTAAAGTGCACATTATTCATACGGGTGTAGGTGCAATCAGTGAGTCGGATATCAACTTGGCGGCCGCCTCTAAAGCGGTCTTGATCGGCTTTAACGTGCGCGCGGATTCAAGTGCACGCAAACTGGTAGACAACCTGGGTGTGGATGTGCGCTATTACAACATCATCTACGAAGCAGTAGACGAAGTGAAAGCGGCTTTAAGTGGCATGTTGGCGCCAGAGCACAAAGAACAAATGATCGGTACTGTGGAAGTGCGTGAAGTATTCCGCATTTCTAAGGTGGGCGCGATTGCAGGTTGCTACGTGCAGGATGGTATGGTCAAACGTAACTCTAAAGTGCGCGTGTTGCGTAACAACGTCATCGTACACACTGGCGAGCTGGATTCACTCAAGCGCTTCAAGGATGACGTAAAAGAAGTAAAAAACAATTTTGAGTGCGGTCTGTCTCTTAAGAACTACAATGATATCGAAGTGGGTGACATCCTTGAAGTGTATGAAATGGTCGAAGTTGCACGCACGCTGTAACTTTAAAATTCGATGTGCTGTGCAAACTTGTGTAATACCCATGTTTGCATAGACATCAACCGAATGAAGCGTCCTGTTTTTATTGTAAAACCCGCCTCATTTGGATTCTAAAGTCACGGATTAAAGGAATCTGAGATGGCTAAAGACTTTTCCCGTAGCCACCGAGTGGCGGAGCAAATGCAACGAGAGTTGGCAGATCTGCTCATGTTCGAAGTAAAAGATCCCCGCATTGGGATGGTGACGATCACTGCAGTTGAGGTGGCAGGCGATATGGCGCATGCCAAGGTCTACTACACCGCAAGCAAAGCCAATGATAGCATTCAACAGGGTTTAGAGAAGTCAGCTGGTTTCTTGCGCACCCAACTGGCCAAGCGCATGTTACTCCGCACCATACCACAACTCCATTTTGTCTATGATGTTTCGATGGATAATGGGCAGAAGATGGATGCTTTGATAGCGCAGGCTTTAAAGCATTCATAGTTACCCTGAAAAGGCGCCCTCATGAATGCGGTCATTGATACCATCCTGAATCACCGTACCTACCGTGATTTTCAACCAGATGTAGTGATTCCAGAGCAAGCATTGGCGGCAATCCTTGCGTGTGCGCAGCAGGCGCCTTCATGGATGAATGGTCAACATTACAGCATCATTCATGTCACGGATACTCAGTTGCGTGACAAAATCGTTGCGCTACAACCACGCAATCCCCAAATCGGCACTTGCAGTGCCTTCCTAATCTTTGTGGCAGACTTATATCGCGCAAAACTGGCGAGTGATGCCTGTGATGGAAGTTTTGATGCAGCGAGCATGCCAGACACGATGTTCACGATGACGGTAGATACCTCGCTTGCTGCACAAAATGCACTGATCGCGGCGGAGAGCTTGGGGTATGGCACCTGTCCGATAGGAGGGCTACGATTAGTAGCTCCTGAGTTGGTGGCGTTGCTTAACCTGCCTCTTTACACTTTTCCATTGTTTGGTCTGTGTATCGGCAAACCCAGTGTCGAGATGCGTATTAAGCCTCGATTGCCTCAGTCTGCGGTAGTCCATCAGAACCAATATCAGACGCAGTCGCTGGCAGAGCAGTTGGCACAATACGAGCAAACGATGCTGGACTTTAATGAAGTGCGGGAGAAGTTACCATTCCGGCAAAAGATCTCCCATTATTATCAACAGTCATTTGCCCCAAGAAACACCGCACTCTTAAGACGCCAGGGGTTTCTGAGCACCTTTGAAGAAGAGTGAATACGTGCAAATAAAACGTGTGAAACGACACATCAGTGGCATCTTGTTGCTGGATAAACCGCTAGGATTCTCTTCAAACCAAGCATTGCAAAGAGTGAAATGGCTTTTACAGGCAGCCAAGGCAGGGCATACCGGCACATTAGATCCGCTGGCGACAGGGCTGTTGCCACTTTGCTTTGGTGAAGCCACCAAGTTCGCGCATTATCTGACCGACGCAGACAAGACCTATGTAGCGACGCTGAAGCTAGGGGTAACCACAACCACTGGCGATGCAGAGGGCGAAGCGTTGCACAGCTTGCCTGTCAATGTTAGCAAGCCTCAATTGCTGGAAGTGTGTCAGCAATTCATCGGCGCGATCAGCCAAGTGCCACCTATGTATTCGGCGCTGAAGCATGAGGGTAAAGCACTGTACGAATATGCAAGGGCTGGCGTCGACATTGAGCGTAAACCACGCCTAGTACGCATAGATCACATTGAGCTCAATGACTTTTCAGAGGATATTGCTACAATCACCGTGACCTGTAGCAAAGGCACGTATATCCGCACCTTAGCTGAAGATATCGGGAAGCAACTGGGCTGCGGCGCTCACCTCATCGGATTGCGTAGAATCGCAACCGCAAATTATCAAATTCATCAGTCGATGACGTTGGAGGCCTTTGAGTCGCTGTCGACAGACGAGCGCATCGCCGCATTGCAGCCAGCAGACAGTGCCGTATTACATCTCCCCGCCGTAGCATTGGATAGCGACAGTACTTATTATCTACGACAGGGGCAATCTGTCTGGCGCGGCGGAGTTGTACCAGCAGGCCTGCTCAGACTTTACAGTGAACAAGGGGAGTTCTTAGGCTTGGGCGAACGGCTGGCTGACGGAAAAATCGCACCTAAAAGGCTAGTGGTAGAAAAAATAGATGTTTAACCTCAGGCTCTGTCCCAAAAATAATCTAAAAAGATGTTGATAAATCATTGTGTTATCTATAAAATGCGCGGTTCATTGTAAATGAATGTATGAGCGGTTGTTTGGTTGGCTACTTTTACATTGACGCAAAACATTAAATTTTAGGAAAAGTTATGGCACTTACAGCACAAGATTCAGCAAAAATCGTAGCAGAATATCAACGCGCACCAAAAGATACAGGCAGTCCAGAAGTACAAGTGGCACTTTTAACCAGCCGTATCAGCTATCTGACTGAGCACTTCAAAACCAACAAAAAAGACAATCACTCACGTCGCGGTCTGTTGGCATTGGTTAGCCAACGTCGTAGCCTGTTGGACTACTTGAAACGTAAAGACGCAACACGTTATCAAACATTGATTCAACGTTTAGGTTTGCGTAAATAATTACAATAAGTGCCAGCGTCTTAATTGGACTCGCATTTATCGTAGTAGTAGAAAGCCGATTGCATGGATTTGCATCGGCTTTTTTTATTGTTGAGTGGCTATTGGGTAGTGAATAGCAACGAATGAAAAAAAGGAAATTAAATGTTTAATAAAGTAACGAAGAGTATTCAATACGGTGCGCATACGCTCACCCTAGAAACAGGAGAAATCTCACGTCAGGCAGATGCTGCCGTAATGGTGAGCTACGGTGACACAGTGGTATTGGTTGCTGTCACCAGCAAAAGAGAAGTCAAAGAAGGCCAAGACTTTTTCCCATTGACTGTGGATTACATGGAAAAAACCTACGCAGCAGGCAAAATCCCAGGTGGGTTCTTCAAACGTGAAGGTCGCCCTTCAGAGAAGGAAACTTTAACCAGCCGTCTGATTGACCGTCCTCTGCGCCCATTATTCCCAGAAGCGTTCTATAACGAAGTGCAGGTGGTGGCAACGGTGTTGTCATCAGATCCTGAAATCGATGCCGACATTCCTGCCATTATTGGCGCCTCGGCTGCAATGGCGATTTCTGGCATCCCATTCTACGGCCCGTTAGGTGCGGCGCGCGTGGGTTACATCAATGACGAGTACGTATTGAACCCGACTAAGTCTCAGTTGGAAGAAACCGAGTTAGATTTAGTGGTGGCAGCGACAGAAACAGCCGTGATGATGGTGGAGTCAGAAGCAAAAGAGCTTTCAGAAGAAGTGATGTTGGGCTCTGTTGTTTATGGTCATGAGCAGATGCAAGCGGTCATTACAATGATCAATGAGCTGGCTGCAGAAGCAGGAAAAGATGCTTGGGACTGGGTCGCTCCAGAGCCAGACACAGCATTGACAGAGAAAGTGGCTACGTTGGCCGCTACTGATGTGTATGCTGCTTTCCAAATCAAGGCAAAAGGTGCACGTTCTGCGAAATTGGATGAGATTAAGAATCGCGTAATGAGCGAGTTAATCAATGAAAATACTTCAACAGTTGAAGCGAACAAGATTAAAGACGAGTTCTTCAAGTTAGAAGCCAAGACTGTGCGTAGCCAGATCTTGAACGGTGAGCCACGTATCGATGGTCGTGACACCCGCACTGTACGTCCCATCAGCATCCGTACCGGCGTGCTCCCACGCACGCACGGCTCGGCCTTGTTCACGCGCGGCGAGACACAAGCGTTGGTAGTGGCCACTTTAGGCACAGGCCGTGATGAGCAAATCATCGATGCGCTACAAGGTGAATACAGTGACCGCTTTATGTTGCACTACAACATGCCGCCGTACGCGACTGGCGAAACTGGACGTGTCGGCACACCCAAGCGTCGTGAAATTGGTCACGGTCGCTTGGCCAAACGCGCTTTAGTTGCAGCACTACCAACAAAAGAAGAGTTCGACTACACCATGCGCGTGGTGTCTGAGATCACAGAGTCCAATGGCTCTAGCTCAATGGCTTCAGTATGCGGTGGATGTTTGGCATTGATGGATGCAGGCGTGCCGATGAAGAATCATGTAGCCGGTATTGCAATGGGCTTAATCAAAGAAGGTAACCGCGTTGCGGTGCTAACGGACATTCTGGGTGACGAAGATCACTTGGGCGACATGGACTTCAAAGTGGCGGGTACAGAAGATGGTATTACCGCTTTGCAGATGGATATCAAGATCACAGGCATTACGGCACAAATTATGCAGGCGGCATTGGCGCAGGCTAAAGAAGGTCGTCAGCACATCTTGGGCATCATGAAGCAAGCAGTGAGCGGTGCGAATACACAAATGTCACAATTTGCGCCACGTATCATCACTATGAAGATCAATCCAGAGAAGATTCGTGATGTGATTGGTAAGGGTGGTGCGGTGATTCGTGCCTTGACTGAAGAAACTGGCACAACGATTGATATTGACGATGATGGTACAGTAAAGATCGCATGCACCAGTGCTGAGCAAGGCGCGGAAGCGCAACGCCGTATCGCTGAGATCACTGCAGAAGTGGAAGTGGGGCAAACTTACGAGGGCACTGTCATCAAATTGCTAGATTTTGGTGCAATCGTCACATTGTTGCCAGGTAAAGATGGTTTGTTGCACATCTCGCAAATTGCACATCAACGTGTGAATGCTGTGGGTGACTTCTTGAAAGAAGGGGATGTGGTAAGAGTGAAGGTGGTTGAGGCGGATGAAAAAGGTCGCGTACGCTTGAGCATGAAAGCTTTGATCGATCCTCCAGCGCCTGAAGCAAAAGTTGAGACAGAAGCAGACGAATAATTTCGTTAGCCAGAGTTAGCAAAAAGCCCGCTGATGCGGGCTTTTTGCTAAGTATAGAAAACGCATTTCAGCAAAGAATGTGAAGAAAATACTTCTAATTTCTAATAAAGCAAGATGCTCATTTTTACCAACTATGCCTGCAGAATACTGTGGCCTATCATTACGATTTTGATAAAAATCCCTTACCAAAAAAACACCTTCGACTAATAACTGCCATAATTGTAGGCATCACAGCCAAGCTAACACAAATAATTTAATTTACAATCATATAGTTACGAGATTTTAATGCTTAACGCAAAAGGCGGCCTGTCCTGAAGTAGTGGAACTTACCTGGAACGGACTGTTTTTTAGATGGCAACCCCAAGTAACGGTTATTTAAGTACCGGTGATTCCCTAGCGCCCACCAGTTTCTGCTCGTTCTTTACTGCCTATATGCCATTTTGAGTCCCGTTTGGCTTAAAGTTTGGCTGGACATGGAGTAAAATCATTCCTGTCGTTCTATATATCGAATACATGGAACGTCAGGTTTTAAAGTTTGTTCCCTACGGCATGGCTAAGGCTAATAATTCCTTGAACTAGTCTATAGCATCGGTTTTGGTTATTCGAGTCGCGGTGCGCGCGCCACTGAGTTGGTGTACCTAATGCACTCTAGACTATTACCACTTGAGCCTTTTTGGTTCAGGATGCTGGTCTTGGTTATGCCCGTGGGGAACACCTAAACTATCATAGCGAATCATTTTAAACTGGTTAGGCTTTATGCGTTATTGGCTGATGAAATCTGAGCCTTCAGATGTTTCTATAGATGACTTGGCTGGTTTTCCAAATCAGACTGTAGATTGGTATGGGGTGCGTAACTATCAGGCCAGAAACTTCATGCGTGATCAAATGAAGCTGGGCGATGGTGTGCTTTTTTATCATTCCAATTGTGACATGCCCGGTATCGCCGGCATAGCAGAGGTGGGTAAGCTGGCTTATCCGGACCGTTTACAGTTCATAGAGGGGCATAAGTACTACGACCCAAAATCCACCCCAGAGAATCCGCGATGGTTAAATGTGGATGTCAGGCTAGTGCGTAAGACTCGGCTACTGAGTTTAAAAGAGTTGCGTGAATATCCTGAACTAGCGCATATGCGCGTGTTGCAAAAAGGGAATCGGCTTTCGATTACACCGGTAGATCCTAACGAGTGGGCTTTTATTCTGGATAAGCTAAAGTAGAAAACCCCGCATTGCGGGGTTTGTTAATCTGCCGAGAAAGTCTAAGGTCAGAGGGGTTTATCTAGACTGCCGACTGATTTTGGATAGGTTACGATACCCCAAGGCATATCTTTGACGGCAATTTGTTTGCTGACTTCCAGCTTTTCAGCATCGATCACAAATACGGCATCTGATTTGCCACAGGCAAGTAGCAACTGCTTGTCATCAGGTGTGAATGTGAAGTGCCAGCAGCGGTTACCGGTAGGAATGTCTTTTACTTTTTCATAGGTTTTGGCATCAAATACCTGCAACGCTTTTTGTTTATTTGTAGCCACAAAAATGCGCTCGCCTTTTTTATCGTAAGTTATGCCATATGGGGTCTCACCGGTATCCACCGTACGCACCAAGTTGTACTCTTTATCCAGTACCATAAATTTATTGCCGTACTCTAATGTCGCCAGATAAGTGTTGCCATCAGGAGAAACTTTGATTCCGCGTGGGCGGTCGCCGTGCTCATGTGTGTGAATGGTTTTAATCAGGCTGCCATCTTCAATGTTGTGCACCGTCACCGTATTGTCGGCTTCATTTGTGATAATCAGATGTTTGCCATCTGCTGAAAACTCTATCCCTTCGGTTTCTGGCCCACCGACAATATCACGAATCTTTTTACCCTGAACCAAATCAACAATGGCGATACGTGCTGGTTCAGCATCCTCATCGTCGTCGTCTTCCGCTGGTTTTTGACCCGGTTTCGATGGAGGTCCACCAACAGAGCTTGGTTCCGATGAAATGAATACGTAGTTACCCTTAACACGCACAAACTCAGGATTCTTGCCAACTGAAATTTTCTGCAACACTTCACCGGTGGTAGTGTCAATGACTGAAATGCTTTCATTCTCACGCGTGGCAACAATCAGCTTTTTACCGTCATCGGTTACCCCAAGCCCTCGCGGCCCCTCTGCCTTCACATCAAACTCCTTGATGACCTCCATAGTTGCGAGGTCAATGACGCTCACTCCCGCATCTTGACGTGTGACGTAGGCAACTGCTTTTTGATTGGCGTTCTCATCTACCGTAGCTTCATTGGCTGGCTCCTTGCTACAACCAATAATACTTGCCATCAATGCTAGTAGCACCAAGCTGATACGTGGTTTGTCATATGTGGGTTTTAGTTTCATACACTTTAATCTCCAAAGTAATTTTTAAAGGGCACTTCTATAAATACATTTTTCGCGAGCATCAGCTTCGCTGATTGCCTGCAATATGGTTTTACTAACTTCAACTGTATCAAAGCGTGCACAATCTGTACACGTTATCACGCTTGGTTAAATAAAAACTTAGGCACTACGCCATGTCTTGTTGGCTGATTCGTTAATCCCCGTCAAATAGTGCATTCTGGTCATCGGCCTAAAAATAATTGGTAAGCTGGGTTTTGCGTTTCATCCCAATACGGATATCCCAAGTAATTTAAGAAATCGTAAAACTCCGTGAGTTCATTCGGCGGCACCTGTATGCCCACCAGCACTCGACCGAAATCTGAACCATGATTACGATAATGGAATAGACTGATATTCCAGTTATGCCCCATGGTGTCCAGAAAGTTCATCAGCGCGCCGGGTTTTTCCGGGAATTCGAAGCGATATACTTTTTCATGAGTCGCCTGCGGTGCATGACCGCCGACTAAATGCCGCACATGCAACTTGGCGACCTCATTATCGGTGAGATCAATGGTCGGCAAGCCCTGTGCTTTTAGCACCTCAACGAGGTGGGCTAATTCAGAGAGGGCGCTAATGGCTATACCGACAAAAATGTGTGCATTTTCAGGGGTTGAGTAACGATAGTTGAACTCGGTGATGTTTCGGTTACCCAGCAAGCGGCAGAAGGCTTTGAACGCCCCGGGTCTTTCAGGGATGGTCACTGCTAATACAACTTCTCGCTTCTCACCAATCTCCGCACGCTCTGCAATGAAGCGCAAGCGATCAAAATTCATATTGGCGCCAGAGGCGATGGCAATCAGGGTTTTGTCACTCAGACCTTCGCGCTCTGCGTAAGCTTTAAGCCCGGCGATGGCCAGCGCTCCAGCTGGCTCCAGAATGCTACGGGTGTCTTCAAACACGTCCTTAATCGCTGCGCAGATGGCATCGTTATCGACAACGATCATCGCATCGACATGTTGTTGGCACAGGTCGAACGTATATTCACCGACTTGCTTAACGGCAGCGCCGTCGGCAAACAGTCCGACTTGCTCCAGCATGATGCGTTTACCTTTTTTGATCGACTCTGTCATGGCTTCGGCGTCCTGAGCTTCCACCCCAATGACTTTGATCTCTGGACGTAACGCTTTAATGTAGGTCGCGATACCGGCCGCAAGCCCACCCCCACCGACACAACAGAAAATGGCTTCGATTGGCTGCGGGTGGTCTAGTAAGATTTCCAAGGCGATAGTGCCTTGTCCAGCAATAACATCAGGGTCATCATAAGGGTGGACGAAAGTCAGCTGCTGGGATTCTCCCAACGCCAGCGCATGAACATAAGCATCAGAATAGCTGTCCCCAAACAGCACGACTTGTGCCCCGCGCCGTTTAACGGCCTCAATTTTAATGGCGGGCGTGGTGGTGGGCATCACAATGACTGCTGGGCAGCCTAGCTTTTGTGCACTCAACGCAACGCCCTGCGCATGATTGCCAGCACTAGCGCAGATGACACCGCGCTTCAGTGCCTCTGCTGGTAAATGCACCATTTTGTTATAAGCGCCGCGTAATTTAAATGAGAAGACCGGTTGCATGTCTTCGCGTTTGAGCAGCACACGGTTGCCAATGCGGGAAGAGAGGTTGGGCTGAAAATCGAGTGGCGTTTTCTTTGCGATGTCATAGACACGGGTGTGCTCGATTTTGTCGCGGTAATTGATGTTTGAATTTATCGTCATGTGTTATTTTTAATTCACACTGAGCAGTGTATAGTGTTGGATTATCCTGAATCCGATAACTCATATTATAAAGATTTTGTAAGGAATTAACTCAAATGGCATACACACAAGACGAATTAAAGCAACAGGTTGCGAAGGCTGCGGTTGAATATGTTAAAAGCGGCATTATTGGTGTTGGCACGGGATCGACAGCCAACTTCTTCATAGAAGAGCTGGCGAAGGTGAAACATAAGATTGATGGGGCCGTAGCAAGCTCTGAGGCGACCGCATCACGCTTGCGCGGTCATGGCATTGAAGTGTTTGACCTCAACACTGTAGATAGCCTAGACATCTATGTGGATGGTGCCGATGAGATTACCGAGCACATGCATATGCTCAAAGGCGGTGGCGGTGCTTTGACACGTGAGAAAATCGTGGCTGCGGTGGCAAAACAGTTTATTTGCATCTGCGATGCAAGTAAGTATGTCCCTGTTCTGGGCAAATTCCCATTGCCAGTAGAGGTGCTACCCATGGCGAAAAGCCAAGTAGCGCGTGAGCTGGTGAAGTTGGGTGGTCAGCCGAAATTGCGTGATTTTACGACAGATAACGGCAATGTGATTCTGGATGTCCATGGCCTGACGATTACTGATCCTGTGGCGATGGAAGCTAAGATCAACCAGATCGTGGGCGTGGTGACGAACGGTCTGTTCGCAGCCCGTCCAGCGAATGTTTTGTTGCTGGCAACTGCTGAGGGTGTAAAAACTTACAAAAAATAGAGGGCACTTCTATAAATACATTTTTTGCGAGCATCAGCTTCTCTGATTGCCTGCTTAAACCACTTGAGTGCATTACAGCGTTGCGCTGTACTCGTAACCTCGCTGTATAACGCATACTATAGCTCCGACTAACCTAAAGGTAAGTCTTCACTGAAACTAAAGTTTTCTCGGTTTCTGCGTTCCGTCACAACCGACTTGATGCTTCAGCATCTAGTAAGGTTGGGGACGCCCCGTGCGGGTGTGCGCCTTTGGCGTGTGAATAATGCGCTTCAGCGCATATATTCCACGGACATGCCCTTCACGGGTAATGCTGTATCTCAAACTTTGCATTTGTAGAAGCGCCCTAGCGACATGAATGAATGGTGCGCAGTTGAGCGCCATCATTGCGATGAGCGAAGTGGCAATCCATATTTTTTAGCTGGATTACCACGCTTTCCAGGCGCTAAGCCGCCATTCAGTTCTTTGGCGGAATGTAGCCGCTGGCAATGTCGGCACCACTGCCGAAGAAATATTTTTCAGTTTGTTCGGCCAAATATTTGCGCGCTGAGGGGTCGGCCAAACTCAGGCGATTCTCATTCACCAGCATGGTCTGTTGTTTGAGCCACGTGCCCCAAGCCTCTTTTGAGACGTTCATGTAAATGCGTTTTCCGAGCTCGCCTGGATAGGGAGGAAAATCCATACCTTCAGCTTCTTTACCTAATTTGATGCAGTTGACTGTGTGTGCCATGATTGCCCTTTATTATTTGTAGAGGCCTTTGCACGAATGCCTGCACTTGTGAATACGGTGTTAAAAATTGACTCAAAATCCTCATTTACCCCATGTAAACTCCGGTTTTTTGTCAATTTTTGCCTTGTCTTCACTGCGTTCGCCTATCCGTGCAAAGGTCTCTTGTAGCTTGCCGCATTTAATCGGCGGTTCTCAAGTTAAGGCGTTATGATAGCGCATGTTAGAATGGTGCATAAAATTATTACTTTAGAAAGCCTCTGATGCAGAACTCTCAACCTGAATCATCTAGTAATGGGCAACGCTCACCCTCTAAGCATCTAGAAACGGCAGTTAGTCCTTTTAAGGGAAAAACAGGGATACGCCGCTTGATCAATGCCATGAAATATTCTGCTCATGGCTTAAGAGCGGCTTTTGTGCATGAAGACGCCTTTCGGCAGGAGGTGTTTTTAGCTGTTGTGCTAATCCCACTGGCGCTATTCTTGCATAAGAGTCCAGTAGAAAAGGCATTGTTGATTTCGAGTATTTTGCTGGTGATGATTGTTGAATTGCTGAATTCTGCGATTGAAGCGGCGGTGGACCACACCTCAACTGAACATCATCCACTGGCTAAACAAGCAAAGGATATTGGCAGTGCAGCGGTGTTTATTGCACTGGTCATTGTTGCTGTCGTTTGGGGCTTGGTGCTCTTTGGTTAAAACAGGAGCATCGTGTTGATGCCCCTGATGTTTATTAGAACTAGAAGTCAGCACGTGCGCCCAGTAATAGTGAGCGCTCACCTGCGGGCGAGATGTCTTTCAAGAAAGAGGCATGCTCACGTATTTCATCGTTCAGCAAGTTGTTGGCTTTTGCAAACAGTTCTACATTGAGTTTTGTAGGTAGTTTGTAAGCCAGCATTGCAGTGACGTTGGTGTAACCGTCGGTATCAAGCTCATTGTCAGCAGTATTGTTTTGCTTGAATGCGCGTAATACATCTAAGCGCGCACTAAAACCATTCAAGCGGTACTGCAAACCAGCGCCTAAGCGTAACGGTGAGATGCGTGGTAAATAGTCATTGTTGCGCTTATCTTTTGCATGCACATAGTCGCCACGTACGTTCAGATCTAGATTGTCGGTGAGGCTGAACTTACCCTCTGCTTCCAGCCCTTTAAATGCTGCCGGTACAGCGGTAAACTGGGCAATCGGCAACCTAGAGTCATCATCTGTAGTTCCTGTGTCAAATAAGCCGATAAAGTTGCTGAAGCGTGTGTAATACGCACCCAAGTTGAAGCTGTTTTTTGCATCTTTCCAGCGTAGTTGCGCATCAATACCATTAGAGCGTTCTTTGTTGAAAGTAGCATTGCCCACTTCAAATTGCCCAGTCGCTACGTGTGCGCCATTGGCATATAGCTCGAAATAGCTCGGTGCACGTTCATTGTGCGACAGGTTGCTGGTAACGGACCAGTTGTCATTGAGTTTGTATAAGCAACCTAAAGCAAAGCTATTGGGGTTGAAGCTGTTGTTCTGCCCTGCACCAAAGCCTGCGCTGTCTTTGGAATCTACCTGGCTACGGCCTAAGCGACCACCAAAGGTGATTTTATGGTCACCAAGCCCTAATTCCTCATAGAGATAAAGCGCATGATTTTGCGTGTTCACACTGGGTACGAAAGCCTCGTCTCCCAGGGCTTCAAAGTTGGTATTGCTAAACTGATAGCCAAGCACACCGTTTAAGTTACCAAATTTGGCGTGGCCTGCTTCAAGATTACCTTCCAGGCCGCGGTTCTTAAAAGTGGTGCCGACAACGCCAGCATCTATCTCGCTGTGTTCATAGTCAGTATGCGCCATGCGAACTTTTACACGATTGATGAAAGTGCCCAAGTCAGTGAACTCGGTGGCTAAATCCCAGCGGTCACTTTTCATGTCGCTTCTGACGCTTTTTTCTGCCACCACGCCGTAGTCGTAATTCAGTGTTGAGTATGAAAGCCCGACATAACCATTATCAAAAGTGAGTGAGGCACCTAGTGCGCCGCCATCGCCTTCAGATGCGCTATTCACCAGTTTTCCGCGGTTTTCACGCAAAGTGCTATCGGCTCTGTTTTTACGGCTGGATACTGCAAAACCGGGGATATCCAAATCGCTGGTCTTGCGGGTGTATGCATCGGCATGGATGGCAAATTTGCCATTGCCGACATCGATCACGGCAGCACCATTGCGTGTGCTATCCGGCCCGCCAAAGCGTGCCTCTGTCCGGCCAATAATGCCTTCCAGTTTTTCTTTGGGGATGCGGTGGTCGATCGCATTGACCACCCCACCCATTGCGCTACCGCCATAAAGTAAAGCAGCGGGTCCGCGCACCACGTCAATCTGCTCAATAATCAGTGGGTCTATGCCCACCGCATGGTCAAAGCTCAGACTAGAGGCATCTAAAATGCCTACACCGTTTTGCATGATGCGGACACGTTCACCATCCAGCCCCCTGATGACTGGGCGTGAGGCGTTGGGACCAAACTGGGTGGCTGTCACCCCTGGAGTACCATTCAACGTCTCCCCCAGTGTACCTTCACGGCGCAGGATAAGCTCGCGACCGCTCAATACCGAAACCGGTACGACAAGCTGGTCAGAGCCAACGCCGAGGGGGTTGCCTGTGACAGCCACGACAGGTAAATCAATGGATGTATCTGACTCAGCTGCAATCGTGCTGTGTGCATAAAGGGCAGTCAGCGCAAGTAAAATTGGATTTAACGCAAATGCTTTTAGCATCTGCTGGCTGGATTTGTAATGCATATGAATAACCTCAAAAATAATAGCAAAAGCGGGCAACCTTTTGGTGTAGGTGCCAAGCGTTGAATTTCTAAATGCTTGTTATTTGAGGTGGTGCGCGCGCTACATAAGCCGCTAATGTGAATGATTGGACCCCTGAAAGGGAAGTGGCTTCTGCTGATGTCTCGGCTACGATTTCTGGGATAACAAAAGGAGACCATGGCAACCCGCTTGCTACTTTTACATAGCTGAGACACTGTTCGCATTGCTCTGCCGAAGTGTTTTTGTCTTGCTGACTGTGTTTCTCAGCACCAACTACGTGGCTGATTTCATGCGTGACAACGCCTATTTGCGTGAAAGCGAATAGAAGAATGAATGCTAACTGTATGACAAAGCGTTGCAACATGGTGCGAATTTTAGCAGATTTCTTCTGCGCTTAAAGTGTGTTGCATGATGAATGAAGATGGTCGCACTCGCAACCATTGTTTTAATGGACT
>VGIC01000018.1 GCA_016867975.1 Betaproteobacteria bacterium | reverse complement strand
TATGGGAGACAACCATGGACCCAACAGTGCGTCGTTTACTTAAGGTACAGATTGATGATGCGATTGCCGCAGACGAGATCTTTACGACCTTAATGGGAGACAGTGTAGAGCCAAGGCGTGCCTTCATCGAAAGTAATGCGTTGGGAGCTAGTAATTTGGATGTCTAGTTTTGTGGGCTCTCTCTAAACTCAAGGTAATTCGCAAAAAGTGAGATATTGAGAGAGGCAGATTGTGAAGATTTAAGGGGATGATTCTATAGATAGGTTTGTTACGATTTGTTCTATGACGCTACCATCTTTTTCTGTTTTTTTTAGTTTAACGGGTAAATTGCGATAATCTATTGCAAGCCATATTTCAGTTCTTTCTTCCGTATCACTCTGTTTTAGTAGATGTATCGTATTGAGTGTTGCAAATTTCGTTGAGATTAATTCTTCACCTTGAAAGCTGTATGTGTATGTGCGCAGGTTTTTTCCATTAGTCATGGTGATGTTGTTGATTTCAAGTGGATGCGTAAACATAAATTGATACATAAAGCTCAAGAAGTCCTGAGTTCCAGGTAATAGCTGTTCGCTCTTTTTACTTTTAGGGCTCGACATCTCCAGTACCTCTGTTGACCAAAAAAAGTCAGCATGCTGTAGCTTGCGCTCATCATTGCCATATTGATATTGATAGTGGTTCGGCTGCAGCCCATTTTCAGTGACAGTGCCCTCGCTTATTTGTTTTAATGTTCCAAAAAATAGAGAGGCTAATCCTTTTGCCTCGGTCAGACTGGTTAGCTTATAGGTCATATCAGCTTTCATGCTGAATATGATCTTCGTTTGCCCTGCTGCTGTTTTATCGCTACCACGGCGCACCTCGAACAAAGTTTCTACATACTCATAAGGCTGGGCCTTGGGCTCTTCTGTGACATCCTCAAGCGCATTTGTCATTTGAGTAGAATCTTCATCCGTGGGTATAAATCTGGCGGGAGATGTTATTTCTTGTGGGGTGGTGATATCGGACTCAGTCCTTGATGTGTCTGAGGAAGTGTCTACCTTATGTGTAGATGGTACTGCAGGGGCTGAGAGTGGTTCTAGGGGAGTGACATTTTCTTTGTTTGAAGGTGGCTTTGATGGAGCTGCTGGCTTTGGCTCGAGAATTTTATCTTTAACTTTAGCTGGCGTTAAAGTCTGAGCAGTTTGCACGTCAGCTAGCCTCATTTCTAACGTTTGATGTGTTACATTCAGTTCTGGTAATGACAGTGTGAATTTGGAGAGTAACAGCGCATGTAGCAATAGCGAGATAATTAACGCAACCCATAATGACTTGCTACACAAGTGATGCCATTTCAGCTTCTTGAGCTTATTAGTGATGTTTGGTTTTAGCATACTAGAAATAGGCGAAGTCTCTTCTTAATCATATTTGCTGTGAAGTTTATGATTGTAAAGAAGCTTAGTCGTAATCAGCCCGTTGATGATGCCAAAGAACAATGCCGCGGCCGCAAAGATTGGTATCAAATAACTGATACCGGCATGGGGAATGAGCCACAATCTGACCATCAATAATTGTCCTGTCACGTGCGCAAAGGCCGCCAGAATACTCAAAGAGACCGCGCTGAAATGTTTCTTGGGAAGATGTATCGCCAGACTTAATGCGCCCAAACTCAACACTGCACCCATTAGGCTAAGCATGAATGTGGGGGATAGAAAATGTCCCAATAACAGGCTGCCGGCAAAGACGCGCAATAGACTGACCCATGCTGCTGCGGTAAATCCATATTGGAGTAATACATACAAAGTCACGATGTTGGCGATGCCTGGCTTAACACCCAGCAAGGGTGACGGGATGACGGCTTCGACCATGTGCAATGCAATGGCAAAGGCTGCCAGTTTGGCGATGCGGTGATCTTCTGCTGTGGTTTGGATTTGCATCGTGATTAATATGTGGTTATTTGTCTACACCTTTTTCTTGAGCGCGCTTTTATGACTAATAGTTAAGTGAATCATAAAGTTTTTCTTCGCCAACCAGCTCCAGACTGATCTGATTGGGCAGGCAGATGGCCGCTTGACCAGCATGCGATAGCCAGCCTTGGTGTACGCAGTATTGATTATTGCAGGGAGATTTTGAAAACCGTGCCTTGCCTTGAGCAATGTGAATGGTAGCTGTGCCGATGGGACCGTGTACATCAATGTCTCGCTGCTGATTGAGGCTATAGGTGCCGTGCAGTTTATCGCCAAGCCTTATCTGCACTTTGGCCGCATGTTCATGAGTCCATAAAGTCTGGAACAAGAACACAATCATCACTACGCTGGCTATGATGATAAGCCAGTCACCACTGCGCAGTGCGCTGAGGTGCGCCTTAGGGGATTGTAGTAAATTTAACATGTGCATCCAGCCATTGCAGTTTTTTCACCATGTTTTTGGAAACGGTAATATGGGATTGCTGATCAATATACATGAAGTTTTGTATATCAAACATGGCTGCCGCTTTGGTTTTATCTTCTAGTGAGGCGATAAAAATCGGTTTGGATGCCACATCCGACAGCACGCCTGCTTGTGTACGTGATGGTGCTTGCGGTGGAATCAGTACAGTAACGGCTTGTGTATGTTGCACTGGATAGCCCGTGCGGGGGTCGATCATGTGGCAGTAGCGTTTGCCATCCCTCGTAGTAAAAAATCGCTGATAATCGCCTGACGTACCGATGGCCCAGCCATCAGGTAAAATTAGGCTGGCAATGGCGCTGGGTTGTCGCGGGTGCTGAATGCCGACGCGCCACGGCTTTTTACCATGCTGACCCAAGGCAATGACATTGCCGCCGATATTAATGAGTGCATTTTTAATCTGCTGCCTGCGCAGATAATCTGCTGCTATATCAAGCGCATAGCCTTTTGCGTAACCGCCAAAGTCGAGTTTAACCGCAGCATTGTTGCTATACACCTGCTGGTCTTTCACTACAATATCTGTCATCTGCGGGTTTGCTTGGACCAGTGACTGGATTTGATTATCGTCAACATCCATGGGGTCAATCTCATCACGCTGAAAGCCCCAAGTGCCAATTAAATGGCCGATGGCTGGGTTGAACAGACCATTGGACTTGATGGATAAAGCGGTGGCTTCATGCAGCATGTGTGCGAGTAGAGGGCTGACATCAACCGCCTGTTTGCCCTGAGCAAAAGCATGGTTGAGTCGCCCCAGTTCACTTGCTTGATGAGTGGTGGCGGGTTTCCATGCGTGTAGCTGCTGATGCAGTGTCTGGAAGTCGGAAAAGATCTGGTTGCTAAGCTGTCTAGCGCGAGCTTCCGGCTCACCATAAATGCTGATGTCAACCAGTGTGCCAAATAGATAGCTCTGGCTGTGGTAGAGCGGCTCTTTGTTGAAGACATTGAGAGCAAAGACGCTGATGCCCACTAGAATTAGCAGTAATAAAGTGGTAATGCTTTTTCGCATGGATTCATGGCACTTTAGGATGATGATGCTCTAGCGCATCCAAAAACCGACTAGCAGGATTGCAGTCCGTTTGTGCGGCGATTTCTACCATGCCAGTAGGACTAGTGACGTTAATCTCGGTAAGATGTTCACCAATCACATCCAGACCGACCAGAAATAATCCTTCTTGCTGGAGTGTTTTGCCGACAGTGGTGGCGATTTCAAGATCACGCTTGCTGAGTGGCTGCGCCACACCCGTGCCGCCAGCGGCCAGATTACCTCGGGTCTCACCTGCCAGCGGAATACGCGCCAGCGCATAAGGCAGTGGTTCACCATCAATGATGATAATGCGTTTGTCTCCCTGTGTAATGGCCGGCAGATAGCGCTGCGCCATGACGGTGCGTGTACCATGTTGGGTGATGGTTTCAAGGATTACGCTGATATTCGGGTCGCTAAGCGTGAGCCTGAAAATGCTGTGTCCACCCATGCCATCCAAAGGTTTGACGATGATATCCTGATGCGTGTTCAGAAAGTCACGTATCAGATCATTATCTGCGCTTACCAGGAATTGCGGGGCAAATTGTGCAAAGCGGGTGACAGAAAGCTTTTCGTTCCAGCCGCGTATTGCCGCCGGATTATTATAGACATGCGCCCCCTGATTAGCCGCAATTTCTAGCAGATAGGTGCTGTATAGATATTCATTATCAAACGGTGGATCTTTACGCATGATGATGGCATCGAATGCGGTGGGGCTGTCCTCGGTAGATGGTTCTAGCGTATAGCTGCCATCGACAAAACGAAACTTCTGCACTTTTATTCTCGCCTGCTCGCCACGCAGGAATAAATCATGCTGCATACTGACGAAGAGGGTGTGCCCGCGCAGCTGTGCTTCACGCATGATGGCGAGGCTGGTGTCTTTGTCGCCTTTTAGACTTGCAAGTGGGTCAAGAATAAAAACAATCTTCATAGTTTTAGTCGGGCTGGTTAAGCGGATCTTGTTCCTCTAGTTCAATGGCAGCTGCCAGTAAAGCCAGACGTGCCACTACACCATAAGCATAGAAACGATTCGGTGTGGCATCAGGCGCTTCTTCACGGTCTGGTAGAGTACAGGGTTTTTCAAACGCCAGCGGTACAAAATGAGAGCCAGGGGCATTGAGGTTTTCATCCACACCGCGGCCGGTATGCACGCGGTAAAAACCGCCAATGACGAAGTGATCCATCATATACACCACGGGTTCAGCCACAGCATCATTGATGCTTTCAAAAGTATAAACACCCTCCTGAATAATCACTTCTGACACTTGTAGCCCCTCTTTAACCACCGACATCTTGTTGCGCGTCTTGCGGTTGAGATCACGCACATCATCTGGAGACTTGACCGTCATGATACCCATGCCATAGGTGCCGGCATCTGCTTTCACGATGACGAACGGCTCCTGTGTCACGCCGTATTGTGCGTATTTCTGCTTGATTTTTTCCAGCAACTGCTCAACCTTGAGCGCCAAACAGGCTTCGCCCGTTCTGGCCTGAAAGTCAATCTCGCCACAGATGTCGAAGTAAGGGTTTAATAACCATTCATCAATACCAAGCAACTCAGAAAATTCGGCGACCACGCGATTATAAGCAGAAAAGTGCTGTGACTTCTTGCGCGTCGTCCAGCCGGCATGCAAGGGCGGTATGAGTTCCTGCTCAAGATTCTTGAGTACGTCTGGGATGCCGCCGGATAAATCATTGTTAAGCAGTATCACGCAACTGTCAAAAAAAGAAAGGTGGGCGTCTCCGATTGAAATGGCAGGTAAGGTAATGCGATTGCCAATACGTTGCACGGGTTCCAGCAGAATGCTTTTTCCATCGTGTGTCGCCAACTCAGTGGGATGAGTAATTTCGGGTGAGATCGAGCCTATGCGTACGTCCAATCCTGCTTGCTTCAGGATATTTGAAAGTTCAGCAACATTTCTTAAGTAATAAGTGTTGCGTGTGTGATTTTCGGGGATGATCAGTAGGCGTCGCGCTTCCGGACAAATCTTCTCAACCGCCATCTGAGCCGCCTGTACGCACAATGGCAAAAATTCAGTGTTAAGATTATTAAATCCGGCAGGAAATAGGTTGGTGTCTACCGGAGCGAGTTTAAAACCTGCGTTGCGCAGATCCACTGAAGCATAGAAAGGGGCCGCATGTTCCAACCATTGGCTACGAAACCAATGTTCGATCTTGGGCATGGCTTCCAGCATACTTCGTTCTAAGCTAAGTAATGGGCCGTTAAGTGCTGTTGTTAAATGGGGAACCATGTTCTCATCTCTAAATGAATGCGCTATTTAATCAGCGCGCTCCCAGCGCCTGTAAATCCGCATGATAACTACTTCTCACCATGGGGGCACTGGCCGTGCTATTAAAGCCCATGGTCTCAGCTTTTTGCTTCAAGGTTTCAAATATCGCTGGTTCTACATAACGCATCACAGGCAAATGATGTACGCTGGGCTGTAGATATTGTCCTAATGTCAGCATGCTGACATGGTGTGCTCGCAAGTCCTGCATCACGGTCAGTATTTCATCATTGGTCTCTCCCAGCCCCAGCATCAAACCTGACTTAGTCGGGATGTGTGGGTACATCTGACCAAAGGTTTTCAACAAGTTAAGCGAGTGTTGATAATCTGCCCCAGGTCTCGCCTGTTGATAAAGGCGGGGAATCGTCTCAAGATTATGATTCATGACATCAGGGGGTGCTTTACGCAGGATATTCAACGCCACCTCGAGCCGGCCGCGGAAGTCCGGTACCAAAATTTCAATCTTGATATTGGGCGATTGCGCTCGAATGGCGGTGATGCAGTCGACAAAATGTTGCGCGCCACCATCCAGCAGATCATCTCGGTCCACACTGGTAATGACTACATATTGCAACCTCATTTGGGCGATGGTACGGGCAAGATTTTCTGGCTCATTGGCATCCGGCGGCAGTGGCTTACCGTGCGCCACATCACAAAATGGGCAACGGCGCGTACAAATGTCGCCTAAAATCATAAAAGTAGCTGTGCCGCCGCTAAAACACTCGCCAATATTGGGGCAACTGGCTTCTTCACACACTGTGTGCAATTTGTTATCACGCAAAATACGCTTGATCTCCTGATAGCGCGCTGAGTCTGGCGCCTTCATGCGTATCCATTCCGGTTTGCGCTGGATCGGCTGCGGTACGATCTTGATGGGAATGCGTGAAGTTTTGGCCGCATCGACCTCCTTGACCCCGGCAATTTTCTTACTGGCTGTTTGGGCGCGTTTGGTATCAGTCATGTTTATATTCTAATTTTTCAATCAGTTTCTTAATCAGTTCTTCGCCTGCTGTTTGCATGTCGAAATGAATACCCACATCTTTCGTCTGGGTGACTTGCATTCCGGCATAGCCACATGGATCGATGGCCTTAAATGGGCTTAAATCCATATCAACGTTAAGACTCAGCCCATGATAACAACAATTGTTCTTTACCCGTAAGCCCAAGGAAGCGATTTTAGCCTGTTGCATAGGGTTCATGCTCACATAGACACCGGGAGCCTCCTTGCTAGAGATAGCCTTGACCCCGCGCTCATTCAGTACATCAATGACCGACGACTCAAGGATGTTCACCAAGCTGCGAATGTTCAGCTTGCGGCGCGACAGATCCAGCAGAAAATAAACAATCAGCTGACCTGGACCATGATAGGTAATTTTCCCCCCTCGGTCAGTATTGATCACCGGGATATCATCGCGCCATGGTGGACGTACTTGTTTGCGATTGAGTCCAAGCGTGTACACAGGAGCATGCTCCGTAATCCACAACTCATCGGGCGTATCGTGATGACGGCTAGTGGTGAAGTGCTGCATCGCAGCGCAGGTGGACTCAAATTCTGTTCTACCTAAATACCTTACGATCAAGGAGTGCTGCATGAAGCGTATTAAAGCGCGTACTTCACCAGCGGATGCGCTGTTAGCATGCGGTAAATATCATCCAGCTGCGCTTGTGAGACAACATAAACAGTGCAGGTCAAACTGATATATTTCCCACCGGAACTGGCCCGCATCTCGACACGTTCGGCCGTAAAGGTCGGTTCCAAAGTTTGAATGGCACTCACCATGATGGAGGTAAACGTATCGTGCGTTTCACCCATGACTTTAATGGCAAAGTCACAGGGGAATTCAATCAAAGGGGGTGCGTTTTGAGGGGTTATCTCTTTCATGGCGACGTTAAAGGATTATTGCAGCATCAGTTTTATAGAGTCCCACGCGCGCCCTAGAATGCCTGCTTCATCTACGGCTTTCGCCGCCACCAGATTGCGTTCATCGATGGTCTTGCCATTGAGCGTGAATATCACCTTGCCGACGACTTGACCTTTTTTGATGGGAGCCATCAAGGGTTGTGTGCTGGTAATCGTGGCCTTTACGTTGGCATACTCGCCTTTTGGCACAGTGACATACATATCATCGGCCACGGTAGAAGCGACCAGATTATCACTCCCTTTCCAGACTTTGAGCTGACTAATCGGCTGATCTTTCTTATAGACCAATGTCGAATCAAAAAACTGGAAACCGTAATTGAGCAATTTTTGACTTTCCGTTGCGCGCGCAGCGTCATTAGGTGCCCCTAAAACTACCGAGACGCGACGGATGTTAGCACGCTTGGCCGATGATATTAGGCAATATCCAGCAGATTCGGTATGGCCGGTTTTCATCCCGTCTACGTTCGGATCTAACCACAGTAAACGGTTACGGTTCGGCTGCTTGATGTTGTTGTAGGTATATTCTTTTACCGAGTAAAGACGCTGATATTGATCAGGAAAATCACGAATCAACGCACTGGCAAGAGTCGATAGATCCTCGGCGGTGGTGTAATGCTGCGGGTCTGGCATACCGGTGGCATTCATGTAGTGCGTATTTCTCATCCCTAGACGCTGGGCTTCCTTATTCATCATGTCAGCGAACAAGGGTTCAGAGCTGGCAATCCCTTCCGCCAAGGCTATCGACGCGTCATTTCCAGACTGAATAATCATTCCATGGAGTAGCTCGTCCACAGTAACGGGGCGATCTGGCTCAATGAACATTCTCGAACCCTCTGCTTTCCATGCCGCATTGCTCACCGGCAGTGTTTGAGTGAGCTGTAAATGACCATTCTTGAGCGCTTTGAAACTTAAATATGCTGTCATGATTTTGGTCAGAGAGGCTGGCTCGACTTTGGAACGCCCATTTTGCTGTGCTATCACATGCCCACTATTAAAATCCGTGAGTGCATAAGCTTTTACAGCAAGGCTTGGTGGAGGCGCGATCTGCGCGTTTTCTGCATGCGCCCATGGCACTAGTGACATAGTCAGTGCTGCTAGCATGGCGACTTTTTTAATGATGAGTATGGAAGATACTGGTGAGTCTTTTTTAATGGTATTCATGTGTGAAGAAATGATTCATTTTACTGATTGGTAACAACTGCTCGTATATTTAATTGCTTGTGGACTAGGTTTGCAGTGACATCAGCTTCTTGCCGACTATCGAACGGACCGACCTTGATCCGATAAAGACCGTCATTATACACACTCACTACGCTTGCATTACCAATCGAATCAAGTCCACTAATTTTTTTCTGTAAGGCAGTCCCGTTTGCTTCGCTCTTGAATGCCCCCGCCTGCACGTAATAACCACTTGGTGGCGCAACCGCCTTTGCCGTCCCGCTGACCGCACTGCGTTCTGGTGTGGGTGATATTGCTGATGCGGTGGCATTGGGGCTTTCAACGTTTTGTGTGGTCGGTGCTGGAGTCGCAACCACTATCGTAGCGTTGCGCTTATCTTCGATAGCCTTTAATGCCTCTGGACTGGTATCCAGCGCCTGCACTTCGACCAGACCGCTCCCTTGTGAGATGAGTCTTAATTTATACGCGGCAGCGTAAGAAAGATCTATCAAACGGTCATGCTTGAAAGGTCCGCGATCATTGACTCGAACAATGACCGATCGGCCATTGGCCGGATTGGTCACCCTGACATAACTGGGTATGGGCAATATGGGATGCGCACCGGTCATGCCATACATATCATAGACTTCTCCGCTGGATGTCTTTTTCCCGTGATAACGCTTGCCATACCACGAGGCCGTGCCTTGCTTCACATATGGCAGATAGCCTATCATCGGAATATAACGCTGGCCAAGTGCCGAGTAAGGTTTGTTAGCGCGCGCAAGTAAAGGCTCTGTTTTAAGTTGCGCATCTGGGATGAGGTCCATATCTGCTGGTGGGTTATCTCCCGGTCCATCATCCAAATAGTAGCCCCCTTTGCCAGGAGGGGTGGGCTTGGCTGTGGGCGCAGATGCACGGGTGTCTAGCGCGGGAACATTAGGTGCTGTAACCGTTCTTCCGCCGCACGCAGACAGCAATGCCATCATGAGCAATACGCCATAAATCCGAACAAATGCCATTAGCCTGCCCTCGGTTAAGTTGCCATTAATTTCTTATGCGTCTGAATACTCATTAAAATACCAAAGCCCATGCACAACGTTACCATAGAAGTGCCGCCGTAGCTAATGAAAGGCAAAGGCACCCCGACAACCGGCAGTATGCCACTCACCATGCCCATATTCACGAAAGCATAGGTGAAAAAAGTCAGCGTGATACTGCCTGCCAACAATCTTGAAAATGTACTTTGCGCCTGCGAAGCAATCATCAGCCCACGTGAGATGATCAAACTGAACAGCACCAATAACAATATATTCCCTAGAAAACCGAACTCTTCGCTAAAAACTGCAAAAATAAAGTCGGTGGTACGTTCAGGCAGGAAGTCCAACTGTGTCTGTGTGCCATTCAACCAACCCTTGCCCGCCAGACCACCTGAACCGATTGCAATCATGGCTTGGATAGTATGATAGCCCGCCCCGAGCGGGTCTTGCGTCGGATCAAAAAGAATCTCGATGCGCCTGCGCTGGTAATCGTGCAGCAATGTCCAGAATACCGGCATCATCGCGCCGAGAAAAACTGTGCCGCCAATTAAGAATTTCCAGCTCAAGCCGGCAAGAAAGAGAATATAAAATCCTGAAGCGCTAATCAGCAATGCCGTACCAAGGTCCGGCTGCTTCATAATCATGACTACAGGTATCACCAGAAACAATCCGCCGACCACAAAATCGCGCGTCTTAGGCCGCCCCTCTCTCTGTGAGAAATACCAGGCCAGCGTCATCGGCACCGCAAGACGCATGAGCTCCGATGGTTGAATGTGCATAGGGCCGATATCTAGCCAGCGCCGAGCCCCGTGGCTGATATGCCCAAACAGTGCCACTCCTATCAACATTACCACCCCGAGCGCATAAATCGGTAACGCAAAACGCTCTAATTGATGAGGTGGAATGTTAGACACGCCCCATAGCGCTGTGAGCGCTACTAAGATATTGATGCCCTGAGCATACATGCGATCTAAACTTTGTCCGGAAGCACTGTATAGCACAAACAGGCTGACCAATAACGTAAAAAACAGACACACCATAAGGAAGGCATCGATATGCTTGAACGCATGCTGGAGTAATCTGCTAATCATGAAATTCTTCTTCCGGTATTGTTTCAGAAGTGCCCGTGACGGTATCGGGTGACGATAGCGCGGTTGTCGTCGGCTCTACGCCCGATACTTTTCCGAGCAAATAATAATCCATGACTTTTCTGGCGATAGGCCCGGCAGCAGAGCCGCCGTGACCGCCGTTTTCGACAATGACCGCCAAAGCGATCCGCGGGTTTTCGGCTGGCGCATAGGCAATAAATAAGGCATGATCTCGGTGGCGTTCATTGATGGCGTGCTCGTTGTATTTTGCATTTTGCTTAATACCGATGACTTGTGCCGTTCCCGTTTTAGCTGCCACTGAGTAGCCAGCGTTGGCACCTACGCCGGCTGCAGTTCCGCCTGGCAGTGTCACATCGATCATGCCGTGTTTGACGATCTCGACATTTGCTGGATTGAGTTCAATCTTATCCTGTATGACTAGCGGAATGTCCTGATGCTTACTGGTAAGCGCGTTCTGGATGCGATTCACCAAGCGGGGTTTGATGGCAATCCCATTGTTTGCGAGAATAGCCGTAGCATGCGCCAGCTGCAGAGGGGTCACCAATGTGTAGCCTTGACCAATGCCGACAATCACCGTTTCTCCAGGATACCATGGCTGTTTAAAACGGCGTTTTTTCCACTCAGGCGTGGGGAGCAAGCCTTCGATTTCCCCTTTGATGTCCAAACCAGTTTTCCTGCCAAAGCCAAAATGTCGCACAAAAGAGGTCAGCTTTTCGATGCCCATTTCCATGGCCAGTCCATAGAAAAAAGTATCACATGAAATGGTGATGGCTTTTCTTATGTCAACAATGCCGTGCCCCTCAGGCTTCCAGTCACGGTAACGATGCCTGCTGCCAGGCAGAGTGAAGAAGCCAGGATCTTGAATGGCATAAGGGGGCGCACGTTTGCCATCTTCCAGACCAGCCAAGGCAACAAATGGCTTAAAAGTAGAGCCTGGCGGATAAATCCCTCTCAGAGGGCGATTAATCAGAGGTTTATCCAGTGAGTCATTCAGTAGCTTCCAGCTTTCGCTATCGATTCCACCAACAAATAAATTGGGATCGAAGGTAGGCTTGCTCACATAACTCAATACCTCGCCTGTTTGGGGATTGATGGCAACCAATGCACCTCGTCGCTCACCAAAAGCCTTTTCGGCAATCTCCTGCATTTTGACATCGGCCGCCAGTACAAGATTATTGCCAGGAATGGGCGGGGTGCTAGAAAGTACGCGCACGGCGTGACCATCAGCATCAATCTCAACCTGCTGAAAACCAGTGGTGCCATGTAAATGGCGCTCATAGTACTGCTCCAAGCCACTCTTCCCAATGTGATCCGAGCCTTTGTAGTTGGAAAGATCCCCCGCTTTTTCTAAACTCTCCAAATCCTTATCATTGATGCGACCAATGTAGCCGATCATATGCGCGCCTAGCCCGCCTTGCGGATAATGTCGAAACAAACGTGATTTGATTTCAACTCCTGGAAATCGGTAATGATGAACTGCAAACTTGGCTGCTTCCGTCTCGTTCAAGTGCGTGCGAATGGGGACACTCTCGAAGTTATGACTTTGCTGTCGGAGTTTGTTGAAACGTTTACGATCAGATGAGCTAACTTCAATCAACTGATTGATCTCTGCGATCGTCTGCTCCAGATTGTTGATCTTAGCTGGAGTGATTTCCAACGTGTAGAAAAAAAAGTTATGAGCAAGCACCACGCCATTTCTATCCAAAATAAGGCCGCGATTGGGAATGATGGGTACAAGGGAGATGCGATTATTTTCGGCGAGCGTTTGAAAATGAACGTGCTGGTTAATTTGCAGGTAATAAAAACGAAAGGTCAGCACAGCGAACATTACCAGCATGACAGCCAAGGCAGCGCCCAGCCTCAAGCGGAAAGAATGTTGCTCGTACTGGAAATTTTCAAATTCAGCGAACATGCGTGGAGTCAGGTACGAGAATGCACACTCGTCTTCAAGCCTAGCGCAACCGCGAGCTGCCATAGCATCACGCCCGTGATACTGGGGAGAAAGAACGACCAGCCATCTACTTCAACACCAGAGAATGTCTTCAGTATGAGTAAAATTAATTGTGCAATGACTAGCAACATCAACACATACAACAATTGTTGCGTCGCATTGAACAAAGCCAAACGGCGTTGGTACATAATGGCTATAAAGGCAGTGATGGTGTAAGCCAGCGCGTATTGACCGAAGACCCCTCCTGTGGCCAAGTCCATCCACAAACCAACAAACCAAGCGGTACCGATATTACATAAGTGTGGTGCGCGTAGCATCCAGAAAATGAGTAAGAGCAGCACAAAATCTGGGCGTAACTTTAAACCATACCCCGACCAAGGCAGCAAGATACAAAGAAAGGCCACCATAATAGTCAGGTAGACTGAATATAATGAACTTTTAGCCATGAGTTGGTCTCGCTGAACGAGGGTGAGTGGTTTTAGGGAGGGCTTTCTTTTCAGGTAGTGCCTGTGCACTTTTTACGGTTGCGCTCTCACCCTCTGCAATCTCGTCGCTAACGACGGGCATATCCGCTGGAGGGGGTGGCTGGCTGACCAATAACACCTGGCGGTTGTATTCGACCCTTCCGATCGGTTGGCATACGATACGCGCAAATGGTGAATTCGGTGTAACTTTGATATCAGACACGCTTGCAATGGCCAATCCAATGGGGTAGACGCTATCAATCCCAGAAGTCACGAGCTTATCACCCCTTCGCACATCTACATTCGCAGGCAAATAGGGCAAGTCGATGGTGCCGTCACGACCATGACCAAACGCAATCGTCCGCAGGCCGTTACGCTCGATTTGTATGGGGATGGCGAGCGTCTTATCCGTGATTAATGTTACTTCGCTGGTGGATGGAAATACGCGTGTGACCTGCCCAATCACCCCCGCAGCGTCTACCACCGCCGCCCCAGCGACAATCCGATGGTTCGTGCCGCGATTAACGACAATTTTTTTGGAAAACGGGTCGCGCCCAACATGCAGGATCTCGCCTATCACACTGTTTTCAGCAAGTGATTGATTGAGCTGTAACAAATTACGCAACGTCGCATTCTCAAGTGTTAGCGCCCCCAGTTTTTGCAGAACCACTTGTTGCTGTAGATTTTTCGTTCTTAGTGTTTCATTCTCTCGGAGCAGGCGATGGTGTGTCGAGAAGTACTCATCCGTAGCACGGTAAAGGCTGTATGGCGCATTGGCAACCACTTGCAGAGGATACAGGAGTGCCATCAGTCTCTCCCGCACATTGTTCAAGTATTGCAGGTGGGAATCTGTGATCATCAATGCCAATGACAACGAAGTGAAGAAAGCTAAGCGCGTGAGTGGACTGAGCCCGCGAGCAAAAAATGTAGGGGTATGCTGCTGCTCAAATTTCTGATGATCACCTGGTAGCATGCTAACTATTCTAAACGCTGATTCTGGTCTGTATATACGAGATTAGGCCGTATTTAGCGGCCTAATCTCCTTGACGGGTCTCAGTTGTAAAGCCCCATGACTTCAACTGATATTCACTTCATCACTCGTCAGCGAAAATGCTGGCCAGTTTATCCATCTCTTCCAAGGCGCGACCGCAGCCACGCGCCACGCAGGTAAGCGGATCTTCAGCCACAATAACTGGCAGACCAGTTTCCTCTACCAGCAATCGATCCAAATCTCGTAGCAACGCACCACCGCCGGTTAGTACCATGCCTTTTTCTGCGATGTCTGCACCCAATTCTGGTGGCGTTTGCTCCAATGCTGATTTCACGGCTCCAACGATCGCATTTAATGGCTCAGTCAGCGCTTCAAGAATCTCATTGCTTGAAATGGTAAACTTGCGAGGCAATCCCTCAGCGAGGTTGCGTCCAGTGACCTCCATCTCCAGCACAGCAGATCCAGGAAATGCCGAGCCGATCGTCTTTTTAATGTTCTCAGCAGTCGGTTCAGAAATTTGCATGCCATAGTTGCGGCGAATGTAGTCAATAATCGCTTGATCGAATTTGTCGCCACCAACACGCTCTGATTTAGCATAGACGATACCACCCAGTGAGATTACCCCAACTTCAGTGGTGCCCCCACCAATATCAACCACCATAGAGCCGGTGGCCTCACCAACGGGCATCCCGGCACCGATTGCCGCAGCCATAGGCTCTTCAATCAAGAATACTTGCTTGGCACCTGCGCGCTCTGCGGACTCTTTAATCGCGCGGCGCTCTACCTGTGTGGACCCCACGGGAACACAGATGATAATGCGCGGGCTAGGTGAAAACCAGCGCGAATCATGCACACGTCGAATAAAGTACTTGAGCATCTGCTCGGTAATGGTGAAGTCAGCAATCACGCCGTCTTTCATCGGGCGTATCGCTTGGATATTCGCGGGCGAGCGCCCTAACATCCCCTTAGCTTCGGTGCCGACGGCCAGCAGGATCTTTTTTCCGGAAGGGCCGCCCTCTAGGCGGATAGCAACCACTGACGGCTCATCAAGGACGATGCCCTTGTCTCGAGAGAAAATCAAGGTATTTGCTGTGCCTAAATCAATAGCAAGGTCGTTTGAGAAATAGTTACTAACAAAGCCAAACATTATATTTTCCTGTGGAAAGACTGGGTTATGTAATCACTACACTAGGATGATTTAATCTAACCATCCAGAGGTGATTTAAGGTCGCATGTAAAATCAGAGTATAATACTCCATATCTTGTTGAAATTTAAGATGTGATCACAAACAAAGTTGCAACCACTAGTGACAAAGAACCAATCATTTTCTCAAAAACTCCCTTACATTTCGAATTGTTGAAGCATGGCATTAACGACTGAAGATATTAAAAAAATCGCGCATCTAGCGCGCATTGAGGTGAGCGATAGTGATGCTACATCCACGCTCACAAAATTGATGGGCATCCTAGGGCTGATCGAACAGATGCAGGCGGTGGATACTACCGGTATCGAACCGATGTCTCATTCGCAAGATGTCGTGCAGCGTCTGCGTGAAGATGAAGTGTGCAAACCTAATCTGCGCGAAGCGTTTCAGAAAATCGCCCCTACGCTAGGTAACGGTTCTCATGAGGCTGCAGTTGACCAAGGCCTGTATCTAGTTCCCAAAGTAATCGAGTAATCGTGACATGATCAACAGCAGCTTACAGACACTTAGCCAGATGCTGGCTGACAAACAGATTTCCAGCGTGGAACTGACTCAAACCTTTTTAGATCGTATCGATGCTCTAAACCCAGAGATCAATGCCTACGTTGCACTGGATAAAGAAAGGTCAATTGCTCAGGCAAAGGCAGCCGACGCCCGTATTGCTGCCGGCCAAGCTGCCCCTCTGACAGGAATTCCCATTGCACAAAAAGATATCTTCTGCGCCAAAGGCTGGCCAACCACCTGTGGATCTAAAATGCTTGCTCACTTTGTTGCACCTTATGATGCGCATGTCATTAGCCAATTTGATGCAGCAGGTGCGGTGAATCTGGGCAAAACTAATATGGACGAATTCGCCATGGGGTCATCCAACGAAACCAGTTACTTTGGCGGTGTGAAAAACCCTTGGGATTTTACCCGCGTACCAGGTGGCAGTAGCGGCGGCAGTGCGGCGGCAGTGGCGGCGCGTTTGTGCGCGGCTGCCACGGGCACGGATACTGGCGGCTCGATTCGTCAACCAGCATCTCTCTGCGGCTTTACCGGCTTAAAACCGACTTATGGTGTAGTTTCCCGCTACGGTATGATTGCCTTCGCCTCCAGTTTGGATCAAGCTGGACCCATGGCAAAATCCGCCGAAGACTGCGCTTTGATGATGAACGTGATGGCAGGTTTCGACGAGCGCGACTCCACCAGCCTGAACCGCAAGAAAGAAGACTATACCCGAGATTTGAATAAACCTTTGCAAGGCTTAAAAATCGGTTTGCCGAAAGAGTACTTTGCCGAAGGCTTAGATATCAATGTCGGCAAAGTGGTGATGGATGCGGTGGCTGAATACAAAAAACTAGGCGCAGAAATCGTTGAAATTTCATTGCCGAACAACGGCTTGTCGATTCCTGTGTACTATGTTCTGGCACCAGCAGAAGCCAGCTCCAACCTATCACGCTACGATGGCGTGCGCTATGGCTACCGTACACCAGAATACACCGATCTGATGGACATGTACTGCAAAACTCGCGCCGAAGGTTTTGGGGCAGAAGTTAAACGCCGCATTCTTGTCGGCACCTATGTGCTCAGTGCTGGCTACTACGATGCCTATTATCTGAAAGCGCAGAAAATCCGCCGCCTCATCGCACAAGACTTTGTCGAAGCCTTCAAACAATGTGATGTGATTATGGGGCCAGCCGCCCCTTCCACCGCGTTCAAATCAGGTGAAAAAGTCGATGACCCGGTCGCCATGTATTTAGAAGATTTATACACCATCGCCGTCAACTTGGCAGGTTTGCCTGGCATGAGTGTTCCCGCAGGATTTAGCAACGGCTTACCTGTCGGCTTGCAAATCATCGGCAATTATTTTGATGAAGCACGAATGCTGAATGTGGCACATCAATATCAACAAGCGACAGATTGGCATTTGAAAATGCCAGAGGGCTTAGCGTAATGCAGTGAATGTAGGGTGAAAATCCTGCTAAAGTCTGCAAGCAGGCGTATCCACCAACACGGTTAAAAGGGATAAAACCATGCAATGGGAAGTCGTTATTGGGCTAGAAACACACGCTCAGTTACAAACAAACACCAAGATCTTTTCTGGGGCTTCTACCGCCTTTGGCGCAGAACCCAACACACAAGCCTGCGAGGTAAGCATTGCCTTGCCAGGTGTATTGCCAGTGTTGAATAAAGAAGCTGTCAACTGTGCCATTAAATTCGGCTTGGCTGTCAATGCCGAAATTGCGCCTAGAAGCGTATTTGCGCGTAAAAACTATTTTTACCCAGATTTGCCTAAAGGCTACCAAATCAGCCAGTACGAGCTACCAGTGGTCGGCAAGGGCGAAGTGACCATTCAAGTGCCCGCCGTAGGTAAAAATTCTGCCTATGAAAAAGTTATCCATATCACCCGCGCTCACCTCGAAGAGGACGCGGGGAAATCCGTACATGGCGCTGTTGAAGGCATGAGCGGCATTGATCTGAACCGTGCTGGTACACCGCTACTGGAAATTGTCACCGAGCCAGACATGCGCTCGGCGGCTGAAGCGGTGGCGTATGCTAAGAAATTGCACGAGCTGGTGCAATGGATAGGCATTTGTGACGGCAATATGCAGGAGGGAAGTTTCCGCTGTGACGTCAACGTTTCCGTGCGCCCCAAAGGCAGTGATAAGTTAGGCACGCGCCGCGAGATTAAAAACCTCAACTCATTCAAATTCATGCAACAGGCCATCGAGTTTGAAACGCGCTGGCAAATAGAAACACTGGAAGACGGCGGCACTATTCAGCAAGCCACTGTGTTGTTTAACCCTGACACTGGTGAAACCCGCGCCATGCGTAGCAAAGAAGAAGCTAACGACTACCGCTACTTCCCCGACCCAGACTTATTACCATTGGAAATTACCGAGGCAGACAAAACTCGCGTCAAAGCCGAAATGCCGGAATTGCCAGAAGCGATGAAAGCGCGTTTTGAAGCGGAATATGGTTTGACTGCATACGATGCCGCCACGCTCACTGCAAGCCGCGATTTGGCCGCTTACTTTGTTGCCACCGTGCAAGCTGGTGCCGAGGCAAAACCCGCCGCCAACTGGGTCATGGGCACTGTCTCTGCCAAACTGAATGCTGAGGAAAAAAACATTGCTGAATCACCAGTTTCTGCGGTGCAACTGGCAAGCTTGCTTAAACGTATCACCGACAACACCATCTCCAACAATGCCGCCAAACAGGTATTTGAAGCACTATGGGCTGGTGAGGGTGACGTTGATGCCATCATCGAAGCTAAAGGCCTGAAACAGGTCTCAGACAGCGGCGCAATTGAAGCCATGATTGACGAAGTGCTCGCAGCCAATGCTGCCATGGTAGAAGAATTCAAAGCCGGTAAGGAAAAAGCCTTTAACGCCTTGGTCGGTCAGGCTATGAAAGCCAGCAAAGGCAAGGCCAATCCGGCGCAGGTGAATGAGATTTTGAAGAAAAAACTGACTGGGTGATTTAATTAACCACAGATAGTTGGTAGGGTGCGCTGTGCGCACTCAAAATAACTGAGCGATTGATTGTCCGCGTGCGCAAATCGCACCCTAACTTGGCTAAATCAACCCACCCCATACTGCGTGCGATATAACTCAATCGCCGTCTGGTAAGGCTTTAGTTCGGGGGTTTGTGCCACATAAGCCATTAGGCTACTCAAGTTGGCAATACTCACCACGGGGATTCCGTTGTCTTTTTCTACTTCTTGCACGGCCGAGAGCTCACCTAGTCCTTTTTCTTGCCTATCAATGGCAATCGCCACGCCGCATGGCACGGCGCCGTGTTGCTTAATCAATTCTACGGATTCTCGTACTGAGGTGCCGGCTGAAATGACATCATCAATAATCAGCACCCGCCCTTGCAGGGGGCTGCCAACAATCACGCCGCCTTCGCCGTGGTCTTTGGCTTCTTTGCGGTTATAGGCATAGGGGATGTTTTTGCCTTCTCTGGCAAGGGCAATGGCGATGCTCGCCGCTAGGGTAATGCCTTTATAGGCGGGACCAAACAACATATCAAACTGCATGCCAGAGTTTTTAATTGCCTCGGCGTAAAATTCGCCCAGTTTCATTAAGCTCACGCCGTCATTGAACAAGCCCGCGTTGAAAAAGTACGGGCTTAAACGCCCGGCTTTGGTTTTGAACTCGCCAAAACGTAATACCTGTTTTTGAATCGCAAATGCGATAAACTCTTGTTTGAATTGCTCTGTGGGTTGGGTCATCATTAAGAAAAGAAAGAAAAGTTTTGAAGATTATATCGTTAAATTTGAATGGCATTCGTTCTGCTACCAATAAAGGTTTATATGCTTGGCTGAAAAAGCAAAGTGCTGACATTATCTGCATGCAAGAAATCAAAGCTCAAGTGGGTGACATGAGCACCGAAATGCTCAATCCAGAAGGTTATTTCGGCTATTTTCATTATGCCGAGAAGAAAGGTTACAGTGGTGTTGGCATTTACAGCAAGGTGCAGCCAGATAGCATAATTGAAGGGCTGAGTATTGCGGACATTGACAGCGAAGGGCGCTATATCGAAGCAAGATTCGGTAATTTAAGCGTGGTTTCGCTGTATTTGCCTTCTGGCTCCAGTGGTGAAGAGCGGCAAGCCTTCAAATTTAGCGTCATGGAACGTTTTTTACCGCAACTGCAAACACTCAAAAATAGCGGGCGTGACGTGGTGATTTGCGGCGATTGGAACATCGCGCACAAGGAAGTGGATTTGAAAAACTGGAAAGGCAATAAAAAGAATTCTGGCTTTCTGCCAGAAGAGCGGGCATGGCTAACGACATTGTTTGACGAAATAGGCTGGGTGGATGTGTATCGCAAGCTATACCCTGATACCACCGATGCCTGCTATACATGGTGGAGCAACCGTGGTCAGGCTTGGGCAAAGAATATTGGCTGGCGCATTGATTACCAAATCGCCACGCCTGTCTTGGCGAGCAAGGCTGTTGCCAGCAGTGTTTACAAAGATGAGCGTTTTAGCGACCATGCGCCATTGATTGTGGAGTATTTATAGTACGGGCGCTTGTACGATCACTTGATGACTGCGTCATCCTGATGCTCCCAAGGTGCTATTTTCAGCAACAATAGCATCCCCGGAACGGCCAGCGCAAAACATAGAATAAAGAAATTAAACCAGCCTAGATTTTCCACCATATAGCCAGTTGCGGCGTTGGCAAAGGTGCGCGGCACAGCAGCCAAGCTGGTGAATAAAGCAAACTGAGTGGCGGTGTAGAGCGGGTGAGTAGCATGGGCGATATAGGCTACAAAAGCGGCCGTTCCCAAGCCTACCCCAAAGGCTTCTACGCCTATTACCCACCCCAATAACCACAGATTATGTGAGGCGGTTGCTAGCCAGGCAAACCCTAAAATGGCAATCATCTGTACCGCGCCAAATATCCATAGCGAGCGGTTAATGCCAAGTTTAATCATCCACGCGCCACCCAGTAGACCACCAATCACGCTCGGCCAAAGTCCGGCATTTTTTGCAATCAGGCCAATTTCGGTTTTGCTGTAACCCATGTCGAGATAAAACGGTGTCGCCAGCGCGGTTGCCATGCTATCACCCAGCTTGTACAAAAAAATGAATAATAAAATTAGCAGGGCAGATTTCACGCCATTGCGCCCGATGAATTCCTTAAACGGTTCAACGATTGCCGCTTTGAGTGTTTTGGGTGCACCGCTTTTCAGCATGGGTTCGCTGACTAACAAGGTCATTACCAAACCAGGTAGCATAAATAGCGCGGTAATCATGAATACGCTACTCCACGGCAAATGGTCAGCCAAAATCAGTGATAACGCCCCTGGCACTAAACCAGCCACTTTGTAGGCATTCACATGCACGGCGTTACCTATGCCTAGCTCAACGTCTGATAACAACTCTCGGCGGTAAGCATCCAGTACAATGTCCTGACAGGCGCTGAAAAAAGCAACGACAGTTGCCAAGTAGGCAATAGTCCAAATATCTAGCTGCGGGTTAAACACACCAAACAGGGGGATGGAAATAAGCAATAAAACTTGAGCGATGAGTAGCCAACCACGACGGCGTCCCAGTGGCGGGGTGTAGCGGTCAAACAAGGGCGCCCATAGGAATTTCCAGGTAAAAGGCAGGTTGATGAGCGCGAATAGACCGATTGATTTCAGATCAACACCCTCTGAACGCAACCAAGCAGGTAGCAGGCTAATCAGGATGTAAAGTGGCAAACCGGAGCTAAACCCAGTAAACATGCAGATGAGCATTTTTTTGCTCATGAGTGATGGTCTGATGTTGGGCTGTGCAATGACTGGCAAGGCGGCTACTTGTGTTTCAGGCGATACATGGCCAGACTGCCGAGTAAGTTAGGCATCAAGCTGACTTCTTGACCTTCTGTGAGCACTTTACGCTCCAGGATGTCAATATTGTGATTTTTACAAAAATCATCAAAATCATGTAGCGTACAAAGATGCACGTTAGGCGTGTCAAACCATTGGTAAGGCAAGGATTTTGACACGGGCATCCGCCCCGCAGTGATTTGCAGGCGATTGCGCCAGTAGCCAAAATTGGGGAAAGTGACAATCACTTCCTCCCCTACGCGCAGCATCTCCAGCACAATGCGCTCTGTGTTATGCATCGCCTGTAGTGTCTGAGAAAGCACGACGGTATTGAATGACTGGTTTTCGAAACCAGACAACCCATCTTCCAGATCCATCTGTATCACATTGGTGCCATTCTTGACGCAGGCCAACACATTGTCGTCATCTTTCTCGACGCCATAGCCTTTTATTTCCAAGGTAGCCCCTAAGAACTTGAGCAGCTCGCCATCACCGCAACCCAAATCAAGCACTTTATCGCCAAACTTCAACCAATTGGCAATAATTGCAAAATCCTGCCTAAAAATTGTATATTTTACATTATTTTGCATCGCCCACCTCTATGCTGCCCAGATATGTCTGCAAAATGGCATGATAGTGCTTATCTGGCATTAGAAATGCGTCGTGCCCATGCGCAGCGGTCACTTCTGCATAACTTACAGTACTTTCATTATCTAAGAGTGCCTTCACAATCTCACGTGAACGAGCGGGTGAAAAACGCCAATCGCTCGTGAAAGACACGACTAGGAACTTGGCCTTGGTTTGGCTGAGCGCCTTGCTGAGGTCGCCACCGAAGGTAAGCGCAGGATCGTAATAATCCAAGGCGCGGGTCATACGCAGATAAGTGTTTGCATCGAACTCCCCAGCAAACTTGTCGCCTTGGTAGCGTAGATAAGACTCCATCTCGAATTCGACATCAAAACTGTATTTGATACCATCTTTGAGCTTGCGGCCAAATTTTTCACCCATCACATCATCACTTAAATAGGTGATATGCCCCAGCATACGCGCGATTCTAAGGCCGCGACGTGGTACGACACCGTGTGCATAATAGTCACCACCATGGAATTCCGGGTCAGTAATAATCGCCTGACGGGCGACTTCATTGAACGCCATGTTTTGGGCGGTCAAATTAGGAGCTGATGCGATCACCAGCGCATATCGCACCCGGCCAGGAAAGGCTATGGTCCACTGCAATGCTTGCATACCGCCCAGGCTGCCACCAATGACGGCCGCTAGTTGCGATATTCCCAAACGGTCCATCAGCCGTGCCTGAGAGTTAACCCAATCTTCGACGGTGATAATCGGAAAGGCAGAACCCCAAGGTTGGCTCGTGGCTGGATTGATACTAATAGGTCCCGTGCTACCATGACAACCACCAATATTGTTTAAACCAATCACAAAAAACTTATTGGTATCCAAGGGTTTATTGGGACCTATCATGTTGTCCCACCAGCCAGCGTATTTGTCGCTCTCGTGGTGCTTACCCGCGACATGGTGATGCCCAGAAAGTGCATGACAAATCAACACGGCATTTGATTTGTCCGCATTTAACGTGCCATAAGTTTCGTAGACTAGATCAAATTGTGGCAAAACTCCCCCGCCTTTAAGCGCCAAAGGTTCACTAAAGTGTGCAGTTTTTGGGGCAACAATGCCAACTGAGTTATTTTCAGACATAGTGCGATTATACTATGGGTATTAGAAACCGGCTTGAGCGATTAGAAGTGCCCTTAGCCAAACCTCACTTGGAAACTCCTGATGTCAAAAAGTAACATACCACACATCCAGTCATTCTGCGATATGACACCGCAAATAGCGAGGAACGCCTATATACATCCTGCATCAACGATCATTGGCGATGTTGCCATTGACGAGAACAGTTCCGTTTGGCCTGGTGTGGTGATACGTGGCGACGTGAATTTTATCCGCATAGGAAAAAACACCAACATACAGGATATCAGCATGCTGCACGTTAGCCACAGATCCAGCTGGGACCCAGCTGGCGCTCCATTGATAATCGGCAATTATGTCACCATCGGGCATAGCGTGATTTTGCATGGCTGCACACTGGAAGACGCATGTTTGATCGGCATGGGAAGTATCGTCATGGACAAAGTCATCGTGCAAAAACATGTATTACTCGCTGCGGGTAGCCTAGTGCCAGAAGGTAAAGTGTTAGAAAGCGGCCACTTGTATGTGGGCAGGCCTGCGAAAAAGGTGCGTCCGTTAACTGAGGAGGAAATCGCACATTTTATGTACTCAGCAAACCACTACGTCAAACTCAAGAACCAGTACCAAGCAGGTAGTTAACTCCAATGAGCACTGATAATGAGTGGATTCTTGCCTATCGTTACACGATCATTGCCGCCTAAATCTTGCACTGTTTCAATCTCCACCAAGCCAGCGTCTGCCATTAAATCCGCAACGCGCCGCGCCTGATTATAGCCATGCTCCAGCATCAGCCAGCCCTGCGGCACTAGATGCACGAGGCTGTCCGCAATAATGCGGCGAATATCATCCAAGCCATCAGTGCCAGAAGCCAATGCCTTGACAGGCTCAAAACGTAAATCGCCTTGTGATAAATGCGCGTCATTTTGCTCAATATAAGGCGGATTGCTCACAATCACATCAAAACGCTGGGTTTCTAACGCGCTAAACCAACTGCTTAATACAAACTGCACATTAGAAACTTGCAAAGTTGTTGCATTTTTTTTGGCCACTTCTAATGCCGCAGAAGAAGCATCCACCGCAACCACGTGAGCGTGTGGGCGATGTTTTGCAATGGCCAATGCAATGGCGCCAGAACCGGTACCGAGGTCTAAAACATCTACTTGGTGGTCACTCAGAATTCTGCCCAGTGCTACCCCCACCAGCATTTCCGTATCTGGGCGCGGAATCAAGGTGTCAGGCGTCACTTGTAGCGCTAAACCGTAAAATTCACGCCCCCCCAGAATATACGCCATCGGCTCACCCCGCAGGCGGCGCGCCAGTAAGGCTTCAAATTTCGCCTGCGTATCAGGTTGTAGCGTGTCATTTTCATGCGTAATTAACCATGCGCGGTTGACATTAAGCACATGTTGCAACAACCGCCGTATTTCTTGCCTAGCTTCTGTAAGCTGGATTTCTACTGACGCAAGTTGTAAAGCAGCTGTCTGTAAGATGACTTTAATGGATTTAATGATTTACGTCACCGCTATTAATTAGCCAATCTAAATTTAACTGGCATGTGAACTATCTTCACCCAAACTCGCTAACAAATCGGCTTGATGTTCCGCCGACAAGGCCCCGATTAACTCATCCATATCGCCTTCGGTAATGGCATCGATTTTGTATAAGGTCAGGTTAATACGATGGTCGGTAATCCGACCTTGCGGGTAGTTGTAGGTACGGATGCGCTCACTGCGATCGCCGCTGCCAATCAGACTTTTGCGCTCGCTGGCGATTTTGCTTTGCTGTTCATCCACTTGTTTGGCTTTGATACGTGCTGCCAGCACTTGCATGGCTTGTGCTTTGTTGGCATGTTGGCTACGCCCTTCCTGGCATTCCACCACGATACCAGTAGGGGCGTGGGTGATGCGTACCGCAGAGTCGGTTTTGTTGATGTGCTGACCACCCGCGCCACTAGCACGGAAAGTGTCAATGCGAATATCAGCTGGATTGATGATCACATCACTGACCTCGTCCGCTTCCGGCAGTATCGCCACGGTACAGGCACTGGTGTGAATGCGACCTTGGGTTTCGGTGTCCGGTACGCGCTGCACGCGGTGGCCGCCTGATTCAAACTTGAGTTTAGAATAAGCGCCGTAGCCTTCTATTTTGGCGATGATTTCCTTATAGCCACCTACTTCAGATTCGTTGGCAGACATGATCTCCACTTTCCAGCGCTGACGCTCAGCATAGCGCGAATACATGCGGAACAAGTCTGCTGCAAACAAGCTGGATTCATCTCCGCCAGTACCGGCGCGGATCTCCAAAAAGATGTTCTTATCATCATTTGGATCTTTAGGCAGCAACAGCATCTGTAGCTGCTTTTCAATGCTTTCCAGCTTGACTCTGCCTGCGTCAATCTCTTCTTGCGCAAACGCTTTCATATCTAGATCGCCCAGCATATTGTGCGCTTCTGCAACATCTGCTTCCGCTTGCATGAAAGCCCGATACTGCTCCACCACCGGTGTAATCTCCGCATGCTCTCGCGTGAGTTTACGGTAGTTATCCATATCATCGGTGATGCCTTCACTGCTCATCAAACGATCGATTTCATCTAAACGCTCACTCAAATTAGCGAGCTTGGTTATCATGGAGGGTTTCATTGCGGGGTTCTTTCAACCTGGAAAAAGCAGTTAAACACGTTAAATATGCGGTTTTTTGAGTGTATAGCAAGGCGCGATGAGGAGGCATGGGTGCCCCCTGCAGCGAAGAGTAGCGTAGCCAGACATCTCAAGAATCGTGCCATTGACGTGGAAGCACTCTCACCCATTGGGTGAGTGGGGTATAGTAAAAAGGTTGAATGTTCATAATGGCTTATAGAATCATTGAGTGTTTAAGTGCGTTTATTAGGTTCAACATTAATTCTTAATTTGGAAAATCTGCCTGAGCGCATGCTCAAGCCTCATATGCTCCTCACCATGCGACTGATGCAAAGCATGGCTCGGCTGATGCAGGAATTTATTGGTTAGAGCATTACTCAACATTTCCAAAGCCTTGGCCGGAGGCTCGCCTTTCTCGATCATTTTAAGGGCTTTAGCCAACTCTACTTGCCGCGTGGTTTCTGCTTGGTCACGAAGCGCTTTGATGGTGGGTACTGTTTCACGCTTTTTCAGCCATTGCATAAACTCATCTACGCGAGATACCACAATCAACTCAGCGTCCACTGCGGCCTGCTGGCGATTGCCGATCCCCTCCTGTACCACGGCGCTCAAGTCATCTACGGTATATAAGAACACATCATCCAACTCGGCCACCTCAGCCTCTACGTCCCGTGGCACACCAAGATCCACCATAAAAACGGGGCGATGTCTGCGCAGCTTGATGGCACGCTCCACCATGCCCAGGCCCACAATCGGCAACTGACTTGCAGTGCATGTCACGATAATGTCGTATTCGGCAAAGTGTGCAGGCAAGTCTTGCAAAAGCACCGCCTGAGACTGAATACCCAGTGCGGACATTTTTGTGGCCAATGCCGCCCCTCGCTCCAAGGTACGATTAGCGATGGTCATGCACTTTGGTTTTTGCGCCGCAAAATGATCGGCACAAAGCTCGATCATCTCACCAGCGCCTATGAGCAAGACCTTTTGCTCGCTGATGTTGCCAAAAATGCGTTGTGCCAATTTGACTGCGGCTGCAGACATGGAGACAGAGTTGGCGCCAATATCGGTATTGCTCCGTACCTCCTTGGCCACTTCAAATGTGCGCTGAAATAATTTATGCAGCAGCGACCCTAATGTGCCAGCATCCTGTGCAATTTTTACCGACTGCTTAAACTGCCCCAGAATCTGGGGCTCTCCCAGCACCATACTATCCAGACCAGATGCGACACGGAAAGCGTGCTTCACTGCCTCGCCATCGGGTAATGTGTAGATATACGGTGCCAATACATCTTGATCCAGGCGGTGATATTGCGACAACCACTTCAGCGGCTTTTTGGGGTCGTTTGTGCTGCAGTATAGTTCCGTACGGTTGCATGTAGACAAAATGGAAGCTTCCAACGCATCATGCGCTGTCAATTCATGCAAAGCATGGACCAGATGGTCGCTATTAAAGGCCACATGTTCACGAATTTGAATAGGAGCGGTGGTGTGATTCACACCAATGACGTATAACTGCATAGGGACTATCGGCACGTCAATGCAGTATTAACACTCGGACTATAAACTACATTCATGCCATGACAACCCTTAACATATCGACGAAAAATCCCGCGGATGAACTCTGAGGCGTAATTTTGATGGATTGGTCTATGTTAAGCAAGAACCATATCTAAAAACAGTGATTTGGCGTTAAAATAACGCGTTGGAAATTAACTTCTTCAATTCAAACACGGACGCATCAATCATGGATAAAACTTTCAGAATTGCCCCTAGTATTCTTTCTGCTAATTTCGCAAAACTCGGTCAAGAAATCGAGGATGTCATCACCTCTGGAACCGACATCGTACACTTTGATGTGATGGATAACCACTACGTACCTAACCTGACTATTGGTCCATTGGTATGCGAAGCCATTCGCGATGTGTCTAAAAAAGTGGGCGCATTGATTGACGTACACCTGATGGTAAAACCTGTAGATCGCATTATTCCTGATTTTGCAAAAGCGGGCGCAAACTTCATTACCTTCCACCCGGAAGGTTCTGAGCATATTGACCGTAGCTTGGCTTTGGTGCGTGATTGCGGCTGCAAGTCAGGTTTGGTATTTAATCCAGCCACGCCTTTAAGTTATTTGGACTACGTCATGGACAAAGTGGACATGATTTTGTTGATGTCTGTGAACCCAGGGTTCGGCGGTCAGAAATTTATTCCTAGCACATTGGATAAACTGAAAGAAGTACGCGCGCGTATTGATGCCCACTATGAAAAGACTGGTCGTCAAATTTGGCTCGAAGTAGATGGCGGCGTGAATGCTACTAATATCGCCGAAATCGCCCGCGCGGGGGCAGATACTTTTGTTGCAGGCTCAGCGGTATTTGGCGCAGGAAAAGACACAGACCCTAACCGCTACAATACGGTAGTGAAGTCATTGCGCGATGCATTGGCGACTGTATAGGGAGATGGCACGTGCAGCCAACAGCGGCCACGCTGATTGGGGGCTCGCACACCTCATTCGAGCAACCCGCACTGCGGGTTGCGAGATGTTCACAGCGCCTATGGACATAGCTTATATCAGCACAAACAGCTGGCGATGGTGGAGATTACCAATACCCGCTTGATGTTGCCTATTTGTAACGGACTGATTATTGTGAGAGTTTTATGTTAAGCACCATCAACCAAACAGAATTTAATGCGTTGACCGCCCAAGGATACAATCGTATCCCTTTGGTGTTAGAGGCTCCTGCAGACTTGGACACCCCGTTGTCACTTTATTTGAAACTGGCCAATCAGCCTTTTTCATATTTGCTTGAATCCGTGCAGGGCGGAGAACGCTTTGGCCGCTACTCCATTATCGGGTTGCCTGCAAAAGTGCGCATTGTGGCGCATGGCAGAAAAGTGCAAGTGCTTGAGCATGATACGGTGATGGAAGTCGTGGAGGATACCAACCCTCTTGATTTTGTGAAGGATTATTTGTCGCGCTTCAATACACCGCCTTATGAAGGATTGCCACGCTTTACTGGCGGGCTGGCTGGATATTTCGGCTACGACACCGTGCGTTACATTGAAAAACGCCTCGCTGACACAACCAAGCCTGATACGGTTAATGTCCCAGATGTGTTGCTAATGGTATCGGAAGAGCTGGTGGTAGTAGACAATCTGAGTGGCAAGCTGTATTTCATCGTTTACGCCAACACCGCTGAAACTGGGGCCTATGATAAGGCCAAGGCGCGTCTCAGCGAGCTACTCAAGATGTTACGTCATAACTTCACTGTACCAGCGTCGGGAAAAACAGAAAAAACGGTTGCAACCTCAGAGTTCGGGGAGGAAAACTTTAAGGCTGCGGTCAAGCGGGCACAGCAATACATTCTAGATGGCGACATCATGCAAGTGGTGCTCTCGCAACGCATGTCGCAGCCTTTCTCTGCGCCACCGCTATCACTTTACCGCGCTTTACGTAGCCTGAACCCTTCCCCGTACATGTTCTACTACGACATGGGCGACCATCACGTTGTGGGAGCTTCCCCTGAGATTCTCGTGCGATTAGAAAATGGCACGGTGACCTCTCGCCCGATTGCGGGGACTCGCCCACGTGGTAAGCACCGTGAACAGGACATTGCCTTGGCAGAAGAGTTATTGGCAGATCCCAAAGAGCGTGCTGAACATGTCCAACTGATGGATCTGGGGCGCAATGATGTGGGCAGAGTGGCCGTCACTGGCACGGTGAAGGTCACTGATAACATGATGATCGAGCGTTACTCTCACGTGATGCACATCGTCAGCAATGTTGAAGGTCAACTCAAACCGGATATGGATGCAATCGATGTTATCAAAGCCACATTCCCCGCAGGTACCGTCAGTGGCGCCCCCAAGGTGCGCGCAATGGAGATCATTGACGAACTGGAGCCTAGCAAGCGTGGCATTTATGCGGGGGCTGTCGGTTATCTCGGCTTCAATGGGGACATGGATGTCGCGATTGCCATTCGTACAGGCGTTATTAAAGACAATAAGCTTTATGTGCAAGCTGGGGCTGGTATTGTGGCCGACTCTGTACCACAAAGCGAATGGATCGAAACCCAAAATAAGGCACGAGCCGTTCTGAGGGCTGCCGAGTTAGTGCAAGACGGATTGGACGCTTGCATCTAATCGTGTACTATGGGCTCGTACGTTAGACCATTTTAAATAACTATATTGGATGGCATTGCCCATCGGATAGCCAAAAGGAATTAAGGCTAGAAAGTTCCTTGCATTGGCTATTGGGCGACTGCCCCACACTTTTTGCAAGGCTACTATTTCAGCAAACCGGTTACTTTGGATGAGTTCGAACGTAGGGTTTTTAAGTGCTTAGCTAACAGCATTACCTTCACGCACACCTAGCTTATTTCATACAGGCTTAATTTATACCAAAGTGAGCGCTCACTGATCTCAAGTAGCTTGGCGGCCCGACTTTTATTGCCTTGTGTGGTGACTAGCGCCTCTGCAATCAACCGTCTCTCTAAAGCCTCGACAGCACTGGGTATAGACAGCTCATTGCTTTTTCCCGTTTGCGCTTCAGGAAGCGCAGCTCCACTCTGACCCTCACCCGCAGTGACGTCGACTGGTAAATGCTTTAACTGTATGGTTTGATTGCCACTGATGATCGCTGCGCGCTCCAGGACGTTCTCCAATTCGCGCACATTTCCCGGCCAGTCATATTGCATGAGTGCTTGAATCGCAGCGGGTGCAATCTCCACCTGACGTTTCGCAAGAAAATGTTTGGCCAATGCTTCGATATCGGATTTTCGCATCCTAAGTGCAGGCAGATCGATACGAAACACATTCAGGCGATAGTACAGATCCTCTCGTAACTTACCGTCTTTGATGGCTTCGCGAGGGTCGCGATTGGTCGCGGCCACCACACGAATATCGACGGAGATCGGCTGATTGCCACCCACGCGCTCAATCACATTTTCCTGTAATGCCCGCAGTAACTTTGCCTGCAATTGCATCGGCATCTCGGTGACTTCATCTAGGAACAGAGTACCGCCATCGGCTAGCTCAAATTTGCCGATACGCTCTTTGATGGCACCGGTAAAAGCGCCCTTTTCATGACCAAACAGCTCAGACTCCAGCATCTCATGCGGAATCGCTGCACAGTTGACCGCCACGAACAACGCTTCTGCACGTGGAGAGTGCGCATGGATGGCGCGCGCCACCAGTTCCTTACCCGTTCCGGTTTCACCCGCAATCAGCACGGTTGCCCTTTCAGGCGCCACTTGCCGGATGGATTGCTGCAATTGTTCCATCACGGGGCTGCTACCCACCATGCCCGTGTCGGTGCTTTTCTCCTCACGTAAGAACTGATTTTCCACCACTAAACGCGAGATTGATAATGAGCGCTTGATTGAAAGTTCCAACTCTTCCAAATCGAACGGACGCAACATATAGTCTGAAGCGCCATGCTTCATGGCCTCGATTGCAGACTTTACTTCACCTTGTGCCGTTACAATAATAACGGGCAAATCGGCATCGGCCTGACGAATGGCCTTCAACAACTGCAAGCCATCCATACGCGGCATGTGCAAGTCGGACACGACACAATCCACGTGATTACTACGCACCACCTCCAGGGCTTCGCGCCCATCTTTTGCGGTTAGTGGCCGGTAACCTGCCTGACGCAGACTGATCTCCAACAAACGGAGCATACTGGGCTCATCATCAACGGCTAAAATGGTTTTAATACTTTCTGACATATATTCGCTTTTTTAGTGTAACTGCTGTTTAGGCAACTTCATCCTGAAATCTGCCCCCGTGTCCGCCAAGGCACTCTTTTCCACCGTCAACGATCCAAAATGGGCCGTCACGATCTGTTTAGACACCGCCAATCCTAGACCGATACCGCCTGGCCGCTGGGTAAAGAACGGGTCAAATATCTGCTCTTTCTGTGCATCACTCACGCCTACGCCATTGTCTGCCACGCTCACCGTGACGCTCTCTTTAGCTTCGTAAAGCGTTACCCTCACTTTACCACCGCTAGGTAGCACTTGAATGGCATTCAGTAACAAATTCAACACCACCTGCGTGATTTGCTCGCCATCACACTCCACCATGACATTGGTGGCCGCATGGTTGTGCGTGACATATTCCAATGCAATCTGATTCTTATTTGCCTGCATCCTCAGCATGGCCACGGCATGTTTAACCAGAGCCGCCATATCATGCAGGGAAAATTCTGGCGAGCGAGGGCTCGCTGAATCCATCAAAGTGCTGACCAGCTTATTCAAGCGCTCGGTTTCGGTCGTGATAAAAGTCACCACCTCAGCCCCTTCTGCACTTAGATTCTTCTCTCGCGACAGCAGTTGTGCCGAAGACCGCAGAATGCCCAAGGGGGTTCTAATCTCATGACTCATCGCTGCAGCCATCTCACCGGCCACCGCCAGCTTGGCCGCCCGCATCAGATTTTCTTTAGAGAGCGCCAATTCTTCCATCATCTTGGCAAAAGCCAAGTTCATCTCACGCACCTCTTCTGGACCATCTGCTGGGGGCATCTTGCCATGTGAGGAGCGAACGAAACGATTGGCATAATCCGTCAGCCGTGCGAGCGGTCTAGTAATGCCACGTGCCAAGGGTGCGGCGAATACCGTCGCCAAGAAGGTCGTCACCATCATATGGATTGGCCTGCTGTTGCATACGACTTGCCTAGCTGTCGAGAAACCGCCTATTGCCGTAATCGTTGCTGAGGATTCTCCAGCCAAGACCATGACAAGCAGCGAACTCAAGCTGATCTATTGGCGAAAGAAAAACCACTGGGCAAATGGGCAGCGTATTCACCCCATCAACCTGCCCTCAGACCATGCCTTGAGACTACAATTTTCCAACACCGTGCTAGGCTCAGCACCCAGCGACCAAAGAGACTATTGGAACGGCCTGTATTTCCATGGCATCTCCCCGCCGCATGTGGTCTACTCGGATGAATCAGCCATCCGCTATGTGCAGGAAACCGCTGGTAGCATCGCTTACATCGACGCGTGTAAAGTCGATGCACGCATCAAACCTATCTTTTGGATTATGTCCAATGGTGAAATGAGTAATAATCCAGCTCACGTGCAGTGCGAATAATTCCAATACCAGTGCACGCCCGTTAATCGGCGACAGGATACTCTTTCAATTCCCCATATTTAAAGGCACGTGAGGCCGACTGATAATAAGCCACCGCCTCATTGATCAAGCCATCATCTGGCTTGGTCAGCGTTGCTTCCAGCGTGACGGGATTCACCTCGTAGGTTTCAACCGACTGCTTGGGCGAAAGCACAATCAGCTTATCGCGCTTGTAATACCCCAAGGATTGATAATTGCTGATAAACGCACGCTCTGGCGCTTTTTTAGCTACGGCCTCGAACATAGACTGCCCATAAAAATGTTCGGCCCCAGGCATGCCCAATACATCCAGTAAGGTCGGCACGATATCGATTTGGCTTGCAATGCGTGTGAAATGGCCTGCTGGCAACAAATCTGGCGCATAGAAAAATAAGGGGATATGGTACTTCTCGACCGGTAATTTGGTTTTTCCGGCCACTGAAGCACAATGATCAGCCACAATCACAAACAAAGTTTCCTTGAACCAAGGCTTGGCTTGGGCACTTTCAATGAACTGGCCTATCGCGTAGTCCGTGTACTTTACCGCGCCGTCACGATGCCCTTGTGGCAAATCAATCTTGCCTGCTGGATAAGTAAATGGGCGGTGATTGCTGGTAGTCATGATGTGGGCAAAGAACGGTCTGCCAGCACTGAAGTCCTGATCGAGCTGCTTGATAGCATTCTTAAACAGACTTTCGTCATCTACGCCCCAGACGTTTTCGCTCTGTATAGTGGATTTGTCAAAGTCCGTTCGGTCTAACACCTTATAATCGTTGCCTCTAAAATAAGCATTCATGCTGTCGAAGACGCCATAACCTCCATAAATAAATGACGTGGCATATTGCTTTGCCTCAAGTAGCTCGCCAATGGTCGCCAGATGTTCGGTATTGGGGCGATGCACCACCGCCTGCCCGGGAATAGGCGGGATTGCAATGGAGAGCGCATCCAAGCCACGCACTGTGCGCGTGCCTGTGGCAAACAGCTTGTCAAACACCAGGCTTTCTTTAGCCAAACGATCCAGATAAGGGGTCAGATTCTCCCGATTTCCGTAAGTGCCCAGATAAGAAGCAGAAAGACTCTCCACCGAGATCAGCACGATATTCTTCGGGCGTTGTTTAAAAGGGCCGAGTGCCATCGCGGCATCTTGATGAGGATGCGCTCTAGCCGATAAGTTTTGAGTTGTCTTTCTGCCCCCCCCCCAAAGACTTGAGCAGCATCAAAGCCTGCTCTTGCGGCAGGGTGCGATAAAACTTATCGTAATCCAGCTCATTACGTCGCGCTGCTGCAGAAAAACTGAAAATCCCATTTCCTGCCAATTCATTGGCGTAATTGTTATGACCAAACTCCATTTGATCTACGTTGGCAGACAGATAACTAAGTAGAGGCAGCCCCATAGCGATTAAAGCAAAACTTAATCTTTTGCCCTTCGTCTTTGCCTGGCCATCGAAATTTATCCATTGGCTGAGCGTGAACAGCAGGCCAACCACCACCAGCGCGATGCCAAGCAAAATGAGCGGCACCGGATATGACTCTCGAATATTGCCGATGACTTCATTGGTGTAGATTAAATAATCCACTGCAATAAAATTGAAGCGTGTCGTAAACTCCTGCCAGAAAATAAACTCAGAAACCGCTCCAAACAGCAAGCCAAACGTCACCAGAAATGCCAAGCCCCAGCGAGCGCTATTAACCCATGATTTGGAACGCAAACCCGCCGGTACCAGTGCAGAGAGCAAAAGCCATGGGGCGATTAGATAAGCCAAAGCCGCCGCATCAAACCAAAGTCCATATAAAAAAACCTTTAGAGTCTCGTTAAAATCCAACAAAGAAAAGCCTACTTGCAAACTCAATATCAGGCGTAACAGCGTCCAGATGACCAGTGCAACTGCTGCAATCAGCAAAGAAAATGAAACGGTATATTTTTTATTGGCGGAGATCGCTGTCATTTTTCTAAATTTCTTCTTTAATTTTATGAACGTGATTAACTACAAATAGTGATGTTTAAGTTTGCCGTACTTGCGGCGGCCATAGCCAATAAAGCATCAGCAAACAAACCCAAACCACCCATGCACTCCATAACACATGTGACAAGAAATGCGCTCCTCGGATAATCTGCGTCAAACCCATGATGGACCCAGCGAATAAGGCTAGATAGCACATCCGTTTAGCAAAGAGCGGCAAGTGATGCCCAAAAGCATAATAAAATGCTAGCAACGCAAATCCGCCAGATGGATGGCCGGCTGGAAAACACCTTCCCGCCTCAATGCCCAGCGGAGGCGCTGAGAACAAGTCAAAGAATGGTAACGTTCCTCCGTACATCTGAAGATCCCAAGGGCATCCATGCAAATTATAGTGTTTTAATAACGCAACCATTGTCGTTGATATCGTCATGCCGATGAAGACACAAGCAAAACTTTTCTGATAAGGCTTAATCCTGTCTACGCCAAAGGCTATGAACGACAAGCACAAGCTCCCGAGCGCGACTGCCACCATCAGCCACTTTAATCCGGTATGCATCCATTGATCCAAAAAAGGAGCATGCTTAAGTGGGAATCTCTGCTGTTCGGTATCGAAGAAGAGATCCGTCAGAAACGAATCCCATTGCAGCGGTGGATAGATTAGGATCATTAAGATCGCCACCACGCAGCTCAACATTAAATGCCTAACCAACACAGAATCTTTCAGGAGCCTCATGCTTGCTTGTACCACATGCTTAATATGCCCATTTATTTTCATCAAAAGCGAATTGCAAAATGTGCGCCAGAATAATAACCCACTGTTTTTATAAGGATTTTTAGGCGATACCCTGCATGATGTCTGCATTTATTGCATAGTACAGCAACAATGCTAATCCAGATTTCATACATTTTTTGCATGCCCACAATGGTTATGACATCCCTTAGCATGGCGATCACTACACTAGACAGCACCATGTCCGCCATAGCTAAAGAAAAACAAATACCATAACCATATGATTTAAAAAGAATGTTGCTAATTTTTCCCTAACAGACCGATATAAATTTAAGCATGTTGGCACATTGCTTGCGTAAAGTCAGACATACCATTATTGAGGCGACACCATCATGCTCAGTGCAACACTTTCAACCGACAGCGCCATCACTGCCAATTTGGCTCAGAAAGCATTATTTTTTAATGCGGAGGCGGCTTATATTAGCCGGTCACAAGCTACGTCAAAGAGGCGGCTCGCGGAAAATGTCACGCTTGCAACTTCTTCCGTGGACTCTGCAGACCGTGCCGAGGTAGAGCTATTCGTACATGAGGTGTTCGCAAAAACTTACGGTGCAAATGTGACACAGTGCATGCCGGAGCTGGTGACACTGAGAGACGAGCACGGGGCATTGGTCGCAACCTTTGGTATGCGTAAAGCAGAAAAATCTCCTCTGTTTTTAGAGCGTTATTTCAACATCCCTGTGGAGACCTTGTTGTCTAAGCGCTTTAACAAAGTCATCACCCGTAGCCAAATCACTGAGATTGGTAATCTAGCGGTCTCAAACCCTCGCAACGCAGGTGTTTTGATTGCGCATGTGATTCAGCATAGTTTGGATATTGGCATAGAGTGGTGCGTAGCCACGGCTCATCACAGTCTACAGAATGGCCTAATCAAAGGCGGGCGGGATGTTTACGCACTGCATGCGGCGGACAAAGCTTGCCTAAGTGCTGACGAGCAAGCTGTTTGGGGTAGCTACTATGACAATGGTCCCCAGGTCGTGGCTATCCGAGGTGTGGCTCAACTTTAGGGCACCTCTATAAATACATTTTTTGCGAGCATCAGCTTCGCTGATTGCCTGCTTAAACCACTTGAGTGCAATACTGCGTTGCGCGGTTTTTTTGTTACGAAATAACCTAAAGGTTATGTCTGCACCGCAACTGCGTTGTCGCAACCTTGCTGTATACCGCAACTATCGACTTTTGCGTTCCGTCACAACCGACTTGATGCTTCAGCATCTAGCGAGGTTGGGGACGCCCCGTGCGGGTGTACGCCTTTGGCGTGTGAATAATGCGCTTTAGCGCATATATTCCACGGACGTGCCTTTTACGGATAATACTGCATCTCAAACTCTGCATTTATAGAAGCGCCCTTTAACCTTCGATTAAAGTGATACAAGCAATGCAACTATTCATCACCGAACAAGCGAAACTATATCCAGATAATATCGCGCTTCGCGGGTTAGAGATAACCATGAGCTACGCGGATCTCTATGATGCGGTCAGTCATCAGGTTTTCCAATGGCAATCGCTTTTAGGCAATCTCCGCCCCGTGGTCGCCTTAGCCGTAGAGAATCACCCTGCTTGGGTGGTGTTGGATCTCGCAGCCTTACAATGCGAGTTCCCGCTTGTTCCATTGCCATTTTTCTTTTCGCCTGCGCAGTGGTTACACGCCATGGAAGATGCTGGTGCCACTTTGCTGATTACTGATCAACCAGAACTGTTCGCCCCTATTTTGGCTGATAAAGTTACGCACCACAGCCAACTTGAGATCGCCGGGAAGATCCTGACGCAAATGAGATTAACCCCCGCACATAGTGCATCATTGCCAGCGGGAACGGCAAAAATCACCTACACATCTGGCACTACTGGTCAACCCAAAGGGGTGTGCCTGAGCGTAGCCAATATGCTAAAGGTGGCCGGATCAATTGCGAGGGTCACTAGCCTTTCAAAGCATGATATCCATCTCAACATACTACCACTGGCCACCCTGCTTGAAAACGTCGCCGGCATCTACGCGCCGCTACTTGTGGGCGCCTCTTGCACCTTACTACCGAGCGGAGAAGTCGGCTTAAGCGGAGCAAGCGGGCTGAATGTTCAGAAGCTTGCTACAATGCTCAAAACAACGGGGGCTCACACCGCGATTTTCACTCCAGAACTATTACAGGCACTGGTCGCCTATATGGAAACCAGTGGCCACCGCTTGGAGCAGTTGCGTTTTCTTGCGGTAGGCGGTGCACACGTCTCGCCCGCTTTGCTACAACGTGCGCAAACGCTGGGTATCCCGGTCTATGAAGGTTACGGACTCTCTGAATGCGCGTCTGTGGTGGCAATGAACACGCCCAGTCATAACAAAATTGGCAGCGTGGGGAAAGCGTTACCGCATATCGAAATCCAGTTCAGTGGAGAAAATGAGATCATCGTCACAGGTAACACCTATCTAGGCTATGTCGGTCAGCACCACGATCAACAACATCGTCTTTTCACTGGTGACATTGGCTCCATGGATGAAGATGGTTACCTGTTCATCACCGGACGCAAAAAGAACATCTTCATCACCTCTTATGGACGCAACGTCTCACCAGAGTGGGTAGAGCGTGAACTCAAGATGTCCCCTTACATTGCGCAAGCTGCCTTATTCGGTGAAGCAAAACCATGGAATGTGGCCGTGATCGTGCCTCGACACCATGCCACGAAGAGACAAGTCGACCAGTCGATACAAGAGATCAATCAGCAATTGCCTGATTACGCTCGGGTGACGGATTGGATCAGCGCAGATAGCCCTTTCACCCCCAACAACCAACTACTGACGGTTAACGGCAGAAACCGTCGCGACAGAATATTGCAACTATATCAAAACCAGATTAACGCACTCTATGAAGGAAATGACGCATGAGCTTTTATCAAACCTTATTAAAAGAAACTGAAAAAGAACGCAATGAACTGCTGAGTTTGCCTCTCATCACCAAAGGCGCCAAAGGGGAGATCAATCTCCAAACTTACATTGGATTTTTGACGCAGGCTTATCACCACGTCAAACATACCACCCCCATGCTCATGGCCTGTGGTGGGTGCTTGCCTGGTCACTATGAATGGCTACGTACTGCCATTGGTGAATATATTGAAGAAGAAATGGGGCATCAGGAATGGGTGCTCAATGACATTGCCGAATGCGGCGGCGACAAGGAAGCCGTGAGAACGAGCGCCACAGAAAAGACTAAAGCCTGTGTCGCTACGGAAGTCATGGTGTCATATGCGTATGACATGATTTATCGCGTCAATCCGGTTGGTTTCTTTGGCATGGTGCTGGTGCTGGAAGGCACCAGCACCTCAGTGGCGACCCAAGCGGGTGAGCGGTTGATACAAAGCCTCAATCTACCGAAAAAGGCATTCAGCTATCTGCTCTCTCACGGCTCACTCGATATCAGTCACGTTTCTTTTTACGAAAGTCTGGTTAACCAGATCACTGATAAAAATGATCAAGCCATGCTGATTCACAGCGCTAAAGTTTTTTATAAGTTATATGGCGATATTTTCCGTACAATAGAAGTCGAATACATGCAACATCATTAGGGAAAGAGTCCATGCAGCTTAAAAATAAGCACATCTTATTGACTGGAGCCACTGGCGGGATCGGCAGACATCTGGCATTGATGCTGGCACGAAAAGGTGCGAACCTGGCTCTAGTCGGCCGAGATAGCGCCAAACTCAACGCATTGACCCTTGAGGTCGCGCAAAATGGTGGCAATGCCACCCCCATCGTCGCCGACTTTGATGTCCCAGTTGCGCCTGAAGTCGTGGTGGCTCGGGCCACAGAAAAGCTAGGCAGCATTGACATACTGATTAACAACGCTGCAATCCTTGATTTTATTCAATTCGAAGACCAAAGCTCTGAGCGCATCACGCAAATGATCCACACTAATGTGACAGCACCACTTCAACTGGTGCGCGCGGTGCTACCCAAGTTCAAGGCCAGTAATCGCGGACATATTGTGATGGTAGGCTCGATTCTCGGCTCTTTGGGTTTTCCTCACTATGCAACCTACAGCGCAACAAAATTTGCGATCCATGGTTTCTCGCAAGCATTGCGTCGAGAATTGATCGACACTGATATTGGTGTCACTTATGTTGCACCTCGCAGTGTCAACACCCCCATGAACGATGCCGCAACGCTCGCTATGCTGGCGAATACGGGCGGCCATGTGGACGAACCGGACAAAGTAGCCGCTATGATCGTGAAGGCCATCGAGAGTGAGCGTCAGGAGTTGTTTATCGGTCAGCCAGAGTCA
>VGIC01000017.1 GCA_016867975.1 Betaproteobacteria bacterium | reverse complement strand
TTCTTGAAAGAATGCGAGTTTAGGTTTAACTATGGAACACCAAAGCAACAACTTGCAACACTTAAAAAATGGTCTGATTTATAATCAGTTTTTACTAACAAAATTCGGCTAATCTACTACAGCCCCAAAAGTTATTAGGCGTTTTGAGCTTTACCTATTTCCTTGGATTGGTAAAAAGCCAATATCTTCAATAACCGCACCCCAAATGCTTGAAACTTTGAGGCGCATTGAAAAACAAAACAAAGTAGAAACCGCACACAGAACATTACAAACTGCTGGGCAAGTTTTTAGATATGCAGTTCAAACTGGGCGTGCTATTCGTGATATAACGGCAGACCTGAAAGGCGCATTGCCAGCCACAACAGTAAAACACATGGCAGCTTTCACAGAACCTAAAGAGGTTGCCGAGCTATTGCGCGCATTAGATGCCTTTAATGGAACACTTACAGTTCAATGTGCAATTAAGTTAGCCCCTCTCGTCTTTGTCCGTCCTAGTGAATTAAGAATGGCTAAATGGACTGATATAGATTTAAATGAAGGAACTTGGCAATACCTAGTAAGTAAAACAAAAACAGACCACATTGTCCCCCTCTCCACTCAAGCCTTAGCAATACTTCATGAAATTCACCCCGTATCAGGGCATGGTGAATATGTATTTCAGGGCGGTCATTCCCCATTAAAACCAATGAGCGAGAGCGCAGTAAATGCCGCATTAAAGCGTATGGGTTACGATACCAAAACACAGATTACAGGACATGGATTTAGGGCAATGGCTAGAACCATTCTGCATGAACGGTTAAACATTGACCCAGCCATCATTGAACACCAACTAGCTCATAAAGTACCAGATACATTAGGGGCGGCTTACAATCGCACCAAGTTTATTGAGCAACGTACAACTATGATGCAATCATGGGCTGACTACTTAGACGAACTGAAAGCGGGTGCAAAAATAATCCCAATTAAAACTGCATAAAGTGATGAATTATTATGTGTATTGATATTCGATGGGTTGGTCTAGTTGAAAAATATTTAATTGATGGGGATATTAGTAAGATTGAGGAGCTTGTTCGTGAGGGTGGTGTGCCTGCAAAGTTCGGCAATCAGATTGCTGATATTTTGATTGGGAAAAAACATGCTCCAAGCCCACAACAGAAGAATATATTAAAACGAATTGAAAAATATAGACGTACGCTCTCAATGTTTAAACAATTTCGCAAAAAAGGTAGCATTTACTATGATGCTTATCACACAGATAAAATTGGCCGAGACCCGAAAAAAGTTTTTACAATGCAACTACTAGCAATATATCTATACCCCAGCTATGACAAAGACGCTGCTCGAAATGAAATGTATAATTTTATTGATAAGTATCAATTACCTAAACTCCGAGATTAGGGGGTAATTTGTTGTAAAAATTCCCCCATCGCATAACATACCAAAAGTGAAAAGATACATCCTGTTATTTACAACAACAGGAAAAGACATCATGCAACAATCAAAATCAGAGCCCACTCAAGCCATTCCCGAAGCTTTAGTTAACTTCGACCAACTGCCCAATTCCGCCTATATCCGCTTGCCCGTTATCATGAGTTTATACGGTGTGAGTGCTGCAACAATTTGGCGCGGCGTTAAAAATTCCACCGTACCAAAACCTGCGAAATTATCAGAACGCTGTACCGCGTGGAATGTTGGATTGGTTAGAAAAGCATTGGCAGAAAAAGCAGTGCAGCTATGACCATTTGTCTTGGCAAATATACCCTACAGTTAAATATAATCAATTGATGGTTGCTCATGGCAGCTTGCCATATATTTAGACTGGCAGCAATGAAGGGCAAAAGTGTTATTTTGGATGCATTAAAGCATAACAAACGCACTTTACAAGCTGAACGGGGTGCGGGTGAAAACATTGATGCAAGTAAGTCACACCTTAACTATTCTTTAACAGGCAGCGACACGCCCGAACAGGTAGCCACACACGCTAAAGTGCAAATGGTTAAGGCTGGTATTGATAAGCCACGTATCAACCAAGTGCTGGGAGTTGAGATTGTCTTTAGCTTGCCTATTGACCGACACTCTCAGGACACCAAGCCATTTTTTATAGATTGTTACGAATGGGTAAAGAAAACCTTTGATGGCGAGTTGCTATCTTTTGATGTTCACCTAGACGAAAGTGCACCCCATGCCCATGCAGTCATATTACCTTTGATTGATGGCAAGATGCAAGGTAGCGACATGATGGGCGGTAAAGGCAATCTATTACGCTTAATCAATCACTTTCATTTAGAGGTTGCAAGTCGTTATGGTTTGAGTAGAAGCGAAAGCAAGCGATTGTCTGCAATGGATAAACAAAGCCTAGCAAGTAGGGTATTAAGCCAGCTAAAGACCGACCCCGTAATGAAGTCAAGCATCTACCATTGCATCAGGGATTTAATCGTTAAAGACCCCTTGCCGTTTGCCCAAATGCTATCAATAACACCTGCTGCAAAAAATATATCTGTTAAATCATTTGTTGACCATAAGCGCTCAAAAGGAAAAGGCAGATTCATAACATAAATCCTATATAGGGTATTAACCATAAAACAAGACATTCCCTATCCTGTGTATAGGGTTTCATCTTCAACACCGTTCAAAAAGACTGAATATGACAAACATAATAGACAATTTCACCGGCACAGATGTAAGTAGAACAATTGATAATGCTAGTGGGAATATATTGCCTACCCCTACCAAAAAGATTGATTTGGCTAGCATTAACGATGTTCGGCTTGAAATGGCCAGTGTGTATCGTGGCATGAAGTCTGGTAGCATTGAAACGAGCGAAGGCACAAAAATGGCTTATGTTTTAAGTCAGGTAGCCAAGCTGATTACAGAAAAGCAAAATACACAAGCTAATGTGCCCACTAAAGAATTACCTTCCGTAAGCATTGATGAGTTTATTTGATAGGCTTAGTATCTTAATGTTATGTATTGGTGAAATCATGAAAAATCCAGAAATAGTAGGATCAAATTTATCTCAAGCAAAAGTGGAAGAAAATTTTGCAACGGCAAAGCAAAAGTGGCTGGATATTCTAAACGGCAGAAGTCTTGCAGAATATGAAGATACTGCAGAGGATCATGCGATAGAAAAAATAAAAGCCATGAATTTGAATGAGTTATTAAGTAACATCAATGTTGGAGCTATGTTTTATAGTGGATTAGATAGTGATGCTGTTTTAGTTTCAATAGCCGCAGGCGGGGATGTGCCACATATAGCTGCATGGGATAAAACTGGATATAGACCTTACATAATGGGTGAGCCAGACGAGGAATATCATCCTATAAGCAGGAAATTATTTATGACATTAGTGAAAAATAAAGAACCATTAATCTAGAAAATCAACCGACATCGAGGGTGTCCTGAATTTTGTGTAAACGTCGGTTGAGCATTGGCATCCTGTAGAGTATGATTTTGACGAGATTGGTTATAATTTCTCATAAAATGAAAGAGAGAGTTTAATGGCTATACCTAAAAAGATTGATGACAGGATTAAGGTTGGATTAAAAAAATACCAACCAGTTTTGGCAAATGCCAAATTGAGAGATGTCGGTGAAGCAGATACTGTAACAATCATTAAGGACATGCTTTCAGATGTATTTGGATATGATAAATATTCTGAAATCACTTCCGAATACGCTATACGAGGTACTTATTGCGATTTGGCAATTAAGTTAGATGGCAAACTTTCTACTCTTATAGAAGTTAAGGCTGTTGGGATTGAATTAAAAGACCAGCATGTTAAACAAGCAATTGATTATGGAGCAAACCAAGGCGTAGATTGGATTATGCTAACTAACGGCATTACTTGGCAGGTTTATAAATTAACCTTTTCCAAACCAATTGAAAAAGAATTAGTTCTGAACTTTGATGTAACCTCAATTAACCCACGACTTGATAAAGATGTAGAGTCTTTATATTTGCTTTGTAAAGAGGGATGGCAGCGTTCTGCATTGGGTGAGTATCATACTCAGAAGCAGGCATTATCAAGATTCTTTATGGGCGCTATGTTACAAGCAGCTCCAGTTCTAGATGTGATTCGCAAGGAATTAAGGAAAGTATCGCCTGACGTCAAAATTACTAATGAAGAAATTAAGGACGTCTTAATTAATGAGGTAATCAAGAGAGAGGTACTTGAAGGTGATAAAGCGAGTGATGCGAGTAAGAAAGTGGGGCGAGTTGCATCTAAAGCACGGGCGGCAAGCAAATCAGTAAAATTACTAAAACCCGATTAACTTTGTAAACTCTGTTTTAAAAGTGATTGGAGTTTTTTCTAGCTGTTCATTAAGCCCTAAAACTTAAATTTGAAATTACAAGAAACCACAAGTTGGGGTAACTTTACGGGGTAACTTAAAAAAATCAAACCTTCAAATTGTTTCCTATATTGACTTACAGGCAACTGTTAGGGGGACACTTTCCCACCAATACAAGCGGCTTACAGCGATGTAAGCCGCTTTTTTATTCGTTGCACACTTGTTACACATTTCTTATTGTCCTTTTTCCCATAAAAGCGCATAGTAGACATCATATTGTTTATTCAGTGTTTTTTGCTATATGGCGCAGTTATCACCAAATTCTGTACAAATTTTAGATGGCAAGATTACGCTTACACAGCGTAACAATAGTAGTGCTTGGCAAATGCGCTTTAAGATTGGCGACAGGTGGATACGGCAAACTACAAAAGCAGCAGATTTAAAAGAAGCGAAAGAACTGGCTGAAGAAGCGTACGTGACAGCTAAAGTAAGGCATAAAGATAACATGCCTGTTATTAGCAAAAGATTTGATGCTGTAGCACGTTTGGCAAATAGCAAAATGCAAACGCAGTTAGATGCGAAGCAAGGTAAAAAGGTATACGAAGACTATATACGTGTTACCAACAATTACCTTATCCCGTTTTTTGGTAATCACAACATTACCAACATCACCTACCAACTAATTCATCAGTACGCTGCTTGGCGCGATGAAAAGATTGGGCACAAAAGCATGCCTGCACTCAAACTCTGAATTTATAGTGCCTTTTGATAACCACAATCCTACTGGAACCTAGAGTTGTCCGGGCTTTTGCTGTAAATTTGAAAAATCAATCGCGGGCTGGGGGTGTGGTTGATGTTATCCTCGACGCATGCTGTCGAAGAAGTCTGCATTGTTTTTGGTCGATTTGATCTTATCCAACAAGAATTCCATCGCCTCGAGATCGTCCATTGGGTAGAGTAACTTACGCAATACCCAGATTTTTTGTAGCACCTCTTTGTCGATGAGCAACTCTTCACGGCGGGTGCCTGATTTGTTGACGTTGATCGCTGGGTAGAGGCGTTTTTCAGCCATGCGGCGATCAAGATGAATTTCCATGTTGCCTGTGCCTTTAAATTCTTCGTAAATCACATCATCCATGCGGGATCCAGTGTCCACCAGAGCGGTAGCGATGATGGTGAGTGATCCACCTTCTTCAACATTTCGAGCTGCACCAAAGAATCTTTTCGGACGTTGCAATGCGTTTGCATCGACACCACCGGTTAATACCTTGCCTGATGAGGGGATGACCGTATTGTATGCACGTGCCAAGCGGGTGATAGAGTCCAGCAGAATGACGACGTCTTTCTTATGCTCAACAAGGCGTTTTGCCTTTTCTAACACCATTTCTGCAACTTGAACGTGACGCGTAGCTGGTTCATCAAAGGTTGAGGCGACAACTTCACCTTTCACCGAGCGCGTCATCTCCGTCACTTCTTCTGGACGTTCGTCTATCAGTAGTACAATCAAGACGACATCGGGGTGGTTGGCTGTAATCGCATGGGCGATATTCTGCATCATGACCGTTTTGCCACTTTTAGGGCTGGCGACTAGCAACCCACGTTGCCCTCTCCCGATAGGTGCAATCATGTCAATCACACGACTGGTGATGTTTTCGACGCCCTTGATGTCGCGCTCTAAAGTTAACGGTCGTGTTGGAAATAACGGGGTCAGGTTCTCAAACAGAATTTTGTGCTTGATGTTTTCAGGCGCTTCTCCGTTGACCACATCGACTTTGACAAGTGCAAAATAGCGCTCGCCATCCTTTGGAATGCGGATTTCCCCTTGAACGCTGTCGCCTGTGTGTAGGTTGAAACGGCGTATTTGCGAAGGTGATACATAAATATCATCCGTTCCTGCCAAGTAAGATGTGTCAGGGGATCGCAGAAATCCAAAGCCGTCTTGTAGCACTTCAAGTGTGCCGTCACCGTAGATGCTTTCACCTTTCTTTGCTTTATTTTTCAAAATGGCAAAAATAAGCTCTTGTTTGCGCATGCGGCTTGCGTTGTCGATTTCATTGGTATTCGCCATTGCTACAAGCTCAGTGACGGAAAGGTGTTTGAGGTCGGATAGGTGCATGAGAGCTCGCTAAAACAAGAAGTGATGAATGGGGCTTTTTAAGTTAAAAGGATTAACTCAGAAAATCTTCGAGGTGGATATTTTTTACGTAAAAAAAGGGGGGTGAATCAAGCTTGGCTTTAAGGAGTATCAAAGCCAAGCATTTAGATTTGTTGCCAAGCGTAAAGGATTTAGATGTTGCTGTCAATAAAAGCGGTCAATTGAGATTTTGATAATGCGCCTACCTTTGTCGCTTCAACATTGCCATTCTTGAACAGCATCAATGTTGGGATGCCACGAATGCCATACTTTTGTGGGGTTTGCTGGTTGTCATCAATATTGAGCTTCGCAATTTTGATGCGCCCGGCATAGTCTTTTGAAATCTCGTCTAGAATGGGTGCAATCATCTTGCATGGACCACACCATTCTGCCCAGTAGTCAACCAAGACTGGAATTGGGGATTGTAATACATCTTGCTCAAAACTTGCATCGCTAAGGTGTGTGATGTGTTCACTCATGGGATAAACCTCTAAATTGAATAGTGCTGAATAACGAATGCGTATCGTAACGAAAAAAAACAGTTTAGTGAAGTGCAAAATTGATTAAGCTGCGCATAATTTATACGATGTTGAATTGATCCGCATCGCAGGGTCGCATGGATACTGATACTGCCGTACTGTATATGCTCAATGAGTGCGCGCGTGCTGTTTGCTTTGATAGGTCAGTGATGTGATTGTTCTAGGTGTTTGGGTAGCGTGATGCGAACCATGGTACCGCCATCCGGTCTATCAGAGAAAGTCAATTTTGCGTTTAAGGAATCGCATACCTTAAAAGAGAATGGGATGCCGATGCCGGTTCCGAAACGCTTGGTGGTTGGTGCGCTTACGGCGCTCGGGTCTGGAGTGAACGGCATGCTGTTACCTTGATCAAGGATGCTGACAATGAATTTATCTCCTATGATTTTCACCATTATTTCGATGATGCCGTTCTTTTGCGTGGCATCCGCCGCATTTAAAAGTAAGTTATAGAGCACCTGCTCAAGTAGGTGCTGATCTGTGAAGATTTGATCCTGTTTGGCTCTGACGAGCGCACTCCAATCAGGAAGCGTGAGCGTTAACGTTTTTGCAGCTAGCTTCTGCTGTAGCGGAGCAATTGCACCATCTACGATATCCTTGATACTGACCTGACTGAGCTGGGGTTTGAGTGGATGAAGATAGGCAAGTAAAGCCCCTGTCCAGCGCTCCAGCCTGTCGACCGTGTTGATGATGCCGTGCAGGGATTCGCAAGTCTCTTCATCTATCCCAGGGGTGAGCATCACCTGTGCTGTTGCGCGAATGCTGGCCAATGGGTTGCGAATGTTGTGGGCAAGCATGGGTACCAATAACCCCTGTGCGGCTTGTTTTTCGCTTCTGATCAGGTTTTTTTGCGTGGCTTGCAACTTGTCTGCCATTTCATTGATGGCGTTTGACAAAGTGGCCAGCTCATTGATGCGCTCATCAGGTGCTCGGTGGGTGAGATGCCCAGCGCTGATCTCGGTGGTTGCTTTCAGTACCCCTTCAATCGGCCTGACGATGGCCCGCTTTAGAAAAAGGCGAGAGAGTATCAATAACGGTATGGCCAGTATGAAAGGCGTGAATAATAACAAAGTAGATTTACGCCTACTCTCTTTTAGCTTTTCATCCAGTTCCTGCTGTTTTTGATTGAGCAAGCTCTCGGTATGGGACAGCAGATTCTCATAGTGTTTGAAGAGGCCTGCCTCCAAGTCGGTATTCAGCAGTTTTTTAGATCCTGATGGCTGAGTCCGCCATGTTGGTCAAACAGTGCGGAGGTCTCAAATATAAAAGTTTGGTATCCCGTGTGTAGTTCCTGAATGGTTTTTTTCTCTATGTCACCCATGGCAAGCTGATGAAGTTTCTCAAAATTCGCCTCGACTGTAACCGTAAAGTGATTGTATTCGCTACGTGCATTCATATCCTCCAAGAAGTACGCGTCGAATAGCTCTTTCATTTGGCGGTATAAGTGACCGCGCGTTTGTTGCACTTCTTGAACGAGCTGCTGGATGCGTTGCGACTCTTGGCTGGATTTTTCCTGCAAATGGATGCCTATAGCACCGACGGTCACCGCTAGAGAAATGAGCAGAATAAAAGCAAGCTCATGAAACAGTAGCAGATCTTTAAGGGCGTATTTTTTTTGAGTCACTGTCTGCTGGGTCAGTTAAAAATGGCTTAGCTATTTTCAAGCTTGAATGGCACGGGGACGGTGATGGTAAAAGAATTGCTACGTAGCGCCTCCGGAGGCACTGGGAACGGTAGCGCTTTTTCAACCATTTCTAGGGCTTGCTTATCTAGTATCTCGTAACCGCTAGACTGTTCTACTTTCTTGGATTTGAGGTGACCATTGCCATCCACTTGGATCTCAATGATTACCTCACCTTGCCAGCCACGCATCTGCGCAATCTTAGGATATTTCTTATGTTTGCTGATCGCGCCCCAGAGTGCAAGGCCGTATTGATTTTTAGCATCCTCCATATCTGCTTGACTGAATGTAGGCGGAGGCGGATCCTGTTTAACGAGCGTTTGTGACGGCATAGATACTGGTACAGTCTGCACAGGGGCTGGGGCCTCTACCTTAGGGGCGACCGAAATTATTTCAGGCTGTGGCGTAACCACTGGCTGTTGTAGCACAGGCTCACGTTTTTCAACTGCTGGCGTGGGTAGATGTTTGACCACTGGTCTAGGTATCGGTTTTGGCGGTGGCTTGATGGGCTCAGGAGGCGCTGGCTCAGGCGGTACTATGACGGGTGGAGGCTCTGGCTTTTTGATCAGTTCTACGGTGATCACATCAGGCTTTTTGCTTGATTCAAATTCAAAATTCGGAATGACCGTGACAAAAATGGCATGCAATAACATGGAGCCCATGATGGCTCTTGGGAGCATGGTGTTACCTGAATAAGGTAGATGCGTGGTAGTAACCAAGTATGAAAACAGCCCGTAGCGTTTTAAGTCATTAAAAAATAAAGCGAGGATTATACCGCAAGCAACATGGGTTGTTAGAGGCTATCAAGAGGAGGCCTTTGCAAAAAGTGCTTATACGATGCCATCCATCACCTGTACTTGCACACATGCGCCAGCATCAAGATTGCCTACCGAGACATCCAGTACAATGAAGCAATTGGCCATCGACATCGAACTCAAGAGTGCGGAACCTTGTGCCCCAGTGGGCTTCACTTTCCAGAGTCCATCTGTATCGGCGAAGAGGATTCCACGCTGGAACTCAGTGCGGCCAGGGAGTTTTCTGATGGCTTGTGTACATTGGACTTGAAAAGTAGGCAGAGGGGCTGGTGTGGCTTGTCCCATCAGCCTCAGAGTCGCCTCCCGCACAAATTGATAAAAGGTCACCATGACTGCGACGGGATTGCCTGGTAAGCCAAAATAATGGGCATGGCCGACTTTGCCATAGGCCAGTGGTCTGCCAGGTTTCATGGCGAGTTTCCAAAACATCACTTGCCCATGTTGCGTCAGCAGTTGTTTCATGTAATCTGCTTCCCCCACGGATACGCCGCCACTGGTGATAACGACGTCAGCCTGACTGGCTGCAACCAGTAGCGTGCTTTCCAGTAATTTTGGGTCATCTGGAATCGCGCCTAAATCAATCAGCTCTACCCCCATACGTGTGAGCATGCCGTGAAGGGTGTAGCGATTGCTGTCGTATACCTGACCAGTCTTCAGTGGTGTGCCCAGGCTGACCAACTCATCCCCAGTCGAAAATATCGCAACCTTCAATTTGCGGTAGATGTTGATGCTTTCGATGCCAAGCGATGCAACTAATCCCAAGTCAGCAGGGCGCATCATATGTCCATTGCTGAACACAATCTGCCCCTGTTTGAGATCTTCTCCCGTGTAGCGCACGTTAGCACGTGGCTTGGGAATATCGGTGAAACAGATGCTGCTTGGTTGATTCAATGCCTCTTTAAGGGATACCTTTTCTTGCATGACCACCGTATCCGTTCCTTTGGGCATCATCGCACCTGTCATAATGCGTACGCACTCACCACGGTTGACCATGCCTGAGAAAGGGGTTCCGGCAAATGCAGTGCCGATGATGTTTAAGGGGGTGGTTGCGTTAATGGAGAGGTCGTCCGTGTACTGGAAAGCATAACCATCCATGGCTGAATTGTCATAGTTGGGAACATCCAATGGCGACGCAATGTCACCTGCGACTACTCGCCCCAAAGACTCCCGTATTGGCACGCGCTCAGTCTCAGTCACGGGTGCTAAAAACTGCTGGATAAATCGGCGAGCCTTTTCAACCGGCATAGCGTTAGGGTCGTAGTCATCCATGCAGCTGGGATTGCTAAGTAATTGCGAAATGGTCGTGATTTGCGTCATCGTTAATGAGATCTAATTGGTGGGTATTCATTTGTGGGTACTTGTTTTTAAGGTACTCAACTCTTCAAGTGTGTTGAGGTTGATAAAGGCCTCGGCACGCTCATCGAAATGAGCTTCAGCGTATTTTAAGCTTTTTTGCCATGTGCTGACTTTGCGCCCGCCATGATTCAGGTACTCTGTAAGGCTTGGCAACGCGGTTTTTTTGCATAAACTGAACACTGGGTGGGTGTGTTCGCCGCATCTGACTATGATGATATCTGCCTGTTGCTGCGTGAGCGTTTCCATGAGTTGTTGTGCTAGATCGAGCGGGAATACTGGGGAATCGCAAGGAACGGTTAGCAAGTACTGGTGTCGGCAATGCTTTAATCCCAGCCAAACTCCCGCGAGCGGGCCGATAAAGTCGGGGTGTTCGTCTGAGAGAACTGGGTAGCCCAGTGACTGATATCGCTCGATTTCTCGATTGGCGTTGATCAGGATTTCATCGCACTGTGGCTGAAGTCGCTCTAGCGCGTGTTGGATGAGTGGTTTGTTGTTGAGTAAGACCAAGCCTTTGTCCACGCCGCCCATGCGTATGGCTTGTCCTCCCGATAAAATAATCGCAGAAATATCTTTCAAAACGTTCTCTTGCACATCGCTTAGCTGTAGTATGCGCCACGATTGCCTGGGCAGCATGGTCTTAAGTTGAGTGGGGCTGAATATAGCCTTAAAGAAGTGTATCATAGCAGAGTTGTAAGATTGTATTATGGTCCGCTTTGGAGATGATAGTTTGCTTGATTCATATTTAACCCAAGATGAAACATCTGTGATTGATGCATTGATTGTGCAATATCAGAGCCGCCCAGGGGCGTTGATGCCTTTGTTGCATGCGATTCAAGATCAGGTAGGGTTCGTGCCGGAGTCTTCATATCCCGCAATTTCAAAAGCATTGGCGCTGTCTGTGGCCGAAGTGTATGGAGTGGTAACGTTTTATCATCACTTTCGTACGCATCGCCCTGGCCGCCATGTGTTGCATGTGTGTCGGGCTGAATCCTGTCAGGCGATGGGTTCTGAGGCATTGGAGGCGCATGCCAAAAAATGCTTGGGGGTTGATTACCACCAGACAACGGCGGATGGCGCAGTGACGCTGGAGCCAGTGTATTGCCTAGGGAATTGTGCGCTGTCACCGTCTGTCATGATAGATGAGGCGGTACACGGACGCGTTACTCCAGCTGATTTGGACGCGTTGATTGCAGAGGCAAAGGCATCGTGATGACTAAAGTATATGTTCCTCGTGACTCTAGTGCCTTGTCTGTGGGCGCAGATAAAGTGGCGATAGCGATTGCCACAGAGGCAAAAAATCGTGGCTTGAGTGTGGAGGTCATCCGTAACGGCTCACGCGGCTTGTTTTGGCTAGAAACGATGGTTGAGGTGGTCACTGACCGTGGGCGGATTGCCTATGGTCCAGTTAAGCCCAGCGATGTGCCAGCTTTGTTTGATGCGGGTTTTCTTAGTGGTCAGTCCCATGCACTGTGCCTGGGGGTCACGGAAGAGCTTGCTTGGCTCAATCGGCAGCAGCGCCTGACGTTTGCGCGCGTGGGCATTACGGACCCAGTCTCATTAGATGATTATTTGTCGCATGATGGTTATCGCGGGCTCAAAAATGCATTGCAATTAACTGGTGCAGAGATTGTAAAAGCTGTCACGGATTCTGGTTTGCGTGGCCGTGGTGGTGCGGCCTTCCCCACTGGTATCAAGTGGAATACGGTGCTAGGGTGTCAATCGGATCAGAAATACATCGTCTGCAATGCAGACGAGGGGGACTCTGGGACTTATTCAGACCGCATGATCATGGAGGGGGACCCATTCGTGCTGATCGAAGGGATGACTATCGCCGGAGTGGCGGTGGGGGCTACGCAAGGGTACATTTATTTGCGTTCAGAATATCCCGATGCGCTCGTGACCTTGAGTCAGGCCATTGACGTTGCTGTGAAGGCAGGTTATCTCGGTGATGACATCTTGAGCAGTGGTAAGGCGTTTCATTTAGAAGTGCGTCGTGCGGCTGGCGCTTATGTCTGTGGCGAAGAAACCTCGCTGTTGGAGAGTCTGGAAGGTAAGCGTGGTCTCGTGCGTTTTAAACCGCCTCTGCCCGCAATTGAGGGCTTATTCGGCAAACCCACCGTAGTAAATAATGTGATTTCCTTGGCCTCAGTGCCGATTATTCTAGACAAAGGCGCGCAATTCTATGCTGATTATGGCATGGGGCGTTCACGTGGCACATTGCCAATTCAGCTGGCGGGTAATATCAAGCATGGCGGCTTGGTTGAGCTGGCCTTTGGTGCGACATTGCGGGAGCTGCTGTATGACTTTGGCGGTGGGTCTGCCAGTGGCAGGCCAATACGTGCAGTGCAAGTGGGAGGACCGCTAGGATCATATTTGCCAGAAAGTCAGTTTGACACACCGTTGGATTACGAAGCATTTACCACGATCTGGGCAGTGCTAGGGCATGGCGGCATCGTTGCCTTTGATGATACGGTTGATATGGCCAAAATGGCGCGTTATGCGTTTGAGTTCTGTGCGATAGAGTCCTGTGGAAAATGTACGCCGTGTCGTATTGGATCCACTCGCGGTGTGGAAGTCGTGGATAAAATCATTGCAACTAAAGAGACACTGGAGCACTCAAAGAGTATCAAACTGGTGCGAGATTTGAGTGATACCATGCTTAACGGTTCGCTGTGTGCGTTGGGCGGCATGACACCATATCCAGTGCTGAGTGCACTGAATCATTTTGGCGAGGATTTTGGTCTTGTAGCCGAGTCTGGTGCGAGCTAATCGCTACTTGAGGATGACATCATGGATGAAATTAAATACAGCCCCAACATTGATTACGGAACGCCAACTGGTCAATCGACCAAACATGTGACACTGACCATAGATGACAGGCAGGTGACTGTCCCTGATGACGTCACTATTATGCATGCGGCCGCGCTTGCAGGGGTGAGCGTCCCCAAACTCTGCGCAACCGACAGTTTAGAACCGTTTGGCTCCTGCCGTCTTTGTCTGGTTGAGATAGAAGGGCGTCGCGGCTATCCGGCCTCTTGTACGACACCAGTTGCTGAGGGGCTGAAGGTTCATACACAAACTCCGAAATTGGCGGATATCCGCCGTGGTACTATGGAGTTGTACATTTCGGATCACCCTTTGGATTGTTTGACCTGTGCAACCAATGGCGATTGTGAATTGCAGGACATGGCGGGCGCGGTAGGTCTGCGTGAGGTGCGCTATGGCTACGAAGGCGAGAATCACCTTCAATCTGTCAAAGATGAATCTAACCCTTATTTTACGTTTGATCCGGCAAAGTGTATTGTCTGTTCACGCTGTGTGCGGGCCTGTGAGGAAACGCAAGGCACATTTGCGCTCACAATAGAAGGGCGTGGTTTTGATTCTAAAGTTTCTCCCGGCAATAAGAGCTTCCTTGATTCTGAATGCGTTTCTTGTGGTGCTTGTGTGCAAGCTTGTCCAACTGCCACCTTAATTGAGAAGAAGGTCATCGAGGCGGGCACTCCAGAGCACGTAGTTACAACCACATGCGCCTACTGTGGTGTGGGTTGTAGCTTTGATGCCGAGATGAAAGGCGAGGAAGTCATTCGCATGGTTCCGACCAAGCACGGTGGGGCCAATCATGGGCACTCTTGTGTAAAAGGTCGTTTTGCTTGGGGATATGCAACGCATCGAGACCGTATTACAACGCCGATGATACGAAAGAACATCAAAGATCCTTGGCAGCCAGTGAGCTGGGATGAGGCAATCAACTATGCCGCCAGTGAGTTGACGCGAATCAAGGCGCAATACGGGAGTGATGCGATGGGTGGGATCACTTCCTCACGTTGTACCAATGAAGAGGTATATGTCACGCAGAAGCTGATTCGTGCAGTGTTTGGAGTCAATCATGTGGACACTTGCGCACGCGTGTGTCACAGCCCGACTGGTTATGGCTTAAAGCAAACTTTAGGGGAATCCGCGGGTACGCAGACCTTTGATTCTGTCATGGCATCTGATGTGATTTTTGTGATCGGCGCCAACCCTACCGATGGTCATCCAGTATTTGCCTCACAAATGAAGCGCCGCTTGCGTCAGGGGGCAAAACTGATTGTGGCTGATCCACGTGAGATCGACCTCGTCGCGAACTCACCACATGTACGCGCAGACTATCATTTGAAGCTACGTCCAGGCACGAATGTTGCGCTGATTTCAGCGTTGTCGCATGTGATCGTGACGGAGGGGTTGGTACAAGAGGGTTTTGTAAAAGAACGCTGTGAGTGGGATTCCTTTGTTGAGTGGCGTGATTTTGTCGCTCAGCCACAGAATTCTCCAGAAGCTTTGTCAGAAGGGTTAGGCGTGAGCGCAGAAGATATCCGCGCCGCTGCTCGATTGTATGCAACTGGCGGTAATGCAGCCATCTACTATGGTTTGGGCGTGACTGAGCATAGCCAAGGTTCAACGACCGTAATGGGGATTGCTAACTTGGCGATGGCCACCGCTAACATTGGTCGCGACGGTGTAGGTGTGAATCCTTTGCGTGGACAGAATAACGTACAGGGTTCGTGTGATATGGGTTCTATGCCACATGAGTTCCCAGGCTATCGTCATGTAGCTGATGATGCCACGCGTGCATTGTTTGAATCCGCCTGGGGTCGACCATTAAGTAAGGAGCCAGGGTTAAGAATCCCCAACATGCTGGATCAAGCCTGTGAGGGAAGTTTTAAAGCGCTGTACTGTGTAGGGGAAGACATCGTTCAGTCAGATCCGAATACGCAACATGTGACGCATGCTTTACAACAAATGGAATGCGTCATCGTACAGGACTTGTTCTTGAACGAAACGGCGATGTATGCCCATGTATTCTTCCCTGGTGCGTCCTTTTTGGAGAAGAGTGGCACGTTTACCAATGCCGAGCGCCGCATTTCTCCCGTGCGCCGTGTGATGGCGCCAAAGAATGGATACGAGGATTGGGAGGTCACAGTGAAGTTGTCTAACGCCTTGGGCTATCCGATGCACTATGCACATGCCTCAGAAATCATGGATGAGATTGCAAAATTGACGCCTACTTTTCATGGGGTGAGCTTCAAGAAGATTGATGAGATGGGGAGCGTTCAGTGGCCGTGCAATGACGAAACCCCGCAGGGGACTCCCATCATGCATATTGATGTGTTTGTGCGCGGCAAGGGCAAGTTCTTCATTACGCAATATGTGCCGACTACAGAGAAAGTCAATGCTAGATTCCCGCTGATTTTAACGACGGGGCGTATCTTGTCACAATACAATGTGGGAGCGCAAACCCGCCGTACAGATAATACCGCTTGGCATGCAGAAGATATGCTGGAGATTCATCCGCATGATGCTGAAGATCGAGGAATTAATGAGGGTGATTGGGTAGGGATCAGCAGTCGTGCAGGGGAGACCGTTTTGCGTGCGAAGGTTACAGAGCGTGTACAAGTGGGCGTCGTGTATACAACGTTCCATCACCCTGAGTCTGGTGCCAATGTGATTACTACTGATAGCTCAGACTGGGCGACCAATTGCCCTGAATATAAGGTTACAGCGGTTCAGGTGACGAGAGTTAGTCAGTTGTCAGATTGGCAGAAGCATTACAAGACATTCAGTGAAGCTCAGATTGCCTTTGCCAATAAGACACGAGAGGCAAAAGTTGAGTCAGTCAAGATAGGCTGATTTTCACCCATATTTTCCATTAGGACTTGCCTGTTACTGATAACGCATGCCAATTGGGTGGGATTTTTGTGCAGATTCTTGGGGGCATAGTTATTTTGCCAGCCTGAAATTTGCACAAAAATAGCGCAAAGTGGGAAAGTTAGCACTCAAGTAGATGAAGGTCGCCTAATGGAAAGTATGGGGTCAATGCATGTGAATGTGCTGGATGTTGCCAGTAGCTGCTTGGATGTGGTGCGCTGGCAGGCTGGTCGCCAGTGGAGTGAGGGTGATTTCGTTGCAGAAGAGACTCCGATTGCCTTGGTTTACAACGGGGTTTCGCATGCGGTGATGCTAGCCACCGCGCATGATTTGGAAGATTTTGCATTAGGATTTTCCCTGTCGGAAGGAATTATTGAAGATGCAAGCGAGTGCTATGAGATTGAAGTGCTAAGGCATATCAATGGAATAGAGTTGCGCTGTCAGATATCCAGCGAGCGTTTCGTGCAGTTGAAAGCGCGTCGTCGAACCTTAGCGGGAAAAACAGGATGCGGACTGTGTGGGGCGGAGAGCCTAATGCAGGTGATGCGCTACCCGAAAGTGTTGTCTGCAATGACTGCGTTTGATCCAGCAGTCATCTTGTCTGGTGTGAAAGCGATGCAAGCGGAGCAAGCCTTGCAAGCACAGACGGGCGCAACGCATGCATGTGCCTACCTACAGGCGGATGGATCGGTCCAGATATTGCGTGAAGATGTAGGGCGACATAATGCTTTGGACAAGCTGGTCGGCGCAATGGCGAAATTAACCGCCGCTGGGCAGTTGTCAGATCGGGATGGATTCATTGTGACGACCAGCCGGGCTAGCTATGAGATGGTGCAAAAGACGGCTGCTGCTGGGGTGCCAATGTTGGTGGCGGTTTCTGCACCTACGGGCTTGGCGGTGCGGGTTGCAGATGCGTGTGGCTTGACTTTGGTGGGGTTTGCTCGTGACCATAAGTGTGTGGTTTATAGCCATCCAGAACGAATTCTGAGCTAGAACAAATTTTTAACAAGTTCAGTAAAGAGTAGAGACTAGATATGGATATACAACGTTTAATTTCGATGGCGAATCAGATTGGTGATTTCTATGAGTCATATCCTGATCAAAGTCATGCGCAGCAGGATATTGCAGGTCATTTGAATAAGTTCTGGGCGCTGCCGATGCGCAAGCAAATTGCGCAGCATGTTACGGAGCAAGGTGGTTTTGGCTTGCATCCGCAAGTGCAGAATGCGATTAAGTCGTATCTGCTTGTCTAGCTTTCATCTAATCCCAGCCTTTTGTCTAGTCTTAGTCAGCTGGCTCCTGTTTCTGGAATAATCTGAAACTTTCCTTTCGGTCAGCTGGACGTTTCCCGCGCCAGATGAGTTGCCATTCATCTCCTGGCTGCATTCTTGCCGAGCCTTTCTCATCCTGTATCAGATAAAGCTTGCAATTAGCAGACGTGCTGTTTTTAACGGATACCAAGTTAATGTCGGTGTAGTAGTGGAGTAGCATGCGCTGCGACTGACCGACATTTAAGCTGTGAATGCAATTATACTTGGCAGGCAGTTTAGCTTGCATGTTGATAAATACCGACTCATAACTCTTCACGGCATTAATCCAAGGCAACCAAAGTGTCATCAGTAAACCCCAGCCAAAAGTCATCCCAACGGCCCAATTGGTCACGGTGGATCGGTTGGTCTGCCTGACCCGAATGCAGGTAAAAAGCCAAATAGCGGTGATCATTAGTGCCATAAAAAGTGCTATCCAGCTGAAATGGGTAAGATCGCTTCCTGACAAGAACTGCATCCGCTCTTTAATTTTGGATGGATAACCAGCCTGCATGGCAATCCATCCTAGCCAAATCAGCAAACCAATCAAGGCAAATAGGGTGATTCCAAACCAGTTCAATGCCGCAGCTGCGCCTCGTTTTAAGTGTTCTACGCTACCTGCTCCAAGTGCAACTAGCGGTAACAACAGCACTAGGGCATTGCTATCTTTCTCGCTTGCAGATGTGCCTAGTAGTAACACGCTGGAGATGAAAAATAGGCCAATTAAATGAAATTTTGGTTTAGTAAACAGGTGCTGGCGATGGCGCCATAACCCCCATAGTGCTAGAGGTAGTGCGGGCCATGCATACCAGACCAGGATTCTGATGAAATAAGCATGATGATGATACTGAAATGCGGAAATATTACTATCAAGCCATTGGTAAAACAGGGTGGGATTTTGAATGTAAAATAATCCCATCCAGCTGGCACACGCAGGTAAAGCGATGACTACAGCGGTAGAGAGAAACAGACCATAACGTTGGGTGCGCCAAGCCCGTAGCAGTATAGGCAATACTATGGCGGTAGATAAAAGAATGAGCGGTGTGAGGGGGCCGTCAGCAAGAAAGCCGACAGCTAAAGCAACGCCAAACAAGGCGCTGGCACGCCAAGGGCGACGATTAGAGAGTGCTAGTGCGTAGAAGCCTGTGGCTGCACTGGTCAGGCTCGCCACTTCTGTGTTTAAGCTGTGTGCAATCATGACGAGACCTATTGTGCCGATCATGATGAAGGTCGCATGTCTTCCTACGCCTCGCGACCAGAGCTCACGTCCGGTCATACCAACCATCAGTAGTGTGATGGTCATCCATAATGCATTGACCAAGCGAGCCCCATCATGCATGGCGAGAAGGGGGCTGAATAGTTGAGCTGATAACGCTGCAGACAGATAGTACAGTGGCGGAGTGTCTAAAGTGGATGCCCCAGCCGCCAAGGGAGCAACCCAATTGCCACTTTGAATGATGTTTTTTACGATAGAGATGCCAGTGGATTCTAGCGGTTTCCAAGGGTCATGCCCCGTGAGTCCGATCAGGATCCATAATGCACACAAGATGAGCAGTAGGTACGTTTTTGTGCTCTCACCAACGCGCGCGCGCGGTGACGCCATGTTGCCTTGCCAGTCATGTTCTAATTGAAAGCGCATATCGGTCGTTGATTTCTTTTGTGATGCTGCCCATTCTATACGGAGATGCATCAGGATAAAAACAAAAAGGCAGCCTGAGCTGCCTTTCTAGTAACATCGGGATAAGGATGTCACTCAGGTGTTGGTTACATGCCGTATTTTTTACGGAATTTATCAACGCGACCAGCGGTATCCAAGATCATTTGTTTTCCAGTGTAGAACGGATGAGATTTTGATGAAACCTCAATTTTAACCAGTGGATACTCTTTACCATCGGTCCATTTGATGGTGTCGCGCGCAGCGATTGTGGAACGTGTTAAAAAACTAAAGTCAGCGCCGATGTCTTGAAACACGACTTCACGGTATTCTGGATGAATTCCATCTTTCATAATAATAGCCTCAATATTTAGTCGCCGGATGATACGGCAGAATTAGATTCCGCACTTCGCGAAACGTTGCATTATATTTGTAAATGATCATGGGTGCAAGGCGAAATTGTGTCCCAATCCCACAATTGATTCCCCCAAGCACAAACTTATGGCAAACGGGACTCAAAATGGCATATAGGCAGTAAAGTGGATTGTCATCTAAAAAACAATCCGTTTAAAGTCAGTTTCACTACTTCAGGACAGGTCGTCTGCTGCGTTAAGCACTCAAGGTTTAACGCATAGGTAACAATCTGCTCAGAATGGCTGTCTTTACGGTGCTGTTGCCTGTGTCCCGTCTTATTTTGTTACCCAGTGGGCAAGTGTCTTTGATAGCTGTTATTCTGCTGGAACATAAGTCTGTTGTGGATTTTGCTGTGAATGTGAAAAGTCAATCGAGGAGTTTGTGTACATCAACTTTCTGTCATAATATTGCTGGTGATGATCAACTAGATCACCGTCTGTGCTGCTAGAAAAGGAAAATCATGATTGAAGCAATGTGGGGTTGGGCTGCGATAGGCGTGATATTGTTAGCCGTCGAGATGGCAACTGTAACCTTTTATGCGCTCTGGTTCGGCATCGCCGCGCTTGCTCTGGGCATCATCACTTGGATGTTCCCGCAGCTCTCGTATGCTGTGCAATTTATGTTGTATGCGGTGCTGTCATTAGGCTCCCTCGGAATTTGGCGCCGCTATTATAAAAAAACATCCCCCTCATCCCGTGTGGGGCAGGCGCAAGGTGAGGAGATTGGCCGTATTGGCACTGTCATTGATACAACCAGCCCAGCAAAGAGTGGCAACATTCGCTTTACACAAGGCTTGATGGGAAGCAAGGAGTGGGTTGCTGTGTCAGATGAAACCATTAAGGCTGGCAGCCAAGCGACCGTGATTGCTGTTGAAGGCAATACGCTGAGAATTTCTAAAAACGATGTGGATAAATCTCGTTAGAATCAAATTGCATTACAATCAAAAAAGCTTCTAAAACTTTAAGGAATCGAAATGACCGAATTTAGCCTAGTACTGATATTTCTGGCCATTGTGGCCATCATCAAAGGAGTACGTATCGTTCCTCAAGGTGAAGAGTGGGTGATCGAACGTTTAGGTAAATTTGCCGGCGTTCTTACCCCTGGCTTGCACGTCATCAACCCGATATTCACCAAAGTAAGTTACAAGGTCACTACCAAAGACATCATTCTCGATGTCCCTGAACAAGAAGTAATCACCCGCGACAATGCGGTGATTCTGGCCAACGCGGTGGCTTTTATTAAAGTGTCCAATATCGAACGCGCGGTTTACGGGATTGAGAACTTCCGTGAAGCAATGCGCAACATGGTGCAAACCAGTCTACGCTCCATCATTGGCGGCATGGATCTGAATCAGGCACTGACTTCCCGTGATCGCATCAAGAGCGAGCTCAAGCAAGCCATTGCTGATGAAGCGCTGGATTGGGGTTTGACCGTCAAATCTGTTGAAATCCAAGACATCAAGCCTTCACCTAATATGCAAGACGCCATGGAAAGACAAGCTGCCGCCGAGCGTGAGCGTGTGGCCGTGGTGACCGAAGCTGAGGGGGCAAAACAAGCCCTTATTCTGGATGCTGAAGCACGTTTGGAAGCAGCAAGAAAAGATGCAGAAGCACAAATGGTGGCAGCAAAAGCGTCTGCTGAATCGATCAGATTTATTACCGAAGCGGTCAAAGAAAACAACGCATCGGCCATGTTCCTGTTGGGCGACCGCTATATCACCGCATTGCAGAAAATGTCTGATTCTAGCAATAGTAAGATTGTGGTCATGCCGGGCGATTTAGTGGGTGCCGTTAAAAATCTAGTGGGCGGAAAGTAAGTGGTCGCCCATTAAACACTCGCAACTCATTGATTTTTTTGACATTGATGTTTATTGGAGGTCTAAATTTGCCAGAAATTCGATAACAATGTTTTGATTTCTTGCAAATTTCAGAGTGTTTATGGGACTCAACTCCTGCTTCCAGTACGTTATTTCAACAAGTAGTCACCAATAGATTAATTTTGAACATCCCCTCGTCAAACTTGCCGGGTTGATAGACTAGGAAGTGTTTCAAACACAATGGTCAGGATCCTTTCCATCGAAGACTGGGCATCCTGCCACACCACCTTAATGCACAGCCCAATTTACTAAGCCAGTATAAGAAGTGACCAATACGACGACCCCAAACGTGATGCGATACCAAGCGAAAATCGTAAAGTCATGATGGCTGACGTAACGAATAAGTGCACGCACGGCAACCATCGCACTAACAAAAGCAAATATAAAACCCGTAATCAAAACGCCAATATCATCTGTACCCAATAAGGCACGGTCTTTGTACATGGAGTAAATGGAAGCGATGCCTAGCGTGGGGACCGCTAAAAAGAATGAAAATTCGGCCGCCGCCTTGCGAGATAAACCAAAAAAAAGTCCGCCGATAATGGTAGAGCCAGAACGAGACATACCTGGAATCAATGCTACCGCCTGCGCAAAACCTAGCTTCAAGGCGTCAATGGGGCGAATGTCATCTACCGTTTCGATGGTGACAGTATGTTTGCGTTTTTCTGCCCACAAAATAATAAATGCTCCGACAATAAAGGCGGTGGCAACCGGAATAGGCTTAAACAAATAAGCTTTAATCTTGTCGCCGAATGCTAATCCCAGAGTCGCCAATGGCAAAAAGGCAATGGCCAGATTGATTATCAGGCGATTGGCAATCGGGTCACGACCTATGCCGGAAAAGGTTCTGACAAAGCGGGCGCGGTATTCCCACACCACGGCCAAAATGGCGCCTAGCTGAATGGCTATGTCAAAGACATTGCGCCGTTCGTAATCCATAAAGTCAAGTAAGTCCCCTGCCAAAATCAGGTGACCGGTACTTGAAATGGGTAAGAACTCGGTGGCGCCTTCAACAATGCCCAGAATGGCCGCTTTTAACAGTAGAAAAAAATCCATGTTGGTTATTTCGTCATGCTCAATATCGCACTCATTAAATTGCTAGATTTTGCGTTCACTTCGCCTTTAGGCGTCATTTTATCAATCACCTGGGGTAGGTATTCCGCAATTTTCCTACTAATTTCGTCTGCATCCATTCCAAGCTTTGTAGCAACGCCAGCGACGGTGTCGTTTCCCAGCACTTGTGCTACTTGCGCTACTGAGATGGGGATATTCTCGCCCGTACTTACCCAAGATGCCGCCTGTTCAGCCAAGCCGCCTGCTTTGAATTTTTCAACCACTCCTTCAAGCCCACCATTCTGGTTGAACAGGTCCATGGCGACTTGCACCATGGCACTTTTTTTACCCCCTACATTGCTCAATACTGCGCCGGCTAAGTTGTCAAATAATCCCATGATGATTTCCCTAAATTTAGAATAGTTAAAATCGCTCATTGTCACGCAGATAACGCCATTGACCGACCGGCAGTTTACCTAATGTGATGCTGCCGATGCGGATGCGTTTCAGACCGATTACATGCAAGCCTACCATTTCACACATACGGCGGATTTGGCGTTTTTTACCTTCACGTAGTACGAAGCGTAATTGGTCTTCATTTTGCCAGCTCACTTTTGCTGGTTTCAATTTTTCGCCATCTAGGCTCAGACCATAATTGAGTCTTTTTAAGTCGGCATCGTTTAACTCACCCGTCACGCGCACCAGATATTCTTTTTCAACGGTAGAGTCCTCGCCAATCAAATGACGTGCAATGCGCCCGTCCTGAGTGAGTACTAATATCCCAGTAGAATCAATGTCCAGACGCCCTGCTGGGGCAAGCCCGCGTAACATACCACGGTGAAACTGTTTCGGGTGGCGTTGATGTAACTCAGGGTCATCTGGCCATTGGTTGTCGGGGTGAATCAGCGTGACCGCTGGCTCATAGCCATCTTCAGCCTGACCACTGACATAGCCAACTGGCTTATGCAGAATGATGGTGACTTTTTCTATTTGCGTTTGTTGGGCGTAGCTACTGATAACAATCTCTGAATTGGGGTCAATTCGTGTGCCCAGTGTTTCAACAATTTCGCCATTTACTTTTACCCAGCCATTGGTAATCCATTCATCCGCTTCACGGCGCGAGCAAATGCCACGTTCTGCCATTACTTTAGATAATCGCGGTAAATCAGATGAGCTGGTGTTGGTTTTAGCGCTAAAGATCTCTTTATTGTTGCGATTCTTATCAAACTCACTGGCGACGAAACCATCGCGCACTTTTCCACCACGGCGCGGCGGGTTGCGATATGCACTTTCACGATCAGCCCTGTCTCTCGTAGTTATAGCACTCTTGCGCATCTCAGGATGCGTGGGTCGAGAGGGCGAACGACCAACTGTGGTCTGCTTTTGAGTGTCAGATTCATGCGATTTATGTGGCGTGCCACCATGGCGACGGTTGCGTTGCTGCTGTTGCGGCGTAGCGGGACTGGGCGCTGGTTGTTTGGTATCATCAGCCTTGGGCAGCGTATTTTTTTTTGCTGGCGCAACACTACGGTCACGTTTGGCGGGATCAATACGGCGCACAGGCGGCTTGTTGGATGACGCGACGGTCGCATCAGACTGTTTTTTTGATAATTTTAGTGTAGTCAAAATATATATTCTTTAAAGGGGATAGCATTTGATTTGTGATATCAGGCTGTTTGTTTTATTCAAAAAAACTTGTAACGACTTTCTAAATTAATCTTGGTCTTATATTGTTGCCACAGCTGCTCGACATAGGTTTGTAAAAGGCATTTCTATACTACATTTGTGAGCATCGGCTCCGTTGACGACCTGCTTAAACCACTTGAGCGCATAACTGCGTTGCACGGCTTTTAGTTCCAGACATAACCTAAAAGTAAGTCTACACTGAAACTCAAGTTTTCTTGGCTTCTGCGCTCTGCCCCTATCGACTTGATGCTTCAGCATCTAACGAGGTTAGGGATGCCCCGTGCGGGTGTGCACCTTTGGCATGAGATAACCAGCTTTAGCTGGTATATTCCACGGAGAAGCCAAGTACTGGCTACGAGTAATACTGCATTTAAACTCTGCGTTTGAAGTGCCCTAAAGTAATGGGTAACATCCATTCGACCATTTTTATTTTCTAGCAGATCAGGTGGCAATCCTGATTAGTCATTATCACATATTATGACAGAAAGTTGATGCGCCAAAATCCCGCTATTGATTTTCCACATTCACAGAAAAGCCCCACCTGCCTAGGTTGCAGTAGAATAGTGGCTATCAAAGCCCCTCACCCATTGGATGAGTAGGGTTCAAAGTAATAAAGTTGAATGTTCATAAGTGATTACACAATAATCGAGCAATTAACAGTGTTTTTGGATTAAGGCACTTGAACCAGGGGCATGCGGGCCTTTATGGTCGCGGTGCGGCGGTTCAGATAGCCAGTATACTGATGCCGGTCGTAAAAGCGTGGGTTGGGAATCATCGCAGCTAGGCGGGCAGACTGACCTGCGCTTAATTTCGAGGCTTTGGTCTTGTAATAGTGTCTTGCAGCAGCCTCTGCACCAAAAACCCCATTCCCCCACTCGATAACATTTAAATAGATTTCTAAGATCCGGCGCTTAGTCAGCAGGCTTTCCAGCATCACGGTAATGACGGTTTCCTGCGCTTTGCGCCAAGGCGTACGCTTAGTGGACAGGAACAGATTTTTAGCCAATTGCTGGCTGATAGTAGAACCTCCCGCTACAATTTTCCCCTTTTTCAAATTCTTTCGGTATGCTTTCTCTATCCCTTCCCAGTCAAAGCCCTCATGCGCTAGGAATTTTGCATCTTCCGACGCAATCACAGCGCGCTTCAAGTGCTGAGATATCTTGGGATAGTCCACCCATTGATATTTGAGCTCCGCATCTGGTTTGTTTTCCTGAATGATTTCCAAACGATTCTCCATGAAAGCGCTGGAATGAGGATTGAACTTAATCCACCAGCAAATATGCAGAAATATCCACACCTGATAGAACAACACGATGGCCATCAACAGCACCAAGCCGCGCTTTATCAAACCATCGAGACCCAATGGCGTAGCCCTTGAGGTACGATTCATCAGCCAGTTCAGCATGTTAATAGAGATCTCACCATGGTCATCACCGGTATGGTTTCTGGTCGAACGCCGCGCCATACATAAAAAGCCTCGGCTGCCTGTTCAACTAACATTCCCAAACCGTCCACTGCCCAAGCTCCCGTCTCGCGTGCCTGTTGCATAAAAGGTGTATCGTGACCGTACATCATGTCATAAGCTAACCCATCTGCTGCATATACCGTAGGGGGGATAGGCAAAGCCGCATTCGTCAAACCCGCCGAAGTGGCGTTGATGACAATATCAAATTGCTGACCAGACAAATCGTTAAACGCGCAGCCAGCAAGCTCCGTATCCGAAGTCGGTCGTTTGGCTATCATCGTCTGCGCTTTTTCCAGCGTACGGTTTGCAATCACCAGCAAGCTTGGTTTTCGCTCCAGCAATGGATGCAACACGCCCTCTGCTGCCCCGCCAGCACCGAGCAACAAAACTCGCTGAGCTTGGATAGGTCGATTCAGATTCACTTCAATGTCGCGCACCAAACCAGCGCCATCGGTGTTATCACCCACCACGTTGGTCTGATTAAAAATCAAGGTATTCACTGCCCCGGCATCACCTGCACGCAAGGTGGTCTCATCCGCCAATCGAAAAGCCTCAAATTTGAAAGGCACCGTGACATTTACCCCACGATAGCCCTGGGTAATCAACTCGCGCACCGTTGCCTCAAATCCGTCTAAAGGCACTAGAATCCGTTCATAGTGGATGTCCTGCCCAGTTTGGCTAGAAAAAGCGGCATGGATCAAGGGTGATTTACTATGGGCGATGGGGTTGCCCAGCACAGCGTAGCGATCAGTCATCGGGGCGCCTTAATTAGTCCAAGGTAAACCGGCATGTTTCCAGCCATTAATCAGGGTGCGCTGTTTATCGGTGTTGGCCTCCCCCTCAAACCCCTCAAGGATGTTGTATACTCGATTAAAACCCAAGGCATCGGCCACCACTGCCGCATTGTGTGAACGTCCGCCGGTACGGCACAAGAACATCAACACCACATCTCGATCGCAATGACGTTGACTCAGCTCAGCCTGAAGCTGACTGGAAAAATCAGGGTTGGCCACCATGCCCGGATAAAATGCCCACTCTACATGTAATGCTGAAGGGATGCGTCCAACCAGATCCAATTCAGCTCGAGTCCGCACATCCACCAGCACTGCGTTAGGATCGGCCTGCAACAAGGCATGCGCCTCCTGTGGCGTGAGTGCACCATCATAAGGTAACGACTTTTCTGCCGCACGTTGTTGCGCCAAGTTTAAAATTGCTTGTTGATCAGTCATATATTATCCTTTTGCAAATATTTCGTTTATGAACTTGAAGTATAGCGCCAAAACGTTCTAAGACTTCACAGCGCACATTATCCCAGATTTTCCATTAGGCGATATTCATCCACTTGAACGCCAACTTGTTGGCTTCGTATTGCTTATCGGCGACTGGTTGCAATCCTTAATGGAAAACCTGGGGTAATGCACACTATTGGTGCATTTTTTGACCTAACGCACATGTATGGTGCATTTTGGCGTATCGTTAATTGCAGCCACCCTTAAAATACTGGGTATTAAGGCATTCCAGATTGGCACATTTCCTGCTAATCTATAGGGCTAAATTTTAATGGGTACTTCTAAAAATATTTTTTTGAGCGCATTACTGTGTTCCTGCGTCTTTGGCGTGTGAATAACCAGCTTTAGCTGGTATATTCTACGGACATGCCCTTAACGGGTAGTGCTGCATCTCAAACTCTGCATTTATAGAGACACCCTAATAGTTTGATTTTATTCCAAATTAACACCACATCATCACAGGAGATTCTAAATGTCAGTGGAAAATGTAATGAAATTGGTTATCGACAACGACATCAAGTTCGTTGATTTCCGTTTTACCGACACGCGCGGTAAAGAACAACACGTCACAGTGCCTGTTTCACACTTCAATGAAGACAAATTTACTGAAGGCCACGCATTTGACGGCTCTTCAATCGCCGGCTGGAAAGGCATTCAAGCATCCGACATGCTGTTGATTCCAGATCCATCAACCGCCAATATCGACCCATTCATGGACGAGCCAACGCTTATCCTGACTTGCGATGTGGTTGACCCTACAGACGGCAAAGGCTACGAGCGTGACCCACGTTCACTGGCAAAACGTGCTGAAGCTTACTTAAAATCAACAGGCTTGGGCGACACCGCTTACTTTGGTCCAGAACCAGAATTTTTCATTTTCGACAGCATTCAATGGGATGTTTCAATGAGCGGTAGCTCAGTGCGCATCACTTCAGAAGAGGCGGCTTGGGCATCTGATGACAAATTCGACAGCGGCAACACAGGCCACCGTCCAGGTGTTAAAGGCGGTTACTTCCCTGTGGCGCCAGTAGACTCATTGCACGACATTCGCTCAGCCATGTGTATGACATTAGAAGCTATGGGCGTTCCTGTTGAAGTACACCACCATGAAGTGGCTACTGCTGGTCAGTGTGAAATTGGTACTAAATTCAGCACCTTGACACAACGCGCTGACTGGACACAAATCCAAAAATACGTGATTTTGAATACCGCGCATGCTTACGGTAAAACGGCGACATTCATGCCAAAACCATTCGCTGGCGATAACGGCAGCGGCATGCATGTGCACCAATCCGTATGGAAAGACGGCAAAAACCTGTTCGCAGGTAACGGCTACGCTGGTTTGAGCGAATTCGCGCTTTACTACATCGGCGGTATCATCAAACACGCTAAAGCACTAAATGCGATCACCAACCCGGGTACAAACTCATACAAACGCTTGGTGCCACACTTTGAAGCACCGGTTAAGTTGGCTTACTCAGCTAAGAACCGTTCAGCTTCTATCCGTATCCCGTTCGTGGCATCAGATAAAGCGCGTCGTGTTGAAGCGCGCTTCCCAGATCCAATCGCTAACCCATACTTGGCATTCTCTGCATTGCTGATGGCGGGTCTAGACGGTGTACAAAACAAGATTCACCCAGGTGAACCAGCCACTAAAGACTTGTACCATCTTCCACCAGAAGAAGATGCACAAATCCCAACCGTATGCGCTTCATTAGAAGAAGCATTGGTAGCTTTGGACAAAGACCGCGAGTTCTTGACCAAAGGCGGCGTATTCACTAATGAATGGATCGATGCATACATTGCATTGAAGATGGACGAAGTGAATAAAGTGCGCATGACACCACACCCAGCTGAGTTTGGCTTGTACTACTCATGCTAATGCGCTGTTAAGCAGCCATGAATAAAAAAGCACGCGCAAGCGTGCTTTTTTATTTCAACCGATAGAAGCACGACGTAAGCGCTTTGCACGGTAGCATTTTATCCTTATTTTCAACAATTATCATCGTGGGACGTCATTCTGAAATATTGAATGTGCATGAGGACTTTATAGAAAATCGAGCAGTTTAACTGCTTTTTCTAGATTCAAAGACTTGTATAAAGACCTTAACGGGTAACATCAACGGTCAAGCGATACAACACGTTTTCGCCACGTGGCACTCATCTATGTTGCCTTATTTATGCATCTCTACTAAACTAAGTCCATGAAAAAATACCTATTTTTATCATTGTTTGCACTTACCCTCTCTAACTTTGCATTTGCTGAAATTTACAAGCATATAGATGCAGATGGTCGCGTGACTTACTCTAACATCAAGTCAAAAGGCGCAGTCCAGCTTGAATTAGACCCAGATGTCCACACTATCTCCAACAAGCGCGTCAGAGCGTCAGAACGTAACGGCGCGAACAAACGTACATCTATACCAGAGGACTTTCCCCGTGTAGATAGAAACACTCAGAGCCAGCGCGATGAAAAACGCAGAGACATTCTGTTCAATGAGCTAACCGCAGAAAAGGCTACGCTGGAGCAAGCCAAAAGAGCTTATACAGAGGGTGAAGCAAACCCTGAAGTGTACAAAACCGTAGACGGTAAAACTTTCCGCAACGTACCTAAGTTTGAAGAGAAGATGAAGAACCTGCAAGCCGAGGTAGATAGCCATCAGAAGAATATCGGGCTATTACAAAAGGAGCTCGATTCATTAAAGTAGGCCGGCTAGAACCCAGCTTACAGGAATCATCATGACGCGCCAGTATGCCACAACCTCATGCGTACTATTTTTCCTGACCAAGTTGTGGTTGGCGCGACTTTTGCTTAATAAACGCAATACGATCCAATTTTGCAATTAACTCACCATGGTTCAACCAACGCCAGATCATTTCGCTGGGCTAGAACACTTAGCCACGGCTATTATCCTGTTAGACAATACACAGCGGGTGGTCTATGTGAACCCGAGTGCCGAAATCATCCTTGCACTCAGCGCCACGCAAATTATAGGCCAGCAGCTCAATGATGTGTTTCCTGACTGTAGCATCCTGACCTTAGCAGTCAATAATGCCATCAAACAACAAAGTCCGTTCCGCGAGCATGAGTTCACCATCAGCACACAACGCCACCACTCGTTTTCGGTCACTTGCACCGTCACACCGATTGACACTCCCGCAGCCAGTCTGATTCTAGAGTTCCAGCCCATGGATGCACAACTACGCATCGCACGTGAAGAGCGTATGCTAATCCAGCAACAAGCCAATGCCGAATTGCTGCGTAATTTGGCACACGAGATCCGTAACCCACTGGGTGGGCTACGTGGTGCAGCCCAGCTCCTTGAGCACGAATTGCCTACTCCCAGCCTGCGCGAATATACACAGGTCATCATCAAAGAAGCAGACAGGCTGCACGCGCTGATGGACCGGCTACTCATTCCACATCGTGCTCCCAAATATCAGCCCACCAATATCCACGAGGTGCTAGAGCGTGTCAGAAGCCTCTTGCTTGCAGAATCCCCACAGTCCATCATCATTAAGCGCGATTATGATCTAAGCCTGCCAGAACTGATAGGCGACCGCGAAAAACTAATTCAGGCGGTTTTGAATATCGCCCGCAACGCGGTACAGGCAATGCGTACACACAACACACCTAACAGTCAAATTACTTTTAGGACCCGTGCTGAACGACAAGTCACGCTGGCAAAAAAACGCTACCGTGTGGCCATCAAGCTTGAAATCACTGATAACGGCCCAGGCATTCCGCCAAGCATTCGCGACCGCATCTTTTACCCGCTAGTCTCGGGCTCAGAGAGTGGATCCGGCTTAGGGTTGACATTGGCACAGACTTTTATCACACAGCATCACGGCATGATCGAGTGCGAAAGTGAACCTGGCAAAACATGCTTCACCGTTTTATTGCCGATTGAAACGAGCGCGATCAAATCTACTTCGATTAAACAACTGGAACCTTAGAACCATGAAGCCAATCTGGATTATCGACGACGACAAATCTATCCGTTGGGTGTTTGAAAAAGCCCTGGCACGTACAGATTTGGAATTCAAGACATTTTCATCGATTACAGAAGCGCTTAGCTTGCTTGAGAGCGAACAACCACAGGTAGTCGTTAGCGATATCCGCATGCCTAATGGCTCCGGGCTGGATTTTTTAAGTCAGATTAAACGGCAATACCCAGATATTCCAGTCATTATCATGACTGCCTACTCTGATCTGGAAAGTGCCGTCGCTGCCTTTCAGGGGGGCGCCTTCGAGTATCTGGCTAAGCCATTTGATGTTGATCAGGCGATTGAGATTATTAAACGCGCAGTTGAAGAAAGTTCCAGACAAATCTCAGAAAATGCTAATTTGATTGCAACAGAAGAGTCTCCAGAAATCATTGGCCAAGCCCCATCCATGCAAGAAGTATTTAGGGCCATCGGGCGCCTAAGCAAATCGCATGCAACTGTACTCATTAATGGTGAATCTGGCAGCGGTAAAGAACTCGTTGCCCGTGCATTGCACCGCCATAGCCCACGTGTAGACAAGCCATTTATCGCCATTAATACAGCGGCCATCCCCAAAGACTTGCTGGAATCTGAATTATTCGGCCATGAGCGCGGCGCTTTTACCGGCGCAGCAGCAGCACGTCGCGGCCGTTTTGAACAAGCCGATGGCGGCACTTTGTTTTTGGATGAAATTGGTGACATGCCTCCTGATTTGCAAACGCGTCTACTGCGCGTGCTGAGCGATGGTCAGTTCTACCGCGTAGGTGGGCATCAGCCGATTAAGGTCAATGTACGCATCATTGCCGCCACGCATCAAGATTTAGAAGAACGCGTCAAAAACGGCCTATTCCGAGAAGACCTGTTTCACAGACTCAATGTCATCCGCCTGCGCTTGCCGGCACTGCGTGAGCGCCGTGAAGATATCCCTCTACTGATCAAACATTTCTTACAACACAGCGCCACTGAATTAGGCGTAGAAACCAAGCAACCCTCCGTAGCAGCGCTCAAATACTTAAGCGCCGTCAACTGGAGCGGCAATGTGCGTCAGTTGGAGAACGTGTGCCACTGGCTCACGGTCATGGCACCGGGGCAGAACATCGATATCGCAGACCTTCCCCCTGAGATCAAAGATGACAGCAACAAGCCCCCTACCGGCACCTCATGGCAAGATGCCCTGGCCAGCGATGTGAGCAATGCCCTTAATCGTGGCGAGAATAACATATTCGAGACGCGCACACAGATTCTCGAACGGATACTGATTGAGAAGGCACTCGAGTATACGCATGGACGCCGCATTGAAGCCGCCAACCAGCTTGGCATGGGTCGTAATACGCTTACGCGGAAAATTCAAGAGCTGGGAATAGAGGAGTAAAGGCAACCCCAGTGGTATGAGGCTGAATTAATGATCAGTGTTGGTGTGGCCTTGCCGCATGCTCATGCAGATATCCGGGGGGGCTTGGCGGGTTACCGCCGATTTTTTGTGGCAACAGTGAGCCTAAAATCATGGCCACAATACTCACAGCCAAGCCGATCAATTGGGGTGGAATCAGACTGCTTTCACCAATCAGCACTTCAATCAGCACCCATGCGCTGATGCCGCCGATGATGGCGGCCAGAGCGCCCTGCGAGGTTGCGCGTTTCCAGAATGCACCAAACACTAATGGCACAAAGGCGCCGGCCAGTGTGATTTTATAAGCAGACTCTACCATGCCAAAAATCGAGCGTTCGGAGTTGAGCGCATAGAACAAGACGCAGAGCCCGAAACCGATAAGCGATATTCGCATGACTTTTAAAAAGCCTTTGTCGCTCAGATGGGGCATGTAGCCTTTGACGATATTTTCTGCAAATGAGATTGAAGGGGCTAAAAGCGTAGCCGATGAGCAACTCATAATGGCAGAGAGTACTGCCCCGAAAAAGATGGCTTGCGCAAAGAGTGGTGTGTGCTGCAACACCAAGGAGGGGAGTACTCTTTGTGAGTCAGAAACCACCAGTGCACCGTAGTATGCCGGGTCGATCAGCGTGGCCGCGTAGGCAATAAACATAGGGACAAAAGTGAAGCAGAAATAAACAGAAGCCCCCAGAATAGAACCCCATAGTGCAATTTTGGCGCTCTTAGCCGAGGTGATGCGCTGGAAGACATCCTGTTGGGGAATCGAGCCTAGCATCATGGTCATCCACCCTCCGAGGAAAGTGACCCATACCCAGATATCAGCCCCTTGGGGAAAGAAGTCCAGTTTTCCCGCATGGTTAGCGTGTTCGATCACCGTGGTCACGCCACCAGTTAGGCCGGATACGATGCTACCGATATAAAGCAAGCCACCAATCACCACAATCATCTGCACGAAATCCAACACGGCCACTGATAGCATGCCGCCGAACGTGGTGTAGGTTAGCACGATGGCGGTGCCCAGAATCATGCCGGCTTCCTCACTCACGGCACCATCGGTGATAATGTTGAAGATCAGTCCAAGCGCCTTGATTTGCGCGGCGACCCAGCCTAGATAAGAAATGACAATGGCGATGGTGGTGAGCACCTCCACGGTGCGGTTGTAGCGCATGCGGTAAAAATCACCCAATGTAATGATGTTGAGTTTGTAGAGTTGCGTAGAGAAGAAGAATCCGGCGATGATCAGGCACATGCTGGAGCCGAACGGGTCTGCTGCTACACCGTTCAGCCCTTCTGTGACAAATGTTGCAGATACCCCAAAAATGGCTTCTGCACCAAACCAGGTGGCGAAGACGGTGGCCATGACAATGGGCAGTGGTAGATGACGCCCTGCAACCGCATAATCTTTGGTGTTTTTTACGCGCGTGGCCGCAATGAGTCCTATGCTGATGGATATCATTAAATAAGCAATCACGAACCAAAGTAACATGGTGAGGGCTCCTTACGATGGCTTCGTTTTACTCTTCACGGGTCCAGAATTGCGAGCGGCCAATTAATGAGATGCCAATATAGCCGCGCACTTCAAGTTTGTTGCCTGTTTCGTCTAGTTTCATTTTACAACGGTAGGTCTTGCCATTTTCAGGATCTAGAATCTCACCGCCTTCGTAGTTGCCCTCTTTGAACTTAATGCCCTCAACAATGGTCATGCCGATGATACGTTTTCCTTTGCGGGCATCTGTACATTTGTCACACACAGCATCTCCTGTGTCTGTTGCCAGCAAGCCTTTTTCAATGACAGCGCTGTATTCGCCATTGTGCTCGGTAATCCTTACCAGTGAGCGTGGTTTCCCTGAGTTGTCATCAATAGTTCTCCAAAGGCCCGCAGGGGTAGCCGTTTCTGCGAAGGCTGCTTGTGATAGGGTCAGTAATAACAGGATGGGAAAGAAAGATCGTTTTGATTTCATGAGAGCTCCTTTTAATGGGGTTAGCGTAAATGAATACCAATAGTAAGTGCGATTTCTATCGCGACAAGCGAAATCATGGCAAAGATTAATCGTTTTATCCAGCGGTTTTGTTGTTGTTGCGCTTTGATCAGCGTATCGATGTGTGCTTGCAGTGCTTGGGGGGATTCATTACGAGTCTGTTGCGATAAGAACTCATGTACCAACCTAGGTAGCTGAGGTACCAGGTGAGGAATTTTAGGCAGTTCATTTTTGACTGTTTTGATGATGGAGCGCCAGCCGACCTGTTCGCTCATCCATCGACTTAAAAAGGGCTGAGCACTTTTCCATAAGTCCAGATTAGGGTCTAGTTCGCGCCCCAGCCCTTCAATATTGAGTAGGGTCTTTTGTAGCATAATCAGTTGTGGCTGAATGATCACACCAAAACGGCGCGCCATTTGGAATAGGCTCAGCAGGGTGCGGGCAAAAGAGATGTCCTTGAGCGGCTTGTTAAAAATGGGTTCGCAGATAGCGCGCACTGCATTTTCCAAGTCTTCACGCTTGGTGTCAGCAGGAACCCAGCCAGAATCGATGTGGGCTTGAGCAACATCACGGTAGTCTTGATTAAAGAAAGCGAGAAAATTACGGGCTAAATAATATTTATCCTTGTCGCTTAGCGTTCCCATGATGCCAAAGTCTAGTGCGATGTACTTGCCTAGGTCATTGCCTTCGGTGGCGACTTGTATATTACCAGGGTGCATGTCGGCATGAAAGAAACCATCACGAAATACTTGGGTGAAGAATATCTCAACGCCATCTCGCGCCAGTCTCGGCATGTCGACACCTTTTTCAATCAGCATGTCGCGCTGGCTGATGGGTGTGCCATGCATACGCTGCATCACCATTACTTCTTTTCGGCACCAGTCCCAATGTACTTCCGGCACGATGAGCATGGTTTTGTCAGAAAAATTCCGCCCCAATAAGCTACAGTTGGCGGCCTCTAGCGTTAGATCCAGCTCGCTTTCAGTGTGACGGGCAAACTCTGCGACCAGCTCTCTGGGCTTGAGGCGCCTCGCTTCTTTTGAGATGGATTGTACTAACCATGCGATAGCGTCCATCAGGTGCAAGTCGTGTGCAATAACGGTTTCGATGCCGGGGCGTAATACCTTGACCGCGACTGGCTTCCCGTCTGGCAGGTGTGCGAAATGCACTTGAGCTACGGATGCGCTGGCTGCCGGCGTTGTGTCAAATTGAGAAAATAGTACAGAAATGGGCTGGTTGAATGCGCGGGTAATAATCTGCTCGACTTCGGGGAAGGCAAACGGTGGTACTTGATCTTGCAGTTTTGAGAGTTCATTCGCGATGTCGAGCGGAATCAAATCGCGCCGGGTAGAGAGCATCTGTCCGAATTTTACAAAGATTGGACCTAGCGTCTCCAGCGCCAATCTTAGACGTTCTCCACGGGATATCTCTTTTTTACGCCAGAATAACAGGCCATTGAGAAACGATTGTAATGGTCTTAAGCCAGTATGATGCAGGATGAACTCATCCAACCTGAACCGAACAATGATAAATAGGATGTAAAAAGGCCTCAAGAAACGCATGATAGACTATTCGGTGAACAAGGTTGTTTGGGTGGGGGCGAGTGGCTGCTTCAGGGTGATTTTATGCAACCTTTTTTCTAAGCGCTCAACATCGGCACGCAAGGTGTCCACGTCGGCGATCAATTGTTCGACATGGCGTTTTTTTGCGAGTAGGGGATTCTCCTCCTGCCAGTACTCGCTGAGCATGCTGGCGAGATTCTCGGCAGTCTCGATGGCAGCATTGACGGTGTGCTTGCCAATGGCGCTAATCTTATAGGCAGGGACATCACCAATGACTTGGCTGATATCTCGTTCATAATCCCAGCGCATGTGGTTGATAACTTTTGCTAGGGTAGACGCTAATTCCGCGTCGCCCTCAATTTTGATCATCAGCTTAGCCGAATCGTCTTTTGCGATCAGGCGTAACAGTAGCGAGGGGGGGATGGTGATGGTCGCGTCTGGCTGTGCGGTTTCACCAGCCATCGCCAAGCTGCCATTTTCTAAAACCGTTAAGGTGGCAATCAGTGGTGCAATATGGAATTGCACGGCTTTGCCAGCATAGGGGCGTAGCAGGTCATTCGCCCAGCGGTTTTGCGCAATTAAGTGCTGCAATACTTGGGTGGATAAGACCTTGAGCATCAGGTTTTATATCCTTTATGCAATGCGACCACTCCAGCGACCAGATTGTAATAATCGACTTTACTCAAGCCGGCTTCAATCATCATCTGTTTCAATGTATCCTGATCGGGGTGCATGCGGATTGATTCGGCTAGGTATTGATAGCTTTCTGCATCTTTGGCCAGCAGTTTTCCCATCAGCGGCAGTAGTTTGAATGAATAGACATCATAAAGTTTGGATAATGGCTGCCATACTTTCGAGAACTCCAACACTAGCAGTCTACCACCCACTTTAAGCACGCGTTGCATTTCCGCCAATGCACGATCCTTGTGGGTCATGTTGCGTAAACCGAATGCCACGATGACACAGTCAAAGTATCCATCAGGGAATGGAAGTTTTTCGGCATCACACTGTAATGCGGGAACGCTGAGGCCGGCGTCTAGCATGCGGTCTCGCCCTACGCCAAGCATCGAGGCATTGATGTCCGTTAAGATGACTTGCCCGGAGCGCCCTACTTTTTTTGCGAATAGTTTAGAAAGATCTCCGCTACCGCCCGCTATGTCGAGTACTCTGTCACCGGGGTTGACGCCACTGACACCGACAGCGAACCGCTTCCATCCACGATGGAGTCCTGCGGACATGACGTCGTTCATTAAGTCATAGTTGTCTGCGACAGAATGAAACACCTCTGCAACTTTTTTTGCTTTTTCTGATTCGTTGACGGTTTTGTAACCAAAATGGGTCGAGTGTTCTTCGCTCATGTCGCGCCCTTACGTTGAATGCCTGCCATGGATAATTTGCCTAAGTACTCCAGCCACAAAGCATCGTAATCACGCGCCAGTGAGTACAGATAGTCCCATGAGTATAACCCAGTGTCATGGCCATCAGAGAAAGTCAGCTTGATAGCATAGTTTCCGACCGGTTCAATGGTTGTAATATTCACCTCTTCTTTGCCTGTTTGTAACACCTCTTGTCCGTGGCCGTGACCACGCACCTCGGCCGAAGGGGAATAAGCGCGCAAAAATTCGCAAGACAGTATACACTCCGTATCGTTATCGAATCTAATCTCAAGTAACCGAGAAGATTGATGCAATTTGATGTCGGTTGGGTAGGGGGTATTGCTCATAGATTAGTGGGCTGTCCGTAAAGACTAAATGATAACAGAATGGTATCGACTCGCCATCTGTCACATTGCCTTGGTTGGCACAGGTTGATTGTCGGCGCTGTAATAACCCTACCCGACAGTGATGCTCGCCGCTACTTTTACAATTGCACATCAGCCATTAACGGTGGCATCGCTATAAAAAAAGAGGCTGATTGCCCCTCTTTATTTATTAGCATCCAGGGTAATCAACGACTTTTTAGCAGTAGCACCTTCATTTTTTGCATCGCCTTTTGTTCAATCTGACGAATTCGCTCTGCTGAAACACCGAACTCGTTGGCCAGTTCGTGCAATGTCTTGCCACCTTGTTCTTGCAACCAGCGTGCTTGAACAACGCGGCGACTGCGCTCATCCAGATGTTGCAACGCACTTGCGAGCCCCGTAGTTTCGCGATGCTCGACCTGCCGCATCTCTATTGCATCTGGTGGTGTCAGCCCATCATCTTGCAAATAAGCGATAGGGCTGTAATGATCCTCACCTTCATCGTCGATATTCGCCTCAAGTGAGATTTCGTGTCCGTTTAGTCTGGACTCCATCTCCAGCACTTCCTCTGGCTTGACATTGAGCTCTTTTGCAATGCGGGCAACTTCATCTGGGTGCATGGTGTTGATGCCAGACTTCATGCTCCGCAGGTTAAAAAATAACTTGCGTTGTGCTTTTGTGGTGGCAATCTTGACCATCCGCCAGTTGCGTACAATGTATTCGTGGATCTCGGCTTTGATCCAATGCATCGCAAATGAGACCAGACGCACACCGCGCTCTGGATCAAAGCGTTTTACCGCCTTCATAAGCCCGATGTTGCCTTCCTGAATCAGGTCAGCCTGAGGTAGGCCATAACCGGTATAGCCGCGAGCGATACTTGCGACCAGTCTTAGATGTGAAAGAATCAGCTTGCGAGCCGCCTCTAGATCGTTTTCTTTTTTGAACTTCAGGGCGAGCGAGTACTCCTCCTCTGCTGAAAGCACAGGATAGGCTTTAATCGCCCTCGTAAATTGCTCTAAGCTGTCACTTGCAGTTAATGCTGGTAATGTTAAAGCGTTAGTCATCAGTTCCATATCCCCCTTAACGTAATTTTAGCACTCGCCGTTTGAGAGTGCTAGCCTAAAAAGGTTCAATCAATTAAGAGCCTATTGTTCTCAACAATTAAAGTTGTTTACGTATGGCGGTTAGTTATGTTATTAATAAAACTGTAACTGGAAATAATTAGAAAGTTTTAAGTATGGCGGGATAAAATCCCAAGTCATAAATGGTATTACTCCCTAGGGGTAATTGCTACAACCTTGCTAAACTGCCATCCAGTTAATCACCAAAGTTAACTAGGAGTGCCTCTTCAAGCCATGTAGCCGAAAACTACATGGCTTTTTTATAGTTCGGGAGTTTTTCCTGTATCTGTTTCTGAAAATCTCATTAAAATGCATCGGTAATTAAAATTCCACTTCATTATGAATCTTAAGCTCAGACTGAACCTAATCATTACCACATTGCTATTATTGGTGATGTTGATTGGTGCATTGTTGATGATTCGTAGTGCGCGGGATGATGTGCGTGCTGAGGTGGAGTCAACAGCATTGTTAGCATTGCATTTGTTGGATGCTGAGATCTTGCATTACACCTCCGACTATACATGGTTAAACGGGGTTAACCCTAACAAGGCCCCCATCTTTAGGTTGAAGAGTCTGGAGAGTGTGCGTCATTTGCGCATAGATTTTTTTGATGCTCAAGGCAATCTTAGAGACAGTAACCGGTCTGCGTCTAAAGTAGATGAGCGGTCTGCTCCTGTGTGGTTTATAAAAGCACTGGATGTGATTTATGAGAAGATGCCCCCAGTAAAAAGGCAAATATTCGCCAATGGGCGGGTGTTAGGAGAGTTGGTGATGACGCCTGATCCATCCTATGAGGTCGCAGAAATTTGGAGTGATATGCTAGGGTTGTTGGCGTTGGCCACCATCTTTTTTATCGTGGTAAACGCGATGATTTATTGGGCGGTGGGGCGAGCGCTTCGTCCAGTCAATCGTGTACTGTTCGCATTGTCAGAGTTAGAGCAAGGTAACTTGGATTCACGTTTGCCAAGTTTTCCCCTACCTGAATTGTCCGACATTAGTCGTAAATTTAACGCAATGGCAGAAGCTTTACAAAGTAGCATTAAAAGTAATCATCTGTTAACTCAACAAATGATGAGCTTGCAAGAGGATGAAAGAAAAAGTCTCGCTCGTGACTTGCATGATGAAGTCGGTCAACATTTAACGGCTATTCATGTTGATGCCTCGACAATTCTACATGCTAAAACGATCGCTGATGCACGTGAAAGTGCTAAAGCCATTGAGTTTGTCGCAAGGCAAATGATGGGTATCGTTCGTGGCATATTGCAGCGGCTAAGACCTGGCAGTTTAGATGAGCTTGGGCTAAAGGCGGCCTTGCAAGACTTGATCGATGCTTGGCTGCAAAGAAATAGTAGTGTCACTGTAGATGTGTCAATCTCAGGAGATTTTG
>VGIC01000016.1 GCA_016867975.1 Betaproteobacteria bacterium | reverse complement strand
GATCAGGTGAAAGATATTCTGTTGCCTGCGATGGAGAAAAAAGAACCAGACTCTTCCAAGCGCCTTGAGCACAAAGATGTGCAAAAGGTTTCTGGTAATAAAGTTAAGCAAGAATTGAAAATCCGTGCAGGTATCGATAGCGATTTAGCTAAGCGTATTACCAAGCTGATCAAAGACTCTGGTTTGAAAGTGCAGGCGAGTATTCAAGGGGATACCGTGCGTGTTAATGGTGTGAAACGCGATGTTTTGCAGGATGCGATTGCATTTGTGAAGAAGAGTGTGACAGATTTTCCGATGCAGTTTGGTAATTTTAGGGATTAAAAGAAGTCACTTATGGTACAAAGAGCAGTTACCGCTTATGACTCTACATTGCGCGATGGTGCGCAGGCGCAGGGGGTTTCATTCACTGTAGAGGATAAGCTCAAAATCGTTAAGCGGCTGGATGAGTTGGGCATCGGCTATGTTGAGGCAGGCAATCCTGGCTCTAACCCCAAAGATCTCGAATTTTTTGAGCGTGTTGCTGAGCTTAAGTTGCAGCACGCAAAAATCATTGCGTTTGGTAGTACGCGCCGTATTGGCATAAAAGTTGAAGATGACAGGAATCTACAGTCTCTGTTGAGCGCTAAGACCAGTGCGGTGGCGATTTTTGGTAAAAGTTGGGATTACCAAGTGACCGATATTTTGCGGACTACGCTGCAAGAAAATCTTGCCATGATTGGCGACACCATAGCGTACCTGAAGGCGCAGGGCAAAGAAGTGGTGTTTGACGCCGAGCATTTTTACGATGGCTATAAAACCAATGCTGACTACGCTATGCAAACCTTGCAGGTGGCAGCCGATGCGGGTGCTGATGTATTGGCGTTGTGTGATACCAATGGCGGCACTTTCCCCAATGAGATTTTTGAGATTACGCAAAAAGTAGTCGCGCAGTTCCCTAAAGTGCAAATTGGCATCCATTGTCATAACGATTGCGAGATGGCGGTGGCAAATTCGGTAGTCGCAGTGCAAGCCGGTGCAACTCAAGTACAAGGTACTATTAATGGCATCGGTGAGCGTTGCGGCAATGCCAATCTGGTGTCCATTATTCCAAATGTTCAGCTCAAGCTCGGCATGGCGTGTATACCACCCCATCATATGGAAAACCTCACGACCACAGCGCGCTTTGTGAGCGAAGTGGCCAATATGCCATTTAATGATAAAGCGCCTTATGTCGGCCATGATGCCTTTGCCCATAAGGGTGGCATGCATATCGATGCGGTGAATAAGAATCCTATCTCTTACGAGCACATCAACCCTAACCAAGTTGGCAATGAGCGCCACATTTTGGTGTCAGAAGTGGCGGGGAGGGGCGCATTGCTCAATAAGTTGCAGCAAATTGAACCCACTCTCACAAAAGATTCACCTGACACCATTCGCGTATTGGAAAAACTCAAAGCGTTGGAGCATGAAGGCTATCAGTTTGAAGGTGCGGAAAGCTCGTTCGATTTGCTGATGCACAAGTTGTTAGGTAAGTTCGAGCCGTTTTTCAGCCTGAAGCAATACCATGTAAGTATTTTTGAACCATCAGCGGATGGTTTAAATTCTTCCGCCACCATTCATGTGAACGTCAATGGGCAGGATGCTACCGCTACCGCTCAGGGTGATGGGCCAGTGAACGCGCTAGACAAGGCGATGCGTAAAGCGCTAGAGAAGTTTTATCCTGCTATCAACGAAATCAAGCTAATGGACTACAAAGTACGTGTGCTGGATAGCAGTCAGGCTACTGCGGCTAAAGTTCGGGTGATTATTGAATCGGTCGATCATCAGTATAATTGGACTACTATAGGTGTATCGACTGATATTATTGAAGCGTCGTGGCTGGCGTTGAAAGATGCGGTGGAGTATAAGTTGTTGCTTGAGTTAAAATCGGAATAGATGTTTCGTTCCGTTCCCTGCCGCATAGATACAGCGCTGTCACTGCGGCTGTAATAACACCAACTTCAACTGCTCCTGCTCTACTGGTCTTAGAGTCACTTGGCTGTAACTGATCAGCCCATGCCTAGGATGGTGAAATTGTCTTTTGCCACCTTGCCTTTCTAGCACGTCATGTAACTTCCAGAAGCGTTCAAAGTCAGGACTAATCTGAGAGAGCTCGTTCACCAGTCGCTTCAGCTCCGGTTCTTCCAGTCGGCTGCGGCAATCAGCTCTAAATTCTGCGACTAGACGTCTGGCGCGCATTTCCCAATCCACCACAAACTGTTTAGCATCCTGATGCTGGAATACATAGCGGAGCAGGTTGGGGCGTGCGTCGTTTGAAGCTTGATCCAGCCAGTTGATAAATAACTCACTTGCAGCGGCATTCCATGCCAGTATGTCCCATGTGCGCCCCATGATGTAAGCGGGGATATGAATGTTTGTTAGCATCTCCACTAGAGTGTCTGGTGCGGTATCGGTTTCAAGGTTGTGTGCTTGCGGGTCTCGCCGGTCGGCCATGTCAAACAGATAGGTGCGTTCAGACTTGCTCAGCTTGAGTGCAGTGGCAAGCCTTTCCAGCGCATCCGCCGACACATTAACCTCGCGTCCTTGTTCTATCCAGGTGTACCAGGTGGCGCTGATGCCTGCGAGTTGTGCGACTTCTTCACGCCGTAATCCTTGCGTGCGTCTGCGTGTGCCGGTAGGAAAGCCAAAGGCTTCTGGAGTGCCTCGTTGTCGGAGTGCTTGCAGGAATTCTGACAATTCTTTGCGTCTTGTATCCATTTGATTTTATTATCCTGTTATTCTTGATACTAGTATAAACTATATTCTTGTTCAGGTATTGGCTTTACTTTAGAATGCGCCATGTTTTAAAAATAACCCCTCTAAAGGAGTACACCATGGCAGGAAAAACGCTTTACGATAAATTGTGGGATTCTCATGTCGTGCATGAGGAATCTGATGGCACTTGCTTGATCTATATCGATCGGCATTTGGTGCATGAAGTCACTAGCCCTCAGGCATTTGAAGGCTTAAGAATGGCAGGGCGTAAGCCTTGGCGTGCAGATACACTGGTCGCTAATCCCGATCACAACACGCCAACCAAAGACTGGGATAAAGGCATCGAAGATCCAATTTCGCGATTGCAGGTTGAAACGCTAGATAGCAACATCAAGGAAACAGGAGCTTTGGTTTATTTCCCGTTCAAACATGCGAATCAGGGAATTATCCATGTGATCGGGCCTGAGAATGGTACTACGCTGCCAGGTATGACGGTTGTTTGTGGTGATAGTCATACCTCTACACATGGTGCTTTTGGCGCGTTGGCGCATGGCATTGGCACATCTGAAGTTGAGCATGTGATGGCCACACAAACTCTGATCGCTAAAAAATCCAAACGCATGTTGGTAAAAGTGGATGGTCAATTGGGTAAGGGTGTAACTGCAAAGGATGTGGCTTTGGCGGTAATTGGCAAGATTGGTACTGCTGGCGGTACAGGATATGCCATTGAATTTGGTGGCGAAGTGATTCGTGCGTTGACCATGGAAGGCCGGATGACCATTTGTAATATGGCGATCGAGGCAGGTGCTCGCGCAGGTATTATCGCGCCGGATGAGAAAACGGCGGAATACTTAAAAGGCCGTCAATATGCGCCTAAACCAGAGCAATGGGAACAAGCCGTGGCTTACTGGAATACGTTGAAGTCAGACGCAGACGCAGTATTTGATTGTGTGGTTGAGCTCAAAGGCGAGGAGATTGCCCCTCAAGTTACTTGGGGAACTTCGCCTGAGCAAGTGCTGCCGATTGGTGCGACAGTGCCGGATCCAGCTAAAGAGGTAGACACGACCAAGCGCACCAGCATTGAAAATGCGCTCAAGTATATGGGCTTGGCTGCCAATACGCCGATCGAGAAAATCAAGGTGGATAAAGTGTTTATCGGTTCATGCACCAATTCACGTATCGAGGACCTGCGTGCGGCTGCTAGTGTGGCTAAAGGCAAGAAGGTGGCTGGCAATGTCGTGTTGGCGATGGTCGTGCCTGGTTCCGGTCAGGTGAAGCGCCAAGCTGAAGCGGAAGGTCTTGATAAGGTCTTTATTGAGGCAGGTTTTGAGTGGCGTGAGCCAGGTTGTTCTATGTGTCTGGCGATGAACTCAGATCGCTTGAGTGCTGGTGAGCGCTGCGCTTCTACCTCAAATCGTAACTTTGAAGGTCGTCAAGGTCCAGGAGGCCGTACACATTTGGTGAGCCCGGAAATGGCCGCTGCCGCAGCGATTGCAGGTCATTTTGTTGATGTGCGCAGCTTGTAGTCTATAGGAGAAGATATGAAAGCTTTTACACAGATTAATGGTTTGGTTTGCCCGATCGACCGTGCAAACGTTGACACCGATGCGATTATTCCGAAGCAGTTTTTGAAATCGATCAAACGCTCAGGTTTTGGTCCTTATTTGTTTGATGAATGGCGTTATACCAATTATGGCGAGCCAGGTATGGATTGCAGTACGCGTCCGATTAATCCGGATTTTGCGCTCAATCAAGCTCGCTATCAAGGTGCACAAGTCATGTTGGCACGTGATAATTTTGGCTGTGGTTCCAGCCGTGAGCACGCGCCTTGGGCGATTGAAGACCAAGGTTTCCGCGTAATTATTGCCCCCAGTTTCGCCGATATTTTCTTTAACAATTGCTACAAAAACGGTATTTTGCCGATTGTGGCCGATGCGGCTGTGGTAGACCGCTTGTTTAAAGAGTGCCAAGCGAACGAGGGCTACAAGCTGAACGTGGACTTGTCATCACAAACCGTGACATTGCCAAGTGGCGATAGCTTTACGTTTGAAATTACGCCAACACGCAAACATAATTTGTTGAATGGGTTGGATGAGATTGGTTTGACTCTGCAGCATGCAGATGAGATCAAGGCGTTTGAGGTTAAACATAAGGCAAGTCAGCCTTGGTTATTCGCTTGAAACCTATTGAGCATTGATTGACTTTGTTGCACGCTGCTAACAACCCTCATGTACTGCATGTACATTTCGGTTTCTGAGCTCCGTGCGCCGAATCACTCAATCTCTCGTGACAGTTTTTACCAGTTTTTTTATCAGCTTTTAGTTAATTTAGAGAAGAATTTTTTTAAGGAATTAATCATGACAATGAAAATTGCAGTGTTGCCAGGTGATGGCATCGGTCCAGAAATTATCACACAAGCGTTACGCGTATTAGATGTGTTTAAAAACGAAGGTATGGACATGACCTTTACCGAAGCGCCTTTGGGTGGGCAGGCTTATGACCAGTTTGGTCATCCGTACCCGGAGTTTACGCAGAAGATCTGCCGTGATGCAGATGCGGTGTTGTTGGGCGCTGTTGGTGGTCCGCAATATGACAATTTAGATCGCCCGTTGCGGCCAGAGCGTGGTTTGTTGGGGATTCGTAAAGATTTAGGTTTGTTTGCCAATCTGCGTCCAGCCGTGCTGTATCCGGAGTTGGCCAATGCGTCTACTTTAAAACCTGAAGTGGTGGCAGGTTTGGATATTATGATCGTGCGTGAATTAACTGGCGACGTGTATTTTGGTCAGCCACGCGGCATGCGTACTAACGAGCAAGGTGTGCGTGAAGGCTTCAATACCATGATCTATAGTGAGCCAGAAGTGCGTCGCATCGCACACGTGGCTTTCCAGATTGCAATGAAGCGTCAGAAGAAACTATGTTCAGTCGATAAAGCTAATGTGTTGGAAACCACTGAGTTCTGGAAAGAAATCGTGATTGACGTGGCTAAAGAGTACCCAGAAGTGGAGCTTACTCACATGTACGTTGACAATGCAGCGATGCAGCTTATTCGCAATCCTAAACAATTTGATGTGATGGTGACTGGTAACATCTTTGGTGACATTTTGTCGGATGAGGCTTCTATGTTGACTGGCTCTATCGGTATGTTAGCTTCAGCTTCACTGAATGAAACCAAAAAAGGCTTGTATGAGCCATCACACGGCTCTGCTCCGGATATCGCTGGTAAAAATCTGGCAAATCCGATTGCGACTATTCTTTCAGCGGCAATGATGTTGCGTTATAGCTTTGATAATGAAGCTGCTGCACAGCGCATTGAAAATGCGGTTAAAAAGGTATTGGCCGCAGGTTACCGTACTGGTGACATCTATGAAGATGGCATGAAACGCGTATCATGCTCTGAAATGGGTGATCAAATCGTTGCCGCAATGTAATAGAGTCGTTTAAGTTGAAGCGCCCTGACCTCAAGATTGATGGGCGCTTTTAAAAAGGCTCGAACCCATGTATTCCAATATAACTTTGTAGCGGGGTGTGTATGATATGGAAAAGATTTGCGCTAAGTTCATCGATTATACTGCTGACAGCTTGTAATACGATTAATGGCATCGGTAAGGATTTGGAAAAAGCGGGCGAAGTCGTTCAGAAATCAAGTAAATAATTATTTGGCAATAAGCCTTAGAGATGGATTGATAGCATGTTAAAAGTAGGATTTGTCGGTTGGCGCGGCATGGTGGGTTCAGTGTTGATGCAACGCATGATGGAAGAAGGTGATTTTACACACATTGAGCCACAGTTTTTCACCACTTCCCAAGTCGGTGGAAAAGGACCGAATGTTGGTAAAGATACCCCAGCCTTGCTGGATGCTAAAGATATCAGCGCACTTAAAGCAATGGATGCGATCGTCTCATGTCAAGGCGGCGACTATACCACCGAGATTTTTCCACAGTTACGCTCAGCAGGCTGGAATGGGCATTGGATTGATGCGGCCTCAACTTTGCGCATGGAAAAAGATTCGGTCATTATTCTTGACCCAGTAAATATGCATGTCATCAAAGATGCGATGCACAAGGGTGGCAGAAATTGGGTAGGGGGCAATTGCACGGTATCCCTTATGCTGATGGCACTGAATGGTTTATTCAAAGCTGATTTGGTGGAGTGGGCGACTTCCATGACTTATCAGGCGGCATCGGGTGCTGGTGCGCAGAATATGCGTGAACTACTCAAACAAATGGGTGAAGTACATCGCGTTGCGAGTTCTTTTTTGGAGGATCCCGCTTCTGCCATTTTGGATATCGATCGTGAGGTAGCAGGCACTTTACGTGATGATGCGTTTCCTACCGCACACTTTGGTGTGCCGCTGGCTGGCAGTCTGATTCCTTGGATTGATAAAGATCTGGGTAAGGGTCAAAGTAAAGAAGAGTGGAAAGCTGGAGTAGAAACGAATAAGATTCTTGGTCGCGAGTTCAATCCTATTGTAATTGACGGCCTATGTGTACGGATCGGTGCGATGCGTTGCCATAGTCAGGCGTTGACTATTAAACTAAGAAAAAATGTGCCGATAGATGAGATACATCAGATGCTGTCAGAAGCGAATCAGTGGGCGAGGGTCATTCCCAACGAGCGTGAGGCGAGCATGAAGGCGTTGACACCAGCAGCGGTCACCGGGACATTGACAACTCCAGTAGGGCGCATTCGTAAGCTAAATATGGGAGATGAGTATATTTCCGCTTTTACGGTAGGTGATCAGTTGTTATGGGGGGCAGCAGAGCCGCTACGTCGTATGTTGCGGATTTTAATAGAAAAATAAGCATGGCAACTATGTTGATTGTTGTAAGGGACACAACCATCAACCCTAGCAAGTAGATGGCCATTGAATATCATGTACATTATGAGCTTGCATAGCTAATTATTTGATGTTAGTTTCATACTGAGAATATACGTTCTCTTAAAGGTAGCAGTGTGTATAAATCAAATTTAAAGAAAATATCACTGGCAGTCTGCTTGGCATTTATGCCGTTCTACGGCAATGCGGCGGGCTTAGGTAAGTTGAATGTCAGCTCAGGTCTAGGGGAGCCTCTCAAAGCGGAGATTGAGTTAGTGTCTGTCACACCAGATGAGCTTTCTACACTTGTAGGCTCGGTCGCTTCTGAAGATGCTTATAACAACCAGGGGATTACACGTCTTGATGTGCACAGCAACATCAAGGTCGATCTTGTTAATAACGCAAATGGTGTGTCCGTCTTGAAACTGCGCACAGCATTGCCGATTGATGACCCCTATCTTGATGTGCTGATTCAATTGGACTGGGCCTCTGGCAGACTCCTAAGAGAATATACAGTGCTACTTGATCCTCCAGGATACAAAGATACTATTCAGGAGTTAGCTCCTTCAACAGTCAGCTTACCTGCAGTACCACTCTCCGCTACAGTTGCTTCTCAAGCAGTAGAGGCAAGCAAGTCATCTACATCAGAGTCTGAACTAATTGCAAAGGAAATCAAAAGTGAAGCTCCAGTAAAGACTAAAGATCCTGCTGAACCAGTTTCGAGTGCTGGTGTGGTGACCAAGCGTGGGGACACACTACATTCATTGGCAAGAGATGTGCTGGTGGAGGGGGTCAGTCAGGACCAGATGCTGGTTGGCTTGTATGAAGCTAATAAAGAGGTCTTCGTTGATGGCAATATGAATCGCTTAAAGGTCGGTCAGATTATTAAGGCGCCCGAGAAGGAGGTGCTGACAGCGATTGATAACCAACAAGCCAAGCAATTAATCAAGTTGCATTTATCTAGCTGGAATCAATATCGCCAGTCGCTGTCGGATATAGTGAAAAAATCCCCAACGCTCGCAGACTCATCGGAACAGAAGCAAGTTTCATCCGGCAAGATTGCCTCTGCTGAAGATAAGGCTCAAGCTTCCAAAGTTAGCCCTAAGGATGTAGTTAAACTCTCTGCGGGAACGACAGTTAATGATTCATCACTAAAAGCAGACACGGAGCTGTCAGCCAAGATTGCGACATTACAAGAAGATGCGGCCGCGCGTGAAAAGGCATTGAAGGAAGTTCAGGACAGAACGTCCGAATTAGAAAAACAGATTGCGGATTTGCAGCAGTTGCTGGCATTGAGGAATCAGTCAATGGCCGATATGCAAAAGAACGTAGAGGCTAAGGCACAAGTGGCAGAGATGAAGCCTGCAGCAAAAGCAACCGATAAAGTGATCAAAGTAGAGACTGTTCCTGAACTCGTGGTTGAAGCAAGCTTTATCAATCGCTTGTTGGATACCCAAGGTAATCTTGCAATAGTAGGTGGCGCGGCAACGGTGACATTGTTGAGTGCTGCGTGGATGTATTTACGTAACAAACGCAGGAAGGAGATCTATTCATCGGAAGAAGAGGCGGAAACTCTAGAATCAGCGCCCACATTGCAGGCGCCTAAGATTTCACTAGACGGCATCAATCTTGATTTGACGCAGTCTGAACCAGAGGAAAAACTAATGGAGGAAATTGTTCCAGAAACTGAAGAAGTTACGTTTGATTTCCCAGTGAGTGATGTGAAAGAGATGACTTCTGTTGGTGGCTCTGAGAATCAAGAAGTCGAGGTTAAATTAGATCTGGTTGCTGCTTATATAGAGATGGATGACAAGGAAGGTGCGCGTGAGTTACTTGAAGAGGTCATTAAAGAAGGTGGGGGTCAGCAGCGCGAGCGGGCAGAGAAGTTGCTGGCCGATTTAGCTTAGAGATACTTCTAAAAATACATTTTTTAAGAGCATCAGCTTCGCTGATTGCCTGCTAGAACTACTTGAGCGCATTGCTGCCGGTTTTCGCAACCTCGCTGTATGTCACTACTATGGCTTTGGTCGCTATGCCCAACATCGCATTGGTTTTCTCGGGTTTCGCGTATGAAAAGTGATTGAAAGTAGCGATGTTCTACGGAAAAGGTCCTTGCGCTCTTTGCGTTCCGTCACAACCGATTTGATACTTTAGCATCTAGCGAGGTTGAAGATGTCCCGCACGAGTATGCGCCTTGTACTACAATCAAACTCTGTATTTATAAAAGTACCTTTGATCTCTCCATTGTTGAATCAGGTCGAGCTTCTGCCCGGCTTTTTTGTTTAAATAGCCTTTTGCAAAGATCTCTTTTGGTAAAATTGAGGTTCCCATTGCGGTAATTCCTATGCATCCTTTTGTTAGTATTTTGTATTTTTTTTTCGTTCTGATTGCGATGGGAGTAGTAAGCGAAGTATTGCTGTCCGTATTGTTCGTATTATTAAGCACTCTTGCATTGGTGATACGACCCAAGCAATTTTTAGTCATGGTGATTCGTCTGAAATGGATATTCTTGTCGATTTTGATGATTTACGCTTATGCCACACCTGGTGAGTTTGTCTCCTATCTTCCGGCGACGTTCGCACCAACCATTGAAGGTTTGTATCAGGGCGCATTGCAGGTGATGAGGTTGTCGTCAGCATTGGCTACAATGACATTGCTTTTAATGACGAGTTCTAAAGTGCAGTTGATATCAGCGCTGTATATGTTATGTCGCCCGCTCAAATATTTGGGGTGCAACGTGGAAAGGTTAGCTGTGCGTTTGGTTTTGACGCTGGAGTATGTCGATGAGATAGCATTGCATCAACGTCATGCAATCAGTTTTGATCGTTTGGATGAGCTAAATGCAGGAGTTATCACACACCAAAAAAGTAAAATGGTGAACATAGAAGATCTGCCATTCCATACAGCGGATAAAATGTTGCTGCTATTATTGATGCTGTTGATCGCGACATTCATTTTTATTAAGTTGCTTCATTGAGGAGTGTCAGCTTGCGATTTGCATTGGGAGTTTCATATGACGGCGCACATTTTTGCGGTTGGCAAAGTCAGCCGAATGGCTGTGGAGTGCAAGATGCCTTGGAGTCGGCAATTGCTAAAATAGCTCAGGAAAAAGTGAGAGTCCATGCGGCCGGCCGCACAGATACTGGCGTCCACGCGTATGCGCAAGTGGTTCATTTTGAGACAGATGCGGTTAGGCCGCTAACGGCTTGGGTACGTGGTGTTAATGCGCACCTGCCTGCTACAGTGCGCGTTGAGTGGGCTCGCGAAGTGGATGCAGGGTTCCATGCCAGATTTTCAGCCTTTAGCCGCAGTTATCAATATCTGCTTTATTGTGCTCCAGTAGCCTCTGCACTGATGGCCACGAAGGCCGGTTGGTTTCATTTGCCACTAGACTTGGCTGCCATGCAGGAGGCGGCTACATATTTGGTAGGAGAGCATGATTTTAGTGCTTTTAGAGCGTCCGAATGCCAGGCTAATTCACCCGTGCGTCATTTAACACGAGCGAAAATTACAGCCGTTGGGAACTATTTTGTGTTCGAATTTTCTGCCAATGCCTTCCTCCAACATCAGGTACGAAATATGGTCGGCGCTCTCATTTATGTGGGTAAGGATGCGCACCCTCCAGTGTTTATCAAACACTTATTGGAACATCGCGATCGCACATTGTCGCCCCCCACTTTTTCCCCCTATGGACTTTATTTCACTGGTGTTGGCTATGATGGCAAGTGGGGTCTTCCAGACATGTCCAAATCAGAATTAAAAGTCTTAATTTAGCGCTACAATAGCGCTTCCTTGTTAATCAATACTTTAATAAAGGCATTATTTTGAGGATTAGAGCTAAGATTTGCGGCATCACGCGTGCAGAAGATGCCTTGTCTGCAATTGATCATGGGGCGGATGCGATAGGGTTGGTGTTTTATGAGCCAAGTCCGCGTAGCGTTCACCTTGCTCAAGCAATCAATATCGTAAAGGTGATTCCGCCGTTTATTAGTGTGGTTGGCTTGTTTGTCAATGCCTCAGCTGACTTGATTAGGGATGTGACTTCTCAGGTACGCTTGGATCTTTTGCAGTTTCACGGCGATGAGTCGCCTGAGGAATGTGGTCGTTACGGACTGCCCTATATCAAAGCAATTCGCGTCAAGGCAGATACAAATTTGGTACAATGTTCAAAAGATTATGCTAATGCAAAGGCCTTGTTGTTAGACACTTATACCAAGGGTGTGGCTGGTGGAACAGGATTAGTGTTTGATTGGGATTTGATCCCAGCCGAGTTAGATAAACCCGTGATTCTGGCAGGCGGCTTATGTGCGGAGAATGTGCAAGATGCTATTGCCAAGGTTAATCCTTACGCAGTCGATGTTAGTGGAGGTGTCGAATGCGCCAAAGGAATCAAAGACGCCGTTAAAATTGCGGCATTTATGCAACAAATATATACGCGATAATTAAGTAGCAGTTTAAGTGGAGAGTCGTATGCAGCTTTATGATATGCCAGATGCACGAGGGCATTTTGGTCAATTTGGAGGCACCTTCGTCGCCGAAACATTGGTAGAGGCACTAGAAGAGTTGCGCGTGATGTATGAGAAGTATCGCCATGACCCCAGTTTCTTAGCTGAGTATGCTTATGATTTAAAACATTTTGTTGGTCGCCCAAGTCCGATTTACCATGCGGAGCGTTTGTCTAATAAAATCGGTGGGGCACAAATCTATTTAAAACGTGAGGATTTGAATCACACGGGAGCGCACAAGGTAAACAATACCATTGGACAGGCGCTATTAGCAAAGCGCATGGGTAAGCCAAGAGTGATTGCTGAGACCGGTGCAGGGCAGCATGGAGTAGCGACAGCTACAATTGCAGCGCGATTAGGGTTGGAGTGTGTCGTATATATGGGGAGTGAGGACGTAAAGCGCCAAGCGCCGAATGTCTTTAGAATGAAATTGCTGGGTGCGACTGTTGTTCCCGTAGAGAGTGGCTCCAAGACCTTAAAAGATGCATTGAATGAGGCAATGCGTGATTGGGTAACTAATATCGAAACGACCTTCTACATTATCGGCACAGTGGCTGGACCACATCCCTATCCGATGATGGTGCGCGATTTCCAAGCGGTGATTGGTCAGGAGGCCAAACAGCAGATGATGGAGATGGTGGGTCGTCAACCTGATGCAGTGGTTGCCTGTGTGGGTGGTGGTTCCAATGCCATGGGGATTTTCTATCCATACATCGATGTGCCGAATGTGCGCCTGATAGGCGTGGAGGCGGCAGGTCACGGCATCTCATCTGGAATGCACGCTGCACCATTAACAGCCAATAGTCCTGTGGGGGTATTACATGGCAATCGTACTTATTTGATGCAGGATGCCGATGGCAATATCATAGAAACGCATTCGATTTCGGCTGGTCTAGATTATCCAGGGGTGGGGCCAGAACATGCTTGGCTGAAAGACATCAAGCGTGCGGAATATGTAGCGATTACCGATGATGAGGCGATGGCGGCATTTCATAACCTGTGTCGCACAGAGGGCATTATCCCTGCGCTAGAGTCCAGCCATGCGCTTGCTTATGCTGAAAAATTAGCCAAAACCATGCGTAAAGATGAAATTGTCTTGGTCAATTTGTCTGGACGTGGCGACAAAGACATCAATACTGTAGCTAAACTTGCCAACATCACTTTATAAAATGCAAAGCCCGTTACAATATTGCGTTGCTTCTTAAAAATTAGTGCTTACATATACTAGATATGCCGCACACTTATTTTTTACTTACGCCTTATCTTGTTTAGCGACTTGCATTTTCTACCTTTATTAACAGTACAACAAAACTACCTATGTCACGCATTCAATCAACTTTTGCAACATTGAAACAACAAGGAAAGACGGCTCTAATTCCTTATATTACTGCGGGTGATCCGCACCCTAAGCATACCGTTAACCTCATGCATACCTTAGTGAAACATGGCGCAGACATGATAGAGCTGGGGGTGCCGTTTTCTGATCCGATGGCGGATGGTCCGGTGATTCAGCGTGCCAGCGAGCGTGCTTTGGTTCACAAAGTTGGGTTGACAGCAGTGCTGGAAATGGTCAAAGAGTTTCGCAAAACTGATGCCAAAACGCCTATCATTTTGATGGGTTATGCGAATCCAATTGAGGCAATGGGTGCTACAGTGTTTGCCGATAGCGCCAAAATAGCTGATGTGGATGGCGTCATTACCGTGGATTATCCACCGGAAGAATGCGCTGATTTTATTAAAGCATTGCGGGCACGGGACATTGATCCAGTGTTCTTATTGTCACCCACTACTGAGCCTAAACGGGTTGATCTGATTGTGAGTCAGGCCAGTGGTTTTGTGTATTACGTTTCACTCAAAGGCGTCACCGGGGCTGCTAATCTGAATATTAGCGAGGTTTCAAACAGGGTGGCTTCAATTCGCAAACAAACTGATCTGCCAGTCGGCGTGGGGTTTGGTATTCGTGATGCGGCAACTGCGAAAGCGACTGCAGCGATCGCGGATGCAGTGGTCGTGGGTAGTCGTATGGTCTTGGCAATTGAAGCATCAGATGATGATAACTTGATGAATAACGTTGCCTTATTGATGGATGAGTTAAAGTCTGCGGTAGATTCAGTAGTCAAGCAGTAATTTAAATGAAAAAGGAATAAGTCATGGGATGGCTCAATAAGTTACCGCAAAAAATTAAGCGCGTTGTAAGTGGTGAGAAGAAGACAATGCCTGAGGGGCTTTGGAGTAAGTGTCCATCGTGTCAGTCTGTGCTGTATAAAAAAGATCTGGAAGATAACGCTGAAGTGTGCCCGAAATGTGACCATCATAATCGGATTGGCGCTAGGGCTCGTCTTGCGTTGTTATTGGATGCGGAAGGACAATTTGAGGTGGGTGCCGAGATTCAGCCTGTTGATCCGTTGAAGTTTAAAGACAGTAAAAGTTACGCAGAACGTACCAGAGAGTCACAAAAGGCAGTAAATGAGAAAGATTCATTGGTGGTGATGCAGGGGAGTATCAAGTCTGTGCCAGCCGTTGTGGCTGTGTTTGAATTCAAGTACATGGGCGGTTCCATGGGGTCTGTGGTTGGTGAGCGTTTTGCACGGGGAGTGCAGACCGCAATTGACAATAAGATGGCATTCGTTTGCGTTTCGGCCAGTGGCGGGGCGCGTATGCAAGAAGGTTTGTTTTCACTGATGCAGATGGCGAAAACCAGTGCTGCATTGACTCAATTGAGTAAAGCTGGGTTACCCTACATCTCGGTACTGACTGATCCAACGATGGGGGGCGTGTCGGCAAGTTTCGCGATGTTAGGAGACCTGATTGTGGCAGAGCCGCAGGCATTGATTGGGTTTGCTGGTCCACGTGTCATCGAACAGACAGTGCGAGAAACGTTGCCAGATGGATTCCAACGTGCGGAGTTCTTATTAGAGCATGGCGCCATCGACATGATTATTGATCGTCGTGAGATGCGCGATAAACTGGCGTCTTTGCTGTCCCAACTGATGCGGTTGCCGGTTGCGGCCTAATAAATGACCTGTCTCTTAGATTGAATCTGAGCCGGCTGACTGTGTTTCGCGTTCTAGGTGCTTAATATGGCCCAGCTACAAGCACCTGAAGATCTCTCTTCTTGGTTGGCGCATATCGAGCGCTTACATCCCAAATCGATCGATATGGGGCTGGATCGCGTCCATATAATGATCGAGCGTTTAAAGCTATATCCGAACTTCAGAATCATTACGGTTGCCGGGACTAACGGTAAAGGCTCAACCTGTGCAATGATGTCGCAAATTTATTTGCAGGCTGGATATCAGGTAGGTTGCTACACATCACCGCATTTGCTGCGATATAACGAACGTGTGCGAGTGGGCGGCGTGGAAGTCTCAGATGCAGCACTATGTGAAGCATTTTCCATTGTGGATGCTGCGCGATGTGTTGAGCATGATGTAGAAATTCCTTTGACCTATTTTGAAATGGGGACTTTGGCTGCAATCTGGTACTTTATGAAAATCGGGGTCGATGTGGCGGTCTTAGAAGTAGGATTGGGGGGCAGGCTGGATGCGGTGAATGCCTTTGAGCCAGATTGTTCGGTTGTCACAAGTATTGATTTGGATCATCAGGAGTTTCTCGGTGAAACGCGTGAGGAGATTGGATATGAAAAGGCGGGAGTTTACCGTAGGGATAAACCTGCCATTTGTGGTGATAACAGTCCACCACAGAGCTTAATAGAATATGCCCGACTAGTTGAAGCTGACTTGCAATGTATACACAGGGATTTTAACCAGCAGTGTTTAAATGCACATTGGCAGTTCTTGGTAAATGGCACTGTGAAGTATACATTGCCATTACCCATGCTAAAGGGAAGCTATCAACTCAATAACGCATCCTGTGCCATTGCGGCAATTGAGTCATTGCAAAAAGTGCTTCCAGTCGCCGAGTCATCGATGATCGCTGCTATGTGTCAGGTGGTCTTGGCTGGACGCTTTCAGATCGTGTCAGAACGACCTAGGGTCATTTTAGATGTGGCACATAACCCACATGCAGCACGTGCCTTAGCACAAAATCTAGAGGGCATTAAATCCGCAACAGGTAAAACGGTTGCGGTGTTTGCGATGCTGGCAGATAAGGATATTGGCGGTGTAGTACATGCTGTCAAAGATGTGATTGATGTTTGGTATGTAGCAAGTGTCCATCATGCGCGTGGCGCCTCTGCTTCTGAGCTGTACGAAAAGATTGCGAAGATAATCTCGGAAGCGAAGATTCAGGTTTTTGACTCTGCATCAGTCGCCCTCAGGCAAGCCTGTATGGATGTGAATGAAAATGATAAAATAATCGTGTTTGGCTCATTTTTCACGGTTGCCGATGTAATGCAGCATCTGGATGAGTCGATCAATCTTCACCTATAAGGAAGCAGCGATGCCCCCCGAGTTGTCTAATGACCAAGAGTTGAGTTTAAAAAAACGTGCGCGACGTCGATTGGTCGGCGCAATCGCTCTAGTGGTGATCATGGTGATCTTTTTACCGCAGGTTTTACAAGATCGAGTGGCGCTTACACAGCAGGAGAGAATTACCGTCACGATGCCTGAGACGATTGTCGCTCAAGAGGTTGATCCTGCTGAAGAGAGTATCGTGACTAAGTCGAAACAGACCGACTCTACTATCACTCCTGAACATCCATCGAATTCTCTCCAAGCGCCAGTTACTGAAGAGGAAGCTCAGCATTCGACTAATCTGGATGACTTGATGGCGAGCAAGGATACTTCGCAAGAAGTAGCTAACGCTCGCTCAAGTGAGTCTAAATTGCCAGATTCCGTTGGACAGGAAGCGAAGGTTGATAAGATAGCTCAAGACAAGACGGCGCATGTCAGCGCACTAGAGGTTAAAGCCGCCGATGCAAACCCTGAGACCACAAAACTAGCGGAAAAACCTGAAACGAAAGCTGTTGAGAATAAGCAGGCGATAAAGCAAAGTGATCGTTTTAGCCTTCAGATTGGTGTCTATTCAGATATGGCCAATATCAAGCGCTTGCAGGAGCAGCTAAAACAGGCTGGATATAGCACGACGACAGAGAAATTAATCACGCTGAAAGGGGAGGGCATTCGGCTTAAAGCGGGGAGTTTTGCATCCCGTCAAGATGCTGTTGATGCCCTTGCTAAACTGAAAACAATTGGATTACCTGGGATGGTAATCAATGATTAATAATCAGTGAATGATACATAATGACCAGTTTCGATTATGCGGTTTTGATGGTGATAGGCGCGTCAGTCATTCTGAGTGTGTTGCGTGGCATGGTGAAAGAGGTGCTGGCAATTGCAGGTTGGATAGCTGCTTTTTATGTGGGGCGTACCTATTCGACAGAATTGTTGCCGATGATGCCGATAGAAATTCCTACTGAATCTTTGCGTGTGTTAGCAGCGTTCCTGATTTTGTTCTTGGCTACATTGCTAGTGTCAAGCCTACTTAGTATTGCAATATCAGCCATTATCAGAAAGATAGGGATCAGCTGGTTGGATCGTACTTTAGGGGCGATATTTGGAATGTTTCGCGGAGTGCTGATTGTATGCATCTTGGTTTTTTTTGCAGGGATGACCAGTTTGCCCCACGATGTACGTTGGCGTAATGCGATGTTCAGTGCCCCAATTGAGGCATTGGTCATTAGCCTTCTACCTTGGGTGCCAGAGAACATTGCTAAACATGTGAAGTTTGACTATGTTTAGTCGGGAATTGTGAGTTTAATTAGGGTGCCTCTATAAATTCATAGAAGTGCCCATTAGTTTAAGGTTGATGTTATGTGCGGAATCATCGGTATCGTAGGTAAAAACCCGGTTAATCAATTGCTTTATGATGGATTGCTGGTGTTGCAGCATCGAGGTCAGGATGCTGCTGGCATCGTTACTTGCGATGGCAATACGTTTTTCATGCATAAAAATAACGGCTTGGTCAAAGATGTATTCCAAACACGCCATATGCGCAGTCTGATTGGCCATGCGGGCATTGCTCATGTACGTTACCCCACGGCAGGCTCTTCAAATGCTGCTGAGGCCCAACCATTTTACGTGAATTCACCTTTTGGCATTGTATTAGGGCATAACGGCAATCTAACCAACTCTGATCAGCTTAAACTGGAGATGTTTCGTCAGGATTTGCGTCATGTCAATACCAGTTCAGATTCAGAGGTGTTGCTGAATGTGCTGGCGCATGAAATTGAAAAAACATCTCGCAATGCCGTGTTAAATACCGATATGGTGTTTGATGCGGTGAGTAGCGTACATAGGCGCTGTAAGGGAGCCTACGCTGTTGTGGCGATGATTGCGAATTTTGGCTTGCTGGCATTCCGTGATCCTAATGGCATACGTCCATTGGTCATTGGTAAGGCTAACACCGAAAAAGGGGTTGAGTATATCGTGGCATCCGAAAGTGTTGCCTTGGATGTGTTGGGCTTCGAGATGCTTCGTGATGTAGAGCCAGGCGAGGCAATCTTTATCGATTTAGAGGGTAATTTCCATTCGCGGCAATGTTCAGATGTGGCGAAACTAAACTCATGTATTTTCGAGTATGTCTATTTGGCTAGACCGGATTCAGTGATCGATGGGGTGTCTGTTTATCAGACGAGATTAGACATGGGTAAAAGCTTGGCAGACAAGATTCGACGAGAATGGGCTGATAAGCAGATTGATGTCGTGATTCCGATCCCTGACACCAGTCGACCGAGTGCATTGCAACTGGCGATAGATTTAGGTCTTGATTATCGTGAGGGATTTATTAAGAATCGTTATATCGGTCGCACATTCATTATGCCGGGACAGGCTTTACGTACAAAGTCAGTTCGTCAAAAGCTGAATCCGATCGGTATTGAATTCAAAGGCAAGAACGTCTTGCTTGTAGATGATTCAATCGTGCGCGGAACAACCTCTCAACAAATTGTACAAATGGCGCGCGATGCCGGTGCCAATAAGGTCTATTTTGCTTCTGCCGCGCCACCAGTGCGTTTTCCGAATGTATATGGCATTGATATGCCAAGCCGTGAAGAATTGCTTGCGACAGGTCGTACCGATGATGAAATCTGCAAGGAAATTGGCGCAGATGCTTTGATTTATCAAGATTTGGATGCTTTAATTAAAGATGTAAAATTCAGAAACCCTAAAATCAAAGATTTTGATTGTTCATGTTTTGATGGAAAATATGTGACGGGCGATATTGATGAGGTCTATATGACGAAGATAGAGTCCACACGTGGCGATGCAAAAAGGAGCCAGAAACCCGGCAACTCAAGTACACAGTTGGATTTGAATCTGATTAATACGGGCGAGACGGATGAGGTCGGCGCGTAGAATAGGCGCGTGTGAATTTTGTGCTCCATGCCCTTGACTAACAGTAAGCTTAGGGCTAACATAAAGCTGCGCTGATTTGAGGTTGCTACATTCAATCGAGGCATCACTCAGCTTGCGGGCGCGTTAGAAATACAGCTAAAGCGAGTAAAAGAAAGAACCCGTTTTGGCGAAAAGCCTTAACGGGTTTTTTATTGGGAAAATAAACCTTGTCGCAATACTGTATTGCAAACTCACTTTTATCGCTTACATATCAACAGGATGTCGCGCTCAAGAAGTAGATTTACACCTTGCCCTGCTTAAAGCTTTTAATTTTTCGATTGCGAGAATTTTATGACAACACAACAATACCATCCAGAAACTCTAAGCGTACGTGCAGGGAGCGAATCTACTGAATTTGGCGAGAACTCTGAAGCACTGTTTTTAAACTCAAGCTTCAGGTTTAATAGCGCAGCACAAGCTGCAGCACGCTTTGGTGGCACGGAGGCAGGCAACATTTACTCACGCTTTACCAACCCTACAGTGACCATGTTTCAAAACAAATTAGCGGCGCTTGAAGGCGCTGAGCAGTGCGTGGCAACCTCCAGCGGCATGTCTGCGATTTTGGCATGCGTCATGGGTTTATGCTCGGCCGGGGATCATGTGGTTGCTTCACGCAGTATTTTTGGTACTAGCGTGCAGTTGTTCGGCAATATTCTCAAGCGTTGGGGCTTGGATGTGACGTTCGTTTCATTGACGAATGCTGATGAATGGCAGACTGCCGTTACGCCTAAAACTAAGCTATTTTTTGTGGAAACGCCATCAAATCCACTGACCGAGATCTGTGATATTCGCCTGCTGGCAGATATTGCCCACAAAGCAGGTGCACATTTGGTGGTTGATAACTGTTTTTGTACACCAGCAATCCAGCAGCCATTGGCGTTAGGCGCTGATATTGTGATTCATTCTGCCACAAAATACATCGATGGACAGGGGCGGTGCTTGGGTGGTGCTGTGTTGGGATCAAAAGCATTGATGGAGCCAGTTTACGGTTTCTTACGTACTGCTGGGGTCACCATGAGTGCATTTAATGCATGGGTGTTTCTGAAAGGACTGGAAACACTTCATATTCGCATGGAAGCGCACGCTAAAAATGCACTGGCGCTTGCCACGTGGTTAGAAACACAACCCCAAGTGACGCGCGTCTACTATCCTGGCTTGCCTTCGCACCCACAGCATGCTTTGGCATTGCGCCAACAGGTCAGTGGTGGCGGTATTGTGACTTTTGAGGTCAAGACCAAGGCAGGGCAAGCGCCACAAGAGGCCGCTTGGGCATTGATTGATGCGACTAAATTAATTTCCATCACAGCAAACCTAGGGGATGCGAAAAGCACCATTACACACCCTGCTACCACGACGCACAGTCGTGTAACGCCAGACGCGCGTGCAATAGCAGGTGTTACAGATGGACTAGTGCGTATCGCTGTTGGTTTGGAACATATTGAGGATTTGAAAGCAGACTTAGCCTTGTTGAATAAATAGCATCAGCATTCGTAGGAGCGGTTTAACCTTGAGGGCACTTCTATAAATGCAGAGTTTGAGATGCAGTATTTCCCGTAAGCCAGTATTTGGCTTACCGGGAATGCAAGGTGAGTTGCTACGAAAATAAATCGCGGAATTTTGAGGCACTAAGAAACGGCTCAATAAACGCTATTCATGCTAAAATTTGCAGCACATAAAAAACCATTATAAGTCAGTCTACACATGGATCAATTTGCCAAAGAAACCCTCCCAATTAGTTTAGAAGATGAGATGCGTCGCTCTTATCTTGATTACGCCATGAGTGTGATCGTGGGTCGCGCCCTACCTGATGTGCGAGATGGTTTAAAACCCGTACACCGTCGTGTGTTATACGCGATGCACGAGTTATCGAATGACTACAATAAACCGTATAAAAAATCAGCGCGTATCGTTGGGGATGTGATCGGCAAATACCACCCACACGGAGATACTGCTGTGTATGACACCATTGTACGTATGGCGCAAGATTTCAGCTTGCGTTACATGCTGGTAGATGGTCAGGGGAACTTTGGTTCTGTGGATGGCGATAATGCGGCGGCGATGCGTTATACCGAAATTCGTATGGCTAAGATCGCCCACGAGCTGCTGGCAGATATCGATAAAGAAACCGTAGATTTTGGTCCTAACTATGACGGATCTGAGCAAGAGCCGCTCATTATGCCGGCGCGCATTCCTAACTTATTGATCAATGGCAGTTCTGGCATTGCTGTCGGGATGGCAACCAATATCCCGCCGCACAATCTGAATGAAGTACTGGATGCATGCTTAATCTTGTTGAAAAATCCAGATACTGGAATTGAGGAGCTGATAGATCTAGTACCAGCACCAGATTTTCCGACAGCGGGCATTATTTATGGTACGGCTGGCGTGAAAGAAGGGTATCGCACAGGTCGTGGTCGAGTTGTGATGCGTGGTCGCACACATGTAGAAGACATGGATAAAAGTGGTCGCCAAATGTTGGTGGTAGATGAGTTGCCTTATCAGGTCAATAAGAAAACATTCGTCGAAAAAATCGCCGAGCTGGTCAATGAAAAGAAGATCGAGGGGATTTCTGATCTGCGTGATGAGTCAGATAAGTCTGGTATGCGCGTGGTTATTGAGCTTAAGCGTGGTGAAATTCCTGAGGTTATCCTCAATAATTTGTATAAGCAAACGCAGCTCCAAGACACATTCGGTATGAATATGGTCGCTCTGTTGGATGGGCAACCGCGTTTATTGAATTTGAAACAGATGCTGGAAGCGTTTCTGCGTCACCGGCGAGAGGTCGTCACACGTCGTACTGTGTTTGAGTTGCGTAAGGCACGTGCACGTGGACATGTGCTGGAAGGTCTGGCAGTGGCACTGGCGAACGTGGATGAAATGATTGCCATCATCAAGGCTGCTCCAACGCCACCAGAAGCGAAAGTGGCCTTGATGGCGAAAGCTTGGCATTCACCTGTGGTAGAAGAAATGTTGAAACGTGCGGCGATGGAAGCTTCACGTCCAGAGGGGTTGGGCGTGGAGTTTGGCTTGAAACCAAATGGCTATCAATTAAGTGATGTTCAAGCGCAAGAAATTCTGCAAATGCGTTTGCAACGCTTGACTGGTCTAGAGCAAGATAAGATCGTCAACGAATATAAAGAGGTGATGGATATTATTGCTGACTTGTTGGACATTTTGGCCACACCAGCACGTGTGACAACGATTATTACCGATGAGTTGACTGAGATTCGCAGGCAATTCGGTGATAAACGTCGCAGTGAGATCGTGGTCAACGCCCAAGACCTGTCGCTAGAAGATCTGATTACACCAACCGATGTGGTAGTGACGTTGTCTCATTCTGGCTACATCAAATCTCAGCCCTTAGATGAATATCGTGCGCAAAAACGCGGTGGGCGTGGCAAGCAGGCGGCGAGCACAAAAGAAGATGACTTCATTGATAAAATGTTCGTTGCGAACACTCATGATTACATTTTGTGCTTCTCCAGCCGTGGACGTGTCTATTGGCTCAAGGTATATGAAGTACCACAAGGCGGTCGTGCCAGCCGTGGTAAGCCTATTGTGAACCTGTTCCCGTTGGAGGATGGAGAGAAGATCAATGCGATTCTTTCTGTGAAGGAGTTTGATGAGAATCACTTTATCTTTATGGCCACCGCTTTAGGAACGGTGAAGAAAACTGCACTGAATGAGTTTGCTAACCCGCGCAAATCAGGCATCATCGCGATCAATCTGGACGAGGGCGATTATCTGATTGGTGCAGAAGTGACCAATGGTGCTAATGATATCGTTCTTGTTTCTAACGGCGGCAAAGCGGTGTGGTTTGATGAGGAAGAAGTCCGCCAAATGGGACGTGCTACCCGTGGTGTTCGTGGAATGAAGTTGGGGCAAAAACAGCAGGTGCTGTCATTGTTGATCGCAGATGACGATAAGCAGACGGTGTTGGTGGCGACTGAGAATGGCTTTGGTAAACGTACTGTTCTGGCTGATTTCCGCCATTCAGGGCGTGGCACACAGGGCGTGAAAGCGATCGCCGTCAGTGAGCGCAATGGATTAGTAGTGGCGGCAAAGCTCGTGAGCGATGATGATGAGATTATGCTGATCACGACAGGAGGCATCTTGATTCGAACCAGAGTAAAAGAGATTCGTGAGTTAGGTCGTGCAACGCAAGGCGTGACGCTTATCAACTTGGGTGAGGGTGAAAAACTTTCTGGAATCGAGAAAGTTGTAGAGACTGACGAGGAAGAATAGGAACAATAAGATCGTTAGCATGATGGATATCTTGTATGACGATGGTTAAATAGCAATGACAAAGAAAATTTATAACTTTTCCGCAGGGCCTGCGGTTCTACCTAGGCCAGTGCTTGAGCGTGCGCAAGCCGAGATGTTGGATTGGCAAGGCTCGGGTATGAGTGTGATGGAAATGTCTCATCGCGGTAAAGAGTTCATGGAGATCTTGGCTAAGACCGAGGCAGATTTGCGTCAGTTGATGAACATTCCAAAAAATTACAACGTGTTGTTTTTACAGGGTGGGGCGATTGCGGAAAATGCGATGATTCCAATGAACCTGCTCAACGGTGGCGAAGCGGATTATGTGGTCACTGGGGCTTGGTCTAAGCGTAGCGTGGAAGATGCTCGCGCCTACGGCAAAATCAACGTTATTGCCAGTAGCGAGGCTGACAAGTTTACACACGTCCCCGCTTATTCAAGTTGGCAATTGCATCACGATGCGGCTTACCTGCATATTTGTACCAATGAGACGATCAATGGTGTTGAATTTGATGGGCTACCGGATGCGGGATCGGTGCCGATTGTCGCCGATATGTCATCTCATATATTATCTCGTCCTGTGGACGTCAGTCGATATGGTGTGATTTATGGTGGTGCACAGAAAAATATCGGTCCAGCAGGCTTGTGTATTGTGATCGTGCGAGAAGATTTGCTCGACCGTGCTTCCCCCATCACTCCAGCCGTATTCAACTGGAAAACACAGTCTGAAAATCAATCTATGATTAATACGCCACCCACCTATAGCATCTACATTGCCGGATTGGTGTTTGAATGGTTATTGGCTCAGGGCGGCGTTGATGCGATTGAGCAAGTGAATATCAAGAAAGCGAACTTGCTTTATAACTACATCGACAGCACAGATTTCTATGCCAATCATGTCGTCGTTAGCAATCGTTCCCGCATGAATATTCCATTCTTTTTAGCGGATGAGTCATTAAATGATGCCTTTTTGAAAGGCGCAGATGCTCAAGGTCTTCTGCAGTTGAAGGGGCATCGTATGGTAGGAGGTATGCGGGCGAGCATTTATAATGCCATGCCGATAGAAGGTGTTGAAACTCTAATCCAATACATGAAAGCATTTGAAAGCGCACATTAATCAATGGCTAACCAGCAACTGAAGCAACATCGCGATCAAATTGATGCAATCGATGAGCAAATACTGAAACTCGTTAATGAACGTGCTAATCATGCACGACATATCGGTGAGTTGAAAGATGATGGTGTCATTTATAGACCTGAGCGTGAGGCTCAGGTGTTGCGTCGTTTGTGCGAACTGAATGCAGGCCCACTGCCAGCCGATGCAGTAACCAACATTTTCCGTAGCATTATGTCGAATTGTCGCGCTCTGGAAAAAGAGTTGACGGTGGCCTTTCTAGGTCCATTAGGCACTTATAGCGAAGAAGCGGCACTCAAACAGTTTGGCGTGGGTAGAAATGCGGTGGTCTGTGGTTCTATTGATGAAGTGTTCCGCACAGTGGAAGCCAGTCAGGCTGATTACGGTATTGTCCCAGTAGAAAATTCCAATGAAGGCGCGGTTGGTCTTACGTTAGACTTACTACTGACTAGCCCGTTGAAAATCTGTGGTGAAGTCACAATTCCTATTCACCATTGCCTACTGTCTAAACAGTCGGACATTGCTCAGATATCGCATGTGTTTTCACACGCACAGTCTCTTGCGCAATGTCATGAATGGCTGAATAAAATATTGCCTAGCGCTGAACGTGAGGCGGTTACCAGTAATGCACGTGCGGCGCAGATGATTCATGATCTCATTGTGTCCGATGGTACCTTTGCTGCGGCTATTGCCAGTAGGCGAGCTGCTGAGTTATTTAATCTCAACATTCTCGCAGAGAACATCGAGGATGATCCCAAAAACACCACTCGTTTCTTGGTGTTGTCTAAACATGAAGTGGCACCTTCCGGACAGGATAAAACCTCATTAGTGATGGCTGCAAAGAATCAGCCGGGAGCAGTGCTGTCCTTATTAGAGCCGTTTGCGCTACATGGTGTCAGTATGACTAAGCTCGAATCTCGTCCTGCCAAAAGCGGAATGTGGGAATATGTGTTCTATGTTGATATCGAGGGTCATGTGCAAGAACCTTGTGTGGCAGAGGCCGTCAAAGAGGTGGGTAATCGTGCAGCTTATCTTAAGCACTTGGGATCGTACCCGCTCGCCTTACTCTAATTCATTTTATTTTCTGGCGTAGCATATCGCTCGCTGGTCTAAATCGCATTACTGTTAATCAACCCAAAGTTATGACAATATCAGCACCGCAGTATATCCAAGATATCGCCCCCTACCAAGGAGGAAAGCCCATTACCGAACTCGCACGCGAAATGAACTTGCGTGTTGAAGACATCGTTAAGTTGGCTTCTAACGAAAATCCGCTTGGTATCAGCCCCAAGGCTGACTTTGCCATCCAAGAAGCCTTACTGGAAGTGGCGCATTATCCAGATGGCAACTGTTTCGAGCTCAGAGATGCGGTGAGTAAGAAGTTTGCAGTCGCCGCCAATCAGATTGTGTTTGGCAATGGTTCGAATGACATCTTGGAGTTAGCGGCACGTGCATTCTTGACGAAAGATTGTGAGACTATTTATTCACAGCATGCATTTGCCGTCTATCCATTGGTGACGCAATCGACAGGCGCTCAAGGTGTAGTCGTGCCCGCCAAACAGTTTGGTCATGACTTGGATGCCATGCTGGCGGCTATCACCCCAAGAACCAAGATCATCTTTATTGCCAATCCGAATAACCCTACGGGGACTTTGATTGGTAAAGAACAGTTATATCGCTTTTTACAACAAGTGCCGTCGCATGTGCTGGTGGTACTGGATGAGGCGTATGATGAATACCTACCTGCAGAACACAAGTCAGAAGCTATTAGCTGGTTGTCAGAATTTGATCATTTGCTTATCTCTCGAACATTTTCTAAAGCCTATGGATTGGCGGGTCTACGCGTGGGGTTTGCATTGTGTCATTCGCAAGTGGCAGACATGATGAACCGAGTACGCCAGCCTTTTAATGTCAACAGCATTGCTCAGGTCGCAGCAATAGCATCGCTTGCAGATGGCGATTTTGTTGAGCGTAGCTATGCGCTTAATCAGGCTGGCATGATGCAGTTGAAACAGGGGTTTGATCATTTGGGGCTGGAATATATCCACTCTTATGCCAACTTTATCAGTGTCAAAGTTGGGAATGCCGCTGAAATCAATCGTCAGCTACTACAAAATGGTGTGATTGTTCGCCCAGTTGCCAACTATGAAATGCCAGAATACTTAAGAGTCAGTGTTGGCCTGTTTTCTGAAAATGAGAAGTTTCTGACAGTGCTGGGCCAGGTTTTGGAAAAAACAGTGATGACATCTTAGTGACTAAGTAAATTCAATGCCGTGCATCATGAATTTACTTAGTCACTATTCGGTAAGTTTGCAGTGTTATGTTGACCGGAAAGCGCGCAAAATTCATTCAACATTATGACGATTAAGTTGTAATGAGATAAATAAACAACTACTTAAAGGATTTATCATGTGGATTAAACCAGCAGCGACTGAAATGCGTTTCGGCTTTGAAGTTACAATGTACGTAATGAATAAATAATCTGAGGGTTATGCTCAACAAAAAGGCTGCCGTAAGACAGCCTTTTTTTATAGAGGTGAGTGAGTGAGTGAGTGGAGTTCTCATGCACTTCTGATTCAATAATCTGACTGTTTTATAAGAATGTAGAGTTTATGCATATACACGTTTTAGGTTCAGGTGCCGGCGGAGGTTTTCCGCAATGGAATTGCAATTGTTATAACTGTGATGGCTTACGTAAAGGAACAATCAACGCCACCAAACGGACACAGTCTTCTATTTGTGTGAGTAGTGACGGGGTGAATTGGGTGTTGTTCAACGCTTCGCCCGATGTGTTGCAGCAGATTCAAGACTTTCCGCCGTTACAGCCAGGTCGGGCGATTCGTGACACCGGCATTCAGGCGGTTGTACTCATTGACGCGCAAATCGATCACACAACGGGTTTGTTCATGTTGCGCGAAGGTTTGGTTAAACGTGAGATTTACTGTACAGATGCGGTATACGGCGATTTGACTTCGGGTAACCAGATACTCAATATTCTGGGGCATTATTGTGGTATCAATCATCACCATGTGCCGATTGATGGTGAAACGAGCTTTACCATACCCAATGTTCCTAATTTGAAATTTACCACAGTATCACTGAAGAGTGCAGCACCGCCGTATTCTCCTCATCGTAACAATCCACAACCTGGAGATACGATAGGCGTATTAATAGAAGAGATCAGTACCGGTAAGAAGTGCTGGTATTCACCGGGTTTGGCTGAAATAGAGCCGCATCTTCCAGTACTGATGAATCAGGCAGATTGCATCATGGTGGATGGTACGTTCTGGACAGATACTGAGATGATAGACTTGGGCTTGATGACTAAAACCGCACGAAGCATTGGCCATAATCCGCAATCAGGACCTAACGGGATGATTGAAGATCTGGATAAGTTTGGCGATGTGCGCAAGGTGTTGATTCATATCAACAATACCAATCCGATCTTAAGGGAAGATTCTGCCGAGCGCGCGATTTTGAATGCGCATAAGATTGAAGTTGCCTATGATGGTATGGATATTATTTTGTAAAAAACGCAGCACGTATTTCACGTTCTGAATTGTAAAAAAGGAAAAGTAAAATGACTGATAAACTGGCCCCATGGAGTAGAGAAGAATTTGAAGCTAAGCTGCGTGAGAAAGGCAAGGGCTACCATATCTACCATCCGATTCACGTCTTGATGTACGAAGGCAAGCTCACACAAGCGCAAATGCAGGCTTGGGTGGCAAACCGTTATTACTATCAAATCGCTATTCCCATGAAGGATGCGGCGATTCTTTCAAACTGTCCTGATCGTGAGATTCGTCGTGGTTGGATACAACGCATATTTGATCATGATGGTAGCGGTCATATCAACGAAGGCGGGGAGGGCGGTATTGAAGCATGGATACATCTAGGTGCGGCAGTCGGCCTGAGCCGTGAGGATATTATGTCCTTGAAGCTGGTGGCGCCTGGCACCTTCTTTGCGGTGGATGCCTATATCAATTTCTGTAAACAGCGCCCATGGCAAGAGTCTGTATGTTCCAGTCTGACGGAACTATTTGCACCACACATCCATCAACAGCGCATTGACTCATGGCCTGATATGTATCCTTGGATCAATCCAGAAGGCATGCAATACTTTAAGAATCGTTTGACTCAAGCGCGTCGAGATGTACAGCAAGGCTTGGAGGTGACCTTGGAGTATTTTGGACGAAGCCGAGAATTGCAAGAGCGTGCTTTGGAAATTCTTCAGTTCAAATTGAATGTACTGTGGGTGATGGCGGATGCGATCATGTTGCAATCTGCGGATATTAAGGTAGAAGGTCGTGATTATTTGCGCCAGCCAGTGATGCAAGTCAGTTAAGAAAGCAGTTATGACAACTCAAATACAACTTTCAGATGTTTTCTCAATCGGACTGCATCACCGTTTCCAGTGGGAAGATGCACAGCAAAATTATGTTATCCTCTTTCCTGAGGGGATGGTTAAATTGCACGGTAGTGCGGGCGAGATACTGAAGCGCATTGATGGAAAAGTTTCCGTAGGGGAGATAGTTGAAGACCTGAAAACCACTTTTCCTGATGCTGAGGACATTGAGAGCGACATTATGGGAATGCTGGAATTGGCGTTGAGCAAAGGCTGGTTGCGTAAGGTTTAAGGAGTGCTGTAATGACACAAAATACAAACGTGCAAGTCAACAACGGCGTATCGACCAGTGCCACGCAAACCACGCCATTATGGCTGCTAGCTGAAGTAACCTATCGTTGTCCTTTACACTGCGCTTTTTGTTACAACCCGACGGATTATGACAAGCATACGCAAAATGAACTGACGACAGCGCAGTGGATTCAAGCCCTGCGCGATGCGCGTAAACTGGGGGCGATCCAATTGGGCATTTCAGGTGGCGAGCCATTGCTACGTGATGATATTGAAGAAATTGTCATTGAAGCGCACAAACTGGGTTACTACAGCAACTTGATCACTTCAGGCGTTGGGTTGACCGAGCAGCGAATTCAAGCTTTGAAAGCAGGGGGCTTGGATCATATCCAACTCTCCATGCACGACGTCACTGAAGATATCAATAACTTCATTACCAACACCAAGACATTCCAGCTTAAACAAAAAGTAGCGACTATGATTAAAGCACACGGCTACCCGATGGTGCTGAACGTAGTGATCCATCGGTTTAATATTGATCACATGAAGCAAATCCTCGAGATGGCGGAGGCGATTGGGGCAGATTATATCGAGCTGGCCAATAACCAATATTACGGCTGGTCATTGGTGAACCGCAGTCAGTTGATGCCAACACGCGAGCAATTAGATCGGGCAGAGGCGGTTACCAATGAATTCCGCGCGACCAATCCCAATGTTAAAGCGTTGTATGTGGTGCCAGACTACTTCAATGACCGTCCTAAAAAGTGTATGAACGGGTGGGGTGAGGTATTCATGATTGTCACTGCCAACGGCGATGTGTTGCCATGCCATTCTGCTCGTTCATTGCCTAATATGCAGTTTCCAAATGTGAAAGATGCAGACCTAGGTTGGTCTTGGAAAGATTCACCCGCGTTTAACAAGTATCGTGGGACAGAGTGGATGAAAGAACCTTGTCGCAGTTGTGAGGATAAGGAAAAGGACTTAGGTGGCTGTCGTTGTCAGTCTTTCCTGCTGACAGGGGATGCAGAAGCAGCTGATCCTGTTTGCACTAAATCACCCCATCGACACTTGATTGACCAAGCGATTGAGGATGCTAAAAATCCACAATTACAGGCGCAAGCAATTTTGTTCCGTAATGACAAAAACTCAAGACGCTTAGCTTCTGGAGAGCTTAAGTCTCTTATTGAGCAGTTCCACTCATTGCCCTAATCCACAAATAGATCAAATTCGCGTACATTTACTTAATTTTACATAATATACATTATACGAAATTAATGAAAAAAAGTGGTTGCGGTGATTAACCTTTTCTATTCTGATTTTTGGAGTAGCGAAATTAAGGAAATGATTACACCTTGTCGGACATGATACAAACTCCCTACAGCCAGATATCTGCACATCATCGATCCAGCAAATCTCGCGTTTCTGTTTCTATCTCAGTTGCCAACTCGCTGTCTCGACTATTAGTAGCAATCGATTTGGCATGTTCGATCAATGTTTTCGCACTTGCTTTATCGCCAGTTGCTGCTTTAACTTGAGCCATCACATAACTTCCTTGTGCCTCGTAATAAGCCCCGCCTCTTTCTTTAGCAAACTTGATAATTCTGTTGAGAGTGCTTTCTGCCTTGACATAATCCTTGGCCGCTACATAGTAGCGCCCTAATTGAATACTGGTTTGCGCATACTGATCTAGCGAACCGGATTTTTCCCGCATTAAGAACGCTTTAACCCCATTTTCTATCGCAGCATCATGCTGCCCTTTTTTGTGATAAGCCAATGCGATCCGCTCAAAGCTATCAGCACGTTCATTATCATTGGCATCCAATAGATTTGCTTTTAAATAATGATCCAACGCCTGATCATATTGCTTATCATTAAAACGGATATCACCAATTGCCAAATTGCTCAAGCGCTCAAAACCTTTATGTTTTGCCACTTGTGCCAATGTAATCGTCTGCTGATAACTGGCGATGGCCTGCTCATACTGCTGAGACGCCTTATAGGCATGGCTGCTTAGTAACGCAATCACCGCCTTATCAAAAGGATGGGACGACAATGCATCTGCCGCTGTAAGATCTGCTAAAGCCGCAGCAAGATTTTTCTGCACGCCATGAATGCGCCCACGGCACATCAGCGCATCACGATCTTTTCCATCCACACTCAACGCATTAGCTGACTTAGCAATTGCTTTCTGCAAATCACCACGTTCGAAAGCGATATTGCAATCCGCAGCATCTGGTGATATTGCATATGAGTTGTTTATAATCAATAAATTAAAAAGAAAAGCTAAAGTAAAATGTTTTTTCATGCGCTACGACTCTTATCAGGACTTTTATGGATTATAAAATTTCTATAGAAAATTATGCCAACCTAACGAAGGTATGGCGCTGGCAAAAAATACGGGATTTAACAGTGATTTTTTAGTGTTATAGCACAGAGTGTTCCCATGCACATCGACTATATCACCACCGGCTTCGTTTAATATGCAATGTGCAGCCGCTGTGTCCCACTCACTTGTTGGACCAATTCTAGGGTACACATCAGCTACCCCTTCTGCAACCAAACCAATCTTTAGAGAACTACCCATACTAATCAGCTCCGGCACAATGCCGGTAGCGCGCTGTACGTTCGCTAAGAATTGTTGAAAGCGTGAATCTTGGTGTGATCGACTGCCAGCAATCACAAGATCGCGATGGTTAAAGGTTCTCGTGTGTATCCTAGTTTCCTGACCATTCAGCTGCTTATAGGCCCCCTGCCCGCTTACTGCGGAATAAAGCAAGCCAGTGACTGGCGCATATACTACCCCAAGCACTGGCGCATGCGCTTCTATCATCGCAATGTTGACAGTAAACTCGCCATTACGTTTCACAAACTCTCGCGTGCCATCTAACGGGTCTATAAGCCAGTAACGATGCCATGACATCCGAACGCTAGCATCGACCGTTTCCGATTCTTCTGTCAATACTGGAATGTGAGGTGTTAACAACTCAAGTTGAGACACAATCACATCATGTGCCGCCAAATCCGCTTGTGTCAGTGGCGAATGATCTTCTTTACTGGTGACATCAAAATGCGTGTTATAGACATTTAAAATCGCATCACCTGCCTGTTTAGCAATGTCAATCACCGCTTTCAACAGCGTTTCTTGAGAGTATGTACTAATCGTGACTACTCCAACAACGCCAGAAAATCCGATTCGTCAATGACAAGAACACCCAATTCTTGGGCTTTCGTCAGCTTACTGCCAGCATCCTCTCCGGCTACGACATAGTCGGTCTTTTTGGAAACACTACCACTCACTTTGCCACCGGCATTCTCAATCCTCTCTTTTGCCTCATCTCGGGACAAGTTCGGCAAGGTGCCAGTCAAAACCAAAGTCTTTCCTGAAAGAGCGCCACTCGCCAACTGTTTGCCACTTGATTCCGGCCAAGTAATCCCAGCCGCAATTAAATCAGCAATGATGCTTTGGTTATGAGCCTCAGAAAGAAAATTATTGATGGATTCAGCCACCACAGGACCGACATCGTTGACTGCAAGCAAGTCATCGACACTTGCTTGCATCAAAGCCGTCAAGCTACCGAAATGTTTGGCTAAATCCTTCGCGGTTGCCTCACCCACATTGCGCATACCCAATGCATAAATGAATCGTGCTAATGTTGTGTGCTTACTTGCTGCTAAGGCATTTAGAATATTTTGAGCAGATTTCTCTGCCATACGCTCGAGACTACTCAGCGTCAGCTGGTCCAGCTTGTAAATGTCGGCCAGTGTATGCACCAGGTCAGCTTCCACCAGTTGATCTACCAGTTTCTCCCCCAGACCTTCAATGTCCATCGCGCGCCGTGACGCATAATGTGTGATTGCCTGTTTACGCTGTGCAGGACAATACAAGCCACCTGTACAGCGCGCCACGGCCTCATCAGCCTGCTTCAGAATGTGCGATCCACACTCTGGACACACTGTCGGCATTTCAAAATAACGTACGGTTGCAGGGCGCTTCTCAAGAATGACAGCTACCACCTCAGGGATTACGTCCCCTGCCCTACGCACACTGACGGTATCCCCGATGTAAATATCCTTGCGACGCACTTCATCTTCATTATGCAAAGTAGCGTTGGTGACGGTTACCCCTCCTACAAACACAGGCTTCAAACGCGCCACTGGCGTGATCGCACCGGTACGCCCTACTTGCACGGTAATATCTTCAACCACCGTCAGAGCTTCCTGTGCAGGAAACTTATGCGCAATGGCCCAACGGGGCGCGCGCGAAACAAATCCAAGCTCTTTCTGATAGTTGAAAAGATTTACTTTATAGACCACGCCATCAATGTCATATGGGAGCTGATGACGAATCTGACCAATCTGTTCATAATAGACCTTCAGTCCTGCTGCGCCATGGACTACAGTGCGCTCATGACTGACAGGGAAATGTAGGGCTGCAAGATAATCCATTGCCGCTTGGTGTGACATCAGCACAGGAACCCCTTCCGTAGCGCCTAAGCCATACGCAAAAAAGGTCAGTGGTCGAGTTGCCGTGATCTTGGCGTCCAGTTGACGTAAACTACCTGCCGCCGCATTGCGAGGATTTACAAAAAGTTTTTCACCCTTTTCCGATTGCAGCTGATTCAAGCGCTCGAAGTCCCGCTTTAGCATCAGCACTTCACCACGTACCTCCAGTAATCTCGGCGGAGATTCCATACGCAAACGCATCGGGATTGCGCGCACGGTACGCAAGTTATGGGTCACGTCTTCACCGGTATAGCCATCACCACGCGTAGCCCCCTGAGTAAATATCCCCTTTTCGTAGGTGAGTGTAACCGCCAGACCATCAAACTTGGGTTCAACCGCATACTCAACTGGAGCATGGCCTAAGGCATCGGAGATGCGCTGATCAAAGCTTTCCAATTCTCTCTCGTCAAATGCATTGTTCAAGGAGAGCATCGCCTGACGATGCGTAATACTATTAAAGGCATTGATCGCCATCCCACCCACGCGCTGGGTAGGTGAATCCAAGGTGATTAGATTAGGAAAATCACGCTCCAGTGATTGCAACTCCCGAAAGCACCTATCATATTCACTATCAGGCACAGTAGGCGCATCTAAAACGTAATACTCGTCATCGTAACGCTCAATCAATTGACGTAATGCAAGCAGTCTTTGCTCTATACTACCCGACATTTACGAACCTATCCTAACATACTGAACAACTAAGAGAAAAGCCTGAGTGCGCTCTCGGAGCCAGGCATGATACCGCGCGCCAACAACTTGGCATGGATGATCTTAAGTTGCTGCCTAATCTTCTCGATTTGAATATCGTTCAGAGGTCGATTATTATCATCAACCAATACAGCACGCAGACCAACCTCCATTTGCCTAGCCACTTGCACCATTTGATTAAATGATTCTGCACAATGTTTGACATGTGGAATGTCCAGTTGAAAGCTAACCGCTTTCACCACCGACATCCTGAGCATTTCTGGAGTAAAAGGATATTGATCGCGATTTTTTATAATAAACGATGCTAACTTTGGTCCAGTCGACTGATTCAGGCTCGCCTCATCATAATATTTGAAACTACCGTCAGCATCCAACACCATTCCATGCGCTTCTACCAAGCCTCGCAGTTTGATGCCAGTAAACGCCCCACTTTCCCCATGCACCAGATGAAATCCCATGCTCTTGTCCACATCGGCACAAAAAGCATCCAAATCGTTCGCAGCCTCCATGGCATCGCCACTACTTTGCCATTCAACCTGAGCGCCGATCTCCACCCCTAAGGCAATCACCGACTGCTGGAATCGATTCAACATCTCACGCTGGATAGCCCCCCCTCGATCGGCCAATTGGATACTACAGACAATACGCGAAACTAATGCATTGCCATGTTGCAATTTATCTGCAAGCTCTTGCAACAAAACCCATTGCTTGTTCGCATCCAGCAGATGCACAAAGACAGGCTTATCATACCCTTCAAACCGGCTACTGATCGCAATCTTAAGCTCTCGCACCATCATATCCTTCGCTAAGTACAAAATCACGCTCAAGTCCATTTGCGCATGTACTATCTCAGGCAACGCAAGCTCCGGCTCACTCAACGCCTCTTCTAAATTCGGGGGATCTTTATCCACCTGAGCACCCACATCCTGACGAGCGCTCTCGTTGGCGTGATTAAAAACCTCATTAAAGATCGCCTTGATCTCTTCATGCTGAGTAGCCAACGCTTCATGCTGAACAACGGATTCGTGCATTATGTCATACTGATGCTCAGTAGCCTTGTGTGACGCCTCAGAGGGCACTGTGTCAATAGTAACTTCCTCATGGGTGTTTTGACTTAATTGATCAAACTCATCCATAGAATCGACTACTGGAGAATCGACTGCTGGCTGGGGATGCACCTCAACGTGCGGCTGCGATAGGGATCTGACCTGTTGCTGAGCGTCATCAGCATCATCGGCGGCATGGTCAAGGCGCTTAAAATCAAGCTGATCACTGAACACATCCACCGGCTCATCTAACTTGCTGACATCAAGCGACGGCTCATCCATCAATGCGTCATTATTTAAGCGACTAAAACCCTGCGCTATTTGCTGATGAAATCGACGCTCCTGCCACCAGTTAAACATTAACACTGCCGCAATAATGCATATTCCGACAACAATTAAAATGAATTGCAAATCACTCATTCGATTGAACCTTTACTCTTGGCGATTCACGCCGCCTCCGCCATTTTGATCGCGGCTTCTATATCAACATCCACAATACGCGAAACGCCCGACTCCTGCATAGTAACTCCGATAAGCTGCTGTGCCATTTCCATTGTGATTTTATTATGACTTACATACAAAAACTGTGTTTTCTCGGACATTTTTTTCACCATGGCACAGAAACGCTCCGTATTACTATCATCCAAAGGCGCGTCCACCTCGTCCATCAAGCAAAAAGGTGCAGGATTTAATCTGAATAAAGCAAACACCAAAGCCAGTGCCGTCAATGCCTTCTCCCCACCAGATAATAAATGAATGGTGCTGTTTTTCTTGCCAGGAGGCTGGGCAAATACCTGCATCCCCATATCCAGTATTTCATCTCCAAGCAATTCCAGTCGTGCCTGACCGCCACCAAATAAGGTGGTAAATAAGTCGTTGAAGTGTTGATTGGCCTCATCAAAAGTCGTTTGCAGCCGACCGCGCGTCTCGCGGTCTATTTTCCTGATCGCATCTTCCAGCGTCTCACTGGCCTCTTTCAGATCAAGGCATTGACTATCAAGATAGTATTTACGGGCCTGTTCGGTGGTCAGTTCCTCAATCGCAGCCAGATTGACTGCACCCAATGCTTCGATGTTCAATTCCAGCTGATCCTGATGCTTCTGCAAATCAATCATTTTAGGCGCACCGCCCAGCGACTGCTTTAAATGTGTCTCCAGCACGGCTTCTTCAATCCCTGCTACAGACAACCCAGACTGACATTGCTCGAAAATCAACCTAGCTTCTTGCTCGTTGAGTCGTCCAGACTCCAAGCGATCCCGCAGTGGATGTAGCGATTGCTCATTCTGTAAACGTGCCCTTTCATGCTGTAGCAATGTAGATTCGCACTCACTCATAGCGTTGCGTGCCTGCGCCAACACCGATTCACGTGTATGTTTTTCATCCAATGCCGCTTGCAAATGAGTTTTAAGCGTTTCCATCTTGGTAGCGGCCAGTGTGGCTTCCAACTCCGCAGCCCGCAGACTTAATGAAGCCATCTCCTCATGTAAAAACTCAAATCTTTTACTTAACTCATTGATATTATTTATTATTAACTTGACGTTAAAACTCATCTCTTGGTGCTGTTTTTCGATGTGTTGCTGATGCTGCCTTGCCTCGTTAAGTGCCGACTCTGCCAATTGCTTACTTAACTCAGCATCTATTCTTTCCTGTTGCAACCCGGCCAAACTCTCAGCGATCTCACTGACGAGCTTGGTCTTTAAGACACCCTCCTCATGCAGACGTCCTAACTTCTCCTCCGCAAGCGTCGTGTCTGTTAGCAACACCTTCTCTTGTTGCAATGCATTGCTTTGCTGCTGTTGCAATTGCTGCAGACTCAGACTCAGTTGATGCACCTGCTGTGTCGCCGATTTTAACGACTGCTGATGCGCATGTTGCCCAGAGTGCAACGCCTGTAAATTGGACTCAAGCTGGGCGAGATTTCTCGCCTCCCCTGCCAGTCGCTGTTGGACACTTGGCAACTCTGCCTGCAAGGCTTCTAATCTTGACTGACGCTCAAGCACACCATGCATCACAGTCTGAGCCGCATAATAATAGGTGACGCTATGGCGGGTAAAGATATCCCCTTGCTGGTTGACCAAACACTCTCCAGACTGCAGCCTCTCGCTGGCCTCAAGCGCGTTCACACCCTCCTCCAATAGATAAACCCCTGACAACCAATCTTGCAAGATAGTTTGTTGCGCTGACTCTGCCCGCTCAATCATGGTATCAAGTGGTGTAAACTCTGTGGAACCTGCCACAGAAAAGTCACCGACACCCCCACCCCAAGCCAAACTCAGTGCGACAGATGGCCGATCTTGAAACTGACGCACTGCAGTCATCTCCTTAAGGACGATCGCATTCAATCGCGCCCCCAGTGTCACCTCAAATGCGGTTTCCCACCCTGGCTTGATTCGAACCATCTCCCAAATTCTGGCGCTTTCAGTCAACCCGGCAGCTTTGAGCCAATCAGCAAAACCAACCTCATGATTACTTTCACGCATCGCCTGCTGGATTTTTTGCAAAGAGACGATCTCAGCCTCAATAACATGTTGCTCACGTTGCGTCTGCTGAAGGATTTCACGCAAGGTGCGTATCTCCGCATGTAGCTGCTGCTCTTGTTTCAAGCGATTGGCATGCTCGGTTTCCAACCTCTCGACTTCAGCCTCATGATGCAACAACTCGTCGCGCTTTTGTTGCAGCATCCCATCTGATGGCACCTGCAATCCAGCCAAACTCTCTTGGAATCGCCTCAACTGCTCTTTGGTCTCTGCGACAGCACGATTGAGGTGGCTGATGTTCGCCTGCTCAATACGCAATCTATGTTCTGCATTCAACCAAGAGGACTGGCTTGCATTAAAAGCGGCCAACGCGGACTGATAATGATCTAACTGCATCGGCACAGATGCCTGAGCAGATAACACATCCTCTTGTGCGACCTCCAAGGCAGCGCTAGCCGCTTGCAGATTCGCCTCAGCCAAGCTGATCAAATTCTGGACATCTCCTTGCTGGTCAGCATTTTTATCACGCTGTGTGAACAACTGTTGCAACTGCTGCTGCATACGCTCACGCGCCTCAGTGGTGTTTTTGAACTGATTCTCCAAATTAGACACCGTAGCATTCGCCTCATAATAAGCCGACTGCGCCTGATTAACCGCCTCAGTAGAAGCCAAATGCTGCTGCCTTGCCACCTCCAGCGCATACTCGCTACTACGCAAATTGGCCATCTGCGCTTCCAATTCGATTACCAGATTTTCAACACCGCGTTGCGCACGCTCCCACTGCACCCCTGCATCACGCCTTTTCACCAGCCAGACTAACCCTTTGATCAGATGCAATGACTCCTGCAAACGATAGTACTGCTCAGCAATCACAGATTGCGCCTGCAAACGCACAATCTGCTTATCTAGCTCTTGCAGAATATCTTCAACACGCGTCAGATTTTCTCGGGTATCCCGCAGGCGTAGCTCAGTTTCCCTTCTACGCTCTTTATATTTGCTGACCCCCGCCGCCTCTTCCAGAAAAATACGCATTTCTTCCGGCTTGGCCTCAACGATACGGCTAATGGTATTTTGCCCGATGATGGCATACGCGCGACCACCCAACCCTGTCCCTAAGAACAAATCCGTTACATCGCGGCGACGAACCACGGCATTATTGATGTAATAAGTTGACCCCTTATCCCGCTCGATGACTCGCTTGACCGAAATCTCGGCATATTGCGACCACGCTCCAGAAGCTCCGCCCAGGCTGTTATCAAACACCAACTCGACACTGGCACGCGAAATTGGATTACGATGAGCGGATCCATTAAAAATCACCGCATCCATCGCATCCGCACGCATCTCCTTAGCAGAAGCCTCCCCCAGCACCCAACGGACCGATTCCATGACATTAGATTTGCCACATCCGTTCGGACCTACGACCCCCACACGCTGCCCATGGATATGCAACGTTGTCGAGTCAACAAACGACTTAAAACCAGTGAGCTTGAGATGAGTGAGACGCAAGATAAATATTTTAAGAGATACTTGTAAAATTTAGTTTCTACTTTAAGCGCTATAATAACGTTTTTTAAGCCGAATACAGCACTTTCCACCATGACAGATCTATCATTAGGCGCAAAACCAACCGCGCAACCAACAAAAACACTGGAAACTTTCGAAAATCCCAATCCATTGCGTGAGTTTCATATCCACATGGAGATACCAGAATTCACCTGCCTGTGCCCAAAAACAGGGCAGCCAGACTTCGCGGTGATATATCTGGACTACATACCAGATCAATTATGTGTAGAACTAAAAAGCTTAAAACTCTATATGTGGTCTTTCCGCGATGAAGGTTGCTTCCACGAGGCTGTGACTAACCGCATTCTGGATGACCTTGTAGCAGCTACCCAACCAAAGTTTATGCGCGTCACAGCCAAATTCTATGTACGTGGCGGCATCTTCACCAATGTAATCGCTGAACACCGCAAGACCGGCTGGCAACCACAACCGCGTGTTGAACTCACCCAGTTTGAGAGTCAATCTAACACCCACGGCTAACAACCAATCTAAAACAATCTCGCTTTCAGATAATTTAAGCAAAATATCGTGAAAATTATTGACAAGCACACCAGCCATCTTTATTATGGCGCCTCGCTGACATCGCAACTTTTTAAAGCGAAACGGATGTAGATTCGGGGGTATAGCTCAGCTGGGAGAGCGCTTGCATGGCATGCAAGAGGTCAGCGGTTCGATCCCGCTTATCTCCACCAATAAAAGTTAATATTTCTCTTAGAAATGTTTAACGACATGTAGTAGAATGTCGCACTTGCAGTTCGGTAATAATTCTTAGGTCCCCATCGTCTAGAGGCCTAGGACACCTCCCTTTCACGGAGGCGACCGGGGTTCGAATCCCCGTGGGGACGCCATTACAACCTTAACTGGTTGATTCGCAAATAAAATCACTAGTAACAAAGACTTAGAGCATTCTTTTTTGCATACAAAGCTGCATACATTGAGCTATTATGACGAAATGGACAACATGTCTCTTCCTAAAGGTTTGCTCAACCGTCCAAACGGTTACTACTTCCAAGCCCGTATTCCAAAGGCTTATCTTTCGCACTACCCCAAACCGTTAATCTACGAAAAACTCCAAGCAGTAACGCTCAAGGATGCCATTAGGCTAGTCCATGAGAGATGGGCTGAGCTTCACCAAGAGTTCAAGCGCATAGAAGAAACAGGAAGCCGAGAGTCAGCATTTACCCAGATTGAGGTTGACCGTCTAGCTGCCCTGTACCTGAACCACCTCCTTGAGGAAGACGAAGAGTACCGCAATGAAGGGCTGTCTGACGCTGAGTACAAAAGCCTTGAGGAGTCCTATGAAATAGTGGGTGATGACCAAGCTAAAAGGCTTGCCCGTGGACGTCCTAACCTTGATGATTTTGAAGTGGCTGACTTCCTTGAATCATATGGCATCAAGCTTGACCATGACTCAGACCAGTATAGAAAAGTCGCACTAGCTCTCCTAAAGGTTAGCAAGAAAGCTACTGATTTGATGAAGGCTCGTCATGCTGGGGAAATTGTTGAGACACCCCCTGCTCCACCTCCAGTTCAAACCTCAGGTACACCTCAAGCCTTCGACACCTTAGAAGCTCTAAGGGAATACTGGTTGCTCCAACCCTCTAAAGCCACAGGAAACAATAAGGGACGTACATCTAGTGCTGAAGCTACTTCAGTCATTAGAAAGTTTAGAGACTTTGTTGGCGACATTCCCCCAAACAAGATAACTGAGGAACACATAGTTCAACTCAAAGATAAGATGCTGGCTGACGGTTCATCTCCTGCAACCATCAACAAAGCTCGTGGAGTCTTGGCTGCTATGTTCAGCACCGCCAAGAGAAACCGTAAGATTGCCACAAACCCATGTACTGACATGGAGAAGCTACCCATATCCAAGAGTGAAGTAGAGAAACCCTACACGATTGAAGAGCTACAAACCATATTTAATTCCCCAGTGTTCACCAAAGGGTTTCGCCCAAAGAGATTCCAAGGTGAAGCTATCTACTGGCTTCCTCTCCTAGGACTTTACACTGGCGCAAGACTTAATGAACTAGCACAGCTATTTACCGGTGACTTTGGAGAAGAAGACGGTATCAATTACCTAGTGATTACCCCTGAGGAAGCCACAGGTAGAACTAATAAAACTGGTGAAAGACGCAGGGTTCCCATCCACCCTGACCTGATTAAAATGGGCTTTATTGATTACTGCACCAAAGTTAAAGATGAAAAACACCAGCAACTATTCCCTGAACTCAAAATAACCCGCAAGGATGGAAAGCTTGGTGATAAATGGGGAAGCGAATGGTCAGGTTATGTTAGGAATGAACTTGGCATTAAGCGCATCCCTAAACCTTTCCATGGATTCAGACACTCATTCATTGAACACGGTAGACGTAGCAGGATGGATACCGAGCTAAGGCGCATCATTGAGGGTCACACACCCAACACTGTTGAGTTTAAGTCCTATGGACTCTCTACGTTCCCTCTAGAGCCTTTGTACGAGGAAATCGTTAAGTTGAGCTACAAGGGATTGGACTTGGGACACCTATTCAAGTCTGAATAAGGGGGGTGCATGGGACGCCCTTCTACCTTCACATGGGTTAACCTTGGGCTGGGTTCGTGTTACAGACTAGAGCCTATAACTAGAAATCACCCAACCGCTTTTGCTCTTTTTCCCAATGAGCTTCCTGACGTAGCTTAAAGAACTCTTTTGACATTTCTATTTCACCAAGGGAGACGTAAAGGGATGGGTAGTCTTTTAATTTTCTTTTGCCATCCCTAACCTTATTTGTAATTTTACTATGTCGTATAACAATCCCTGATTTTTTATCTTCGCTTACCCAAGAGCACATTTGACCTGCTCCCTATTTGCCGTACCAATTAAAAGTTAGTAAAGTCCACTTTTAGGAGTGGATGAAATGAAGAAGAGTCGATTTACAGAAGAGCAGATTATTGGTTTCTTGAAGGAAGGTGAAGCGGG
>VGIC01000015.1 GCA_016867975.1 Betaproteobacteria bacterium | reverse complement strand
TCAGTTGTTATTTTGTTAAAGATCTCTTTATCCACTTAAAGTGCGTCACTTTAAGCTGCCTTCACTACCGCTTCTCGGTAACGAGGTGCGCATTATACAGCCATATTTAAAACCGTCAATCTTAAATTCGTAAATAATTTTTAAATTTATTTTTGCAAGATTGTGAACTGCTTTACCGCGCCTTCACCAACTTGTTTATCAGCGAAGGCGCGCATTTTACAGGGCTCATGTCTTTGGTCAAGCCCTTTTTTGAATTGTTACAATATTTTTACATTTGCGAATTTACGCTTGCCTACTTGCGCCACCACAGTGATGCCCTTTGCCAAAACCAATGCCTTATCTGACACCCTTTCCCCGTCCAGCTTAATGCCCCCTTGCTCAATTGCTCGATACGCTTCAGATGTGCTCGCCACCAAGCCTGCCTGTTTCAACAGTTGAGCCACCCCTATAGTTTCTGCATCTATCGTAATTTCCACCTCCGGCACGTCATCTGGAATACCCCCCTTAGAGCGCGTCTGAAAATCCAGCAAGGCCCTCTCAGCATCGGATGCGCTGTGGAATCGCGTCACGATTTCTTGAGCAAAGCGCACTTTAATATTACGCGGATTCTCACCAGATTCGACCTGCGCCTTCCACTGGGCAATCGTCGCCAAAGACTCAAACGAAAGCAATTCTATATAGCGCCACATTAACTCATCGGAAATTGACATAATCTTAGCAAAGATGACTTCCGGTGCTTCGGCAATCCCTATATAGTTGTTGAGTGACTTGGACATCTTGTTGACGCCATCCAACCCCTCCAACAACGGCATGGTCAACACGCACTGCTGGCTCTGACCCGCCTGTTTCTGCAACTCTCGCCCCATGAGCAAATTGAACTTCTGGTCTGTTCCACCCAATTCGATATCCGCTTTGAGCGCGACCGAATCATACCCCTGTAGTAGGGGGTACAAAAACTCATGAATCGCTATCGCCTGATTGCCTTTGAAGCGCTTAGTAAAATCATCTCGCTCCAGCATCCGTGCAACCGTGTAACTGGATGCCAGCTTCAGCATGCCTGCCGCCCCCATCTCTGTAAGCCATTTTGAATTAAACACCACCTCTGTTTGCTCGGGCTTGAGGATTTTGAATACCTGTGCAGCATATGATTTCGCATTTTCCTGCACCTGCTCTGCCGTTAGTGGCGGACGTGTCGTGCTTTTGCCAGTAGGGTCGCCAATCATGCCTGTAAAATCTCCGATCAGGAACAATACATGATGACCCAGCTCCTGAAACTGGCGCAGTTTGTTGATGAGTACGGTATGCCCCAAGTGCAGATCGGGCGCTGTTGGGTCGAAACCTGCCTTTACCCTAAGCGGCTTCCCCCTTTTCATTTTTTCGACCAGTTCTGACTCTATCAACAACTCATCCGCACCACGCTTGATCACGGCAAGCTGTTGGTTAATATCAATGTTCACGTGTTTACGCCCTCAATCGTATGGTTTTATATACTCATTTATTTGTTTTCATTACGTTTTCTGTTAGTATTTCCCCATAAGTATCTATTTACAAGGCTGGCCCGTGAAAAATGACGAGCTTTTTAAGCACTACTCAACGCAATTCTCTATTCTAGCTCAAAACATCAACAATTCAGTGCCAAAGACTAGGCGCAAAGTGAAGTTGCGCTGGGTTTTGGCTATTTCTTGCTTGCCGCTATTCGGCATCCACACAGCTTTCGGCGTTTCACCGCAGACACTTACCAGTAATGTCACACAGACGTTCTGGCATAAAGGTATAGAGATGGCAGCGCCTACCGGCACACGCGTAAAAGCCGAATTTGATGTAATCAGTAATCAGTTTTCCGCTCAGCTAAGGCTGTTAGGCCCCAGCAATATTGCTGCTTTAGAGTAAACCCTGCCATGGTGGGAACATTATTTATTGGTCTGATGTCTGGCACTAGCCTAGATGGGGTTGACGTCGCATTGGTCGATTTCCAAGACGCAACGACAGACCATCTTCCTCCGAAAGTCATCGCTACACATTACCTGACTTACCCAACACCTTTACGCAGTGCCATACTGGCACTGCAGCACCCCACCAATAACGAATTAGAAACTGCAGAAATCATCGCCAATCAACTGGCCAGACTGTATGCCGATGCCGTTAATCAACTGCTGAAAAATTCCAATCTATCTGCCCATGATATTGTCGCCATCGGCTGTCATGGTCAGACTATACGACATAGACCTGAACTGGGCTTTACTTTGCAGATTGGCAACTCTGCACTACTGGCAGAACTAACAAGCATTACAGTTATTGCAGACTTCAGAAGTCGAGATATTGCTGCCGGTGGACAAGGCGCGCCTTTGGTGCCAGCTTTTCATCAAGCACTATTTTCCCATCAACACCTCAACAGAGCCATCATTAACATAGGCGGTATCGCCAATATCACCCACCTGTCAGCGAGCGGCGAGGTCTTTGGCTTTGATTCTGGGCCAGGCAACATGTTGCTAGATATGTGGACAAAGCGACATCTTGATATGGACTTCGACGCCAATGGCAAGTGGGCTGCAACCGGCAGCGTAATAAAACCATTATTATCTACGCTACTCACAGAGCCTTATCTGGCAATGCCGCCCCCCAAAAGTACTGGGCGAGACTTGTTCAACGAAACTTGGCTAAACAGCCATCTTGCAAACAAGGGTTATCAGCCTCAGGATGTAGCACGCACACTAGTTGCACTCACGGCGCACAGTATTTACAGCGCCCTGATCGAACTCTGCGATGATGTTGATGAGGTTTATCTTTGTGGCGGCGGCGCAAAAAATGCACTGTTGGTAAGTGATTTGCAAGCGCTACTGGGGGAAAGAAAACTAGCTACCACTGATACATTGGGGATAGGCATTGACTGGGTAGAGGCCGTCGCATTCGCTTGGCTGGCTAAACAGTGCTTATCTCGTCAAACGGCCAACCTGCCCGCAGTCACTGGTGCTAAAGGTACTCGAATTCTGGGTGCCATCTATCAACAACAGCCATGAACTCAAGCAATCATTTTTTCAAAGCAGATCGATTAAAGTATAATCAGCTCAGTACCATGACAAGCATTGTGAATACACATGACGAACAAACCAACTAAAGTAACACTTACTTTTAATCACGGCTTAACGCCGATTGAATTGCCGGTCCTTTCAGGCAACTTAGGCAATGATGTGATTGATATTCGCACCTTAGGCAAACACGGCGTCTTCACCTACGACCCAGGCTTCATGTCTACCGCAGCCTGCAACTCCAGTATCACGTTCATTGATGGTGAACAGGGCCTGCTCTATCATCATGGCTATCCGATCGAGCAACTGGCGGAACATTGCGACTACTTGGAGGTGGCCTACCTGCTCATGCATGGCGAATTACCGAACCCTGATGAAAAAAAACAGTTCACCGACACCATTACCAGCAGCACGATGTTGCATGATCAGTTGAGCAACATCTTCCGTGGGTTTAGGCGTGATGCGCACCCAATGGCCGTAATGGTTGGTGTAGTCGGATCTCTATCCGCATTCTATTTTGATTCGATGGAGATCCAAAATGCCAAGCACCGAGAAATTTCCGCCCACCGCCTGCTAGCGAAAGTGCCGACCATTGCTGCGTGGAGCTACAAATATAACTTGGGACAACCTTTTATCTATCCGCAAAATCACCTGAATTATGCGGAAAATTTCATGCACATGATGTTTGCCACACCATGTGAGAAATACACACCTAACCCCGTACTGGCAAAAGCTTTTGAGCGCATCTTGATCCTACATGCAGATCACGAACAAAATGCTTCAACCTCTACTGTACGCCTAGTTGGCTCCAGTGGTGCAAACCCGTTTGCATGCATTTCTGCGGGGATTGCTTCGCTTTGGGGTCCCGCCCATGGCGGAGCAAATGAAGCCACGCTAAAAATGCTGGAGGAGATTGGCGATGTTTCCAGAATCGGTGAGTTCATCAAGCGTGCAAAAGACAAAAGCGACAGTTTCCGACTCATGGGCTTTGGTCATCGCGTCTACCGCAATATGGACCCTCGCGCAAAGATCATGCGCAAGACATGCCATGAAGTGCTGGATGAATTGGGTCTCAACAACGACCCTATGTTTAAACTGGCAATGGAATTAGAAAAGATCGCCCTAGAAGATGAGTATTTCGTCAGCCGAAAACTTTATCCGAATGTCGACTTCTATTCGGGTATTGTAATGCGAGCAATGGGCATTCCTAACAGTATGTTCACTGCGATTTTTGCGCTAGCAAGGACCGGTGGTTGGATTGCGCAATGGTCTGAAATGCATTCTGATCCTGAAGCTAAAATTGGGCGACCGCGCCAACTTTACATGGGACAGACTAGACGAGAATTTGTCCCATTAGACCAACGCTAAATTAGTCCAAAGCTAAGTTTAGATCAACGCCATGCCCCCTAACAAAAAACCAGGCTATAGCCTGGTTTTTTTACCGCCCCATCTACTAAATTAGACCGAAAAAGAAGAGCCACAACCACATGTCGTGGTCGCATTCGGATTGCGAATCACGAATTGAGAACCTTGCAAGCTGTCCTGATAATCAATCTCTGCACCCATCAGGTACTGCAAGCTCATCGGGTCAATCAACAGCGTGACGGTGTCTTTTACCACTTGCGTATCATCTTCATTCACTTCTTCTTCGAAAGTGAAGCCGTATTGAAAGCCTGAGCATCCACCGCCACTTACGAAAACCCGCAATTTAAGATCTGGCGAACCTTCTTCCTCAATGAGCTCTTTAACCTTCTTTGCTGCATTATCGGTAAAAATCAATGGTGAGGGGATTTCTAAATTTTCTACTGCTGTGTTCATCATTTACTCCTAAATATTTCAATAAAATTGCAGGGCTCTTCTCACCAATTATTCCGAACGGTCACCTAGGTAGACCAATTCGCCTTCAATCACTGCACCTGTATGCATTTCTAGAGAATTGTAGTGTACATCACCCGTAATACGCGATTTTGTTTGCAATTCTATAAACTGACCGGCCTGCACTGGGCCCAGTACCGTTCCATTAATAACTACTTTGGATGCCGTGATTGCACCTTCCACACGCCCATGCTCACTCAGTATCAGAGTACTCGGACTGTCACTTGGTTCAGTCACGGCGCCTATCACTGTTCCATCTATGCGCAGGCCGCCTGAAAAATGAATATTGCCCTCCACTCGCGTATCGGCGCCAATAAGTGTATCAATACTATTCTGTATTCGACTGCTCTTCTTAAAAAACATACTGCCCCCATCCATTCAAACTATCTGTTTCTGCCATTCGTCATCTTCTTGTAAAAAACCAAATCCTCCTTAAGATGCATATTCTCATCTTGTACACGATTTAACTCTTTACTCAAATTTTCCTGAGCCGCCTGCTCAATTTGCAACTGACGCTCTACCCGTATTATCTTGGTATTCAGCGCTTGATTTTCAAGACTGGTCTGACGTAAATTCTCGTGCAGATTCTCGCCTCCACTTGCAAACTGCCAATAAGCCACTGCATATCCAGACAAAACCAACAACCCCGTGACCACCCACTGAAAATACCAAGGACGCTTAGAGCGAATCGCGACCTGTTTCGCCGTCAATCCAAAATGCCTTCTGATCCTACGTCTTACAGGTTTCATGCTTTGACCCAACTACGGCAACAAGGGAACGATTTCCAAGCCCATGGTTTCAGGCAGACCGAACATTATGTTCATGTTTTGAATAGCCTGTCCCGCAGCACCTTTAACCAAATTATCTTGCACAACCAAGAGCGTCAGATAGCCCGATGCAGCCTGCTGATGCAGTGCAATACGAATCTGATTTGACCCGCGCACCGACCGCGTTTCAGGCTGACTCCCAGCAGGCATCACATCCACAAAGAGCTCATGTTGATAACGCTGCTCGTACAACCCCTGCAAGTCCACATGCTTTGCCTGAGATGACAGTTTAACGTATATTGTTGACAACATGCCCCGAATCATTGGAATAAGGTGTGGCATAAAAATGAACTGCATCTCTTGACCGGCCAGTTGTTTCAACTGTGCAAGAATCTCAGGGTGGTGACGATGACCTGCCACTCCATACGCCTTCATGCTGTCACTCGCTTCGGCAAATAATGTTGCCACTTCAGCTTTTCTGCCTGCACCAGATACCCCAGATTTTGAATCGGCAATTATCGGTGCAGAAAAATCAACCAAGCCCTGCTCTAACAGCGGCGCCAGGCCTAGCAATACTGTCGTCGGGTAGCAACCAGGGTTGCCAATCACCTGTGCAGACTGAATCTGTTCACGATTAAGTTCAGGAATACCATAAGCTGCTTTACGCAATATATCCGGACAACTGTGCGGAATTTTGTACCATTTTTCGAAAACTGCAGTATCCTGCAAACGAAAATCTGCCGCCAGATCGATCACTTTCACATTCGCTGCCAAAAGCGCTTGCGCCTGACTCATCGCCACACCATGTGGCGTTGCAAAAAACACCACATCACATGCGCTGAGATCAACCGTCGCTGGATCAGAAAAGACCAAATCTACATATCCGCGCAGGCTGGGAAACATTTCTGCCACTGCCGAGCCTGCATCGCCGCGTGATGTAATTGCCGTCAGCTCCACTTCGGCATGTCTCGCCAATAAGCGCAACAATTCAACACCGGTATAACCAGTGCCGCCGACGATGCCTACTTTGATCTTTTTATGTGCCATATAGTTTTTCAGTGAATATATGTCTAGATTATATGCTCAGTCGCCTCTTCATCCAATAAAAAAGGTCGCCTAAGCGACCTTTTCTTAATTCTAGCGCCTGAGCGTTTAAAGCATTAGCGTTTAGAGAATTGTTTACGACGACGCGCTTTGCGCAAACCAACTTTTTTACGCTCAACTTCACGCGCATCACGTGTCACATATCCTGCATTTGACAACGCGCTCTTCAACGCCGCATCGTAGTCAATCAAAGCACGTGTAATGCCGTGACGCACTGCACCAGCTTGACCTGATTCACCGCCACCGATCACGTTAACCATGATATCGAAGCTTGCTGTGTTATTGGTCAACTCGAGTGGCTGACGCAAGATCATGCGTGATGTCTCACGTGAAAAGTACTCATCCACTGGTTTGTCATTAACGATGATGTTGCCTTTTCCAGCCTTTAAGAATACACGTGCCACTGAACTTTTGCGACGACCTGTCCCGTAATTATATTTACCGATCATTTTAATTATCCTTAGATGGTCAATGGTTGCGGTTGTTGTGCCGCATGGTCATGCTCACTACCCGCATAAACCTTCATTTTTTTGATCATTGCATAACCTAAAGGACCTTTAGGCAACATGCCTTTAACCGCTTTCTCCAACGCACGACCTGGGAAACGGTCTTGCATTTTAGAGAATGATGTTGTGGTGATGCCACCTGGATAACCAGAGTGTCTGTGGTAAAGCTTATCATTTGCTTTATCGCCAGTCACTTTAATCTTGTCGGCGTTAATCACGACAATATAATCACCTGTATCTACGTGAGGTGTGTAAATGGCTTTATGTTTGCCACGCAAACGGTGTGCAACTGCGCTAGCCAAACGGCCTAACACTAAGTCTGTGGCATCAACCACAAACCAGTCGCGCTTCACTTCATGTGATTTTGCTGAAAAGGTCTTCATCGTGTTACCAATACTATGAGCTAAAAAATTAAGAGGCGGATTTTATGCCAAAGCAATATGTTCTGTCAAACAGAATTGAATTTTATTTTTTGTCTTAAGATTTGCAAGGACTTTGAATCACGACTTTTAAGCCGTCCATAAAAACACTAAGCAGGCGAACTGAGGCGAACAAAGATCAACCAATGGAATCAAATGGGTCAATCAAGTCGCCGGATGGCACCAAGGATCAAGCAGAAGGCAATGCTAAAACAACTAACTTGATTGAGTGGAACTTACCCAAATAGCGACCATACACGTGGGTGATAATGTAGCGCCACGCCGACAAACACAGCCAATCCAAACCAGTTATTACCCAGAAACGCTCTGAAACAATCCTGCCTATTACGCTGCCTAATCAGTGAAAAATGGTAAAGCGAGATGCTTGCCGCAAAGACCAATCCAAGATAATAGACCACACTCAGCTGCAACCAATATCCAGCCAATGCCAATAGCGCCAGCGTGGTCATATAACAAGCCATCACAGCCATCACGTCAAAACGACCAAAGGTGATAGCCGATGACTTAATGCCGATCTTTAGGTCATCCTCTCTGTCCACCATGGCATACTCTGTGTCATAGGCCACTGCCCAAAAAACATTCGCCATCAGCAGTAGCCACGCGACAGGAGGAACATGGTCGTTAATCGCGGCAAATGCCATAGGGATGCCAAAACCGAAGGCGATGCCCAAATACGCCTGTGGCATTACAAAGAAACGTTTCGTTAATGGGTAAGTAACAGCTAGGAACAAAGCTAAAACCGACAACATCACTGTCTGTGCATTCAAGAAACTTACCAGAGCAAACGCTATCAGACTTAATCCGGTAGCCAGTAAATAAGCCTCTTTCTTGCTCACCTCATTGTTAGGAAGCGGGCGGTGCTGAGTACGCTCGACCAAACCATCATAGCGACTATCTGCAATATCGTTCAGCACACAACCTGCACTGCGCATCAGCACCGTACCTGTGAAAAAAATTAACACTACAGACAACGAGGGCTCTCCACGACTCGCAATCAACAGCGCGCAAAGGGTAGGCCACAACAACAACAGAATCCCAATGGGCTTATCCAAGCGCATCAAGCGCTCATAAGCATCTATCTTGCGACGGATGATATTGAGATTCATGACTTAATGATATGAGGAAAAAAAACTTCAGTGACCATCATGGTAGCTCCATTCAAATTAAACACGGAACGCCGTGCCCAAAGATAGGGCGGGGTGCTGCCCGTGTGCCTCAGTGCAGACCGATACAGTACGTGATGAGCGCCTAATTTTTTATAACTTAACTGCGTGCGTTTTACTTTCGGATTTGCAAACAACAGTACTCCCAAAGGTTGATTCCCGAGACGACCTAAGCCACGCCATAGGCCACGCAAACTGGCACGCGGAAGCACGCTATGCGCGAATACCACCGGTCGATAATCTCCCAACAATAACACTTCTCTGACCAACGCCCGCTCACGCATCGGCAATCCTAGTGGCCGAAGTTCATCAAAGCAGGGCTTGCCATAATGGACACTGAGTGCTTGCACTGAAAACTGCGCGTACTTTCTCTGCAACCGCGCCGTTAATGACCCTTTATCAATCAACCAGCCTTGATATTGATGCGCCAACACCGGCTTGACCATCCAGGGAGAGCGATAAGTAGAAGCGTCTTTGATCATTTTCACAAGCGTGATTATCGCATGATGCGCGCCTATTTTTATACGGAGCTAAACCTTTACCAACTCATCAGCACGATTCATCCAACGCTCAAGATGCCGTTCAACAGCCTGTGGATATTGTTGTAGCAATCCTTTGGCTATTGACTTTGCTGCTTCTAGCAAATCCACATCGCGCGTCAAATCAGCTATTCTTAGCATGGGCACTCCACTTTGACGAATGCCTAACAATTCACCAGGCCCACGGATATTCAAGTCTGCCTGTGCTATAGCAAAGCCGTCATTACTTTCATAGATGACTTTTAAACGCGCACGAGCTGTTTCGGACAGTTTGTTCTGGTATAACAGAATGCAGGTGCTTTGTGCCGCACCACGCCCCACCCGACCGCGCAACTGGTGCAACTGAGACAAACCCATGCGCTCTGCGTGCTCGATCACCATTAAACTGGCGTTGGGAACGTCTACCCCCACTTCAATTACTGTTGTTGCCACTAACAGTTGCAACTTCCCCGCACCAAAGGCTAACATCACCGCCTGCTTATCTGCAGGCTTCATGCGACCATGTACCAAGCCAATGCTTAACTCTGGAAACGCCGCCTGCATTAGTGTAAAGGTGTCTTGCGCTGTCGCCAGCTGTAATGCCTCTGATTCCTCTACCAAAGGGCAGACCCAGTATGCCTGACTACCCTGCACACAGGCTTCACGCACACGCTGTAGGATTTCATCGCGTCGGATATCGGAAATTAACTTGGTCATAATGGGGGTGCGCCCAGGTGGCAACTCGTCAATCACCGACACATCTAAGTCTGCGTAGTAACTCATGGATAAAGTACGTGGGATTGGGGTCGCTGACATCATCAACTGATGCGGCTCTAGTTGCCCTTTCTGACGCAGAGCCAAGCGCTGATGCACACCAAAGCGGTGCTGCTCATCAATAATCGCAAGCCCCAGATTCTTGAATTGTACCGCTTCCTGAAACAGAGCATGTGTCCCCACCACCAGCTGCGCCACCCCGTTGCGAATATTGGCCAGAGTGACTTCACGTTCTTTTTTGCTTTGGCTGCCTGTTAGCCAAGCAATCTCTACCTTAAGCGGGCTTAGCCAGGTGAGCATCTTGCGATAATGCTGTTCGGCCAGAATCTCCGTGGGAGCCATCAATGCCACCTGCCAGCCACTCTCTATGCTTTGCATCGCGGCCATACAAGCCACTATGGTCTTGCCACTCCCAACATCCCCCTGTAGTAACCGCCGCATCGGGTGTGGCTGTGTCAAGTCCTGCTCTATTTCCAGTGAGACTCTCTGCTGAGCAGCAGTCAATGCAAAAGGCAGGCTTTTTAACAGGGCTGGAACAAGTTGCTGAGAGGGCGTGAACTTCGGGGCACTGACACTGCGGCGCTTGGCATAATGCTTGCGCATCGAAAGCTGTTGTGCCAATAGCTCATCGAATGCCAGCCGACGCCAGTATACTGATGTTTTATTTTCCAAAGCCTGTAGATCAAATTCTGGTGGCGGGTGATGCAAAGTGCGTATGCTCTGCTCAAAACGGGGCAGATGCAGCTTCTGGTAAAACTCTTCCGGTAAGCTTTCCTCCAAATCACCCTGTTCAAGCGCAATGCGAATCGCCTTGCGGACGAGCGACTGACCTACACCAGACACGGTCGGATAAATAGCGGTCAACGTCTCGGCTACCGTAGTGACCTCTCCGACCTTTTTGCAGGCCGGGTGTACCATTTCGTAACCGAAATAACCATGCCTCACCTCACCATACACCCGCAAACGATTCCCCACACTGAGGGTGGCAATTTGACTGGGATAAAAATTCAGAAAGCGCAGCGTGATCTGAGCGCCTGCGTCTTCCAGTCTTGCGATTAGGGTTTTGCGCGGCTTATAGCTGACCTCAGCATGCACAACCATGCCTTCGATTTGAACGGACTCTCCTGTTCGCACATCACGAATCGGCGTGACCCGAGTCTCATCAATGTACCGCAGCGGGAGATGGAGCAACAGACCTTGCAGATCTCTGATGCCCAATCTCTCTAGACTAGAAAGTAGCGGCTTGTTGAAAGCCTTGATGAAAGCAAGTTGTGTCACTTAACGTGCCACAGCATTCGAATAGAGCCATCCATCAAGGGCACTTCTATCAATCCATTTTTTGCGAGCATCAGTTTTGCTGATTGCCCGCCAAAACCACTTGATCGCATGACTGCATTGCCTTCGGGTAATACTGCATCTCAAACTCTGCATTTATAGAAGTGCCCTCCACTAGATTACCATCACGGCATCCGCCTCCACCAACGCACTTCTTGGGAGCGAAGCCACGCCTACCGCCGCGCGCGCTGGGTAAGGCTGACTAAAGTACTCGGCCATGATGGTGTTGACCAAAGTGAAGTGTGATAAGTCTGTCAAAAAGATATTGAGCTTCACCACATCAGCAAGACTTCCTCCTGCCGCCTCAGTGACCGCTTTAAGATTTGAAAACACACGATGCACCTGTGCCTCAATACCCTCCACCATTTGCATGCTGGCTGGATCAAGACCGATCTGACCTGAAAGATACACCGTATTGCCTACCTTCACTGCCTGAGAGTACGTACCGATTGCCGCCGGTGCGTCTTGTGTTTGAATCACTTGTTTTGCATTTGTGCTCATTTTAATTCGCTTTTCAGTTAACGATTAGGCTTCGCTACTGCAAAGCCGACTTAGAATTCCCCTTGACATTGCTCTTGGCACGATTAATTCGCACAACATCCGGTATTTTACGTAACTCCCGCATCAACTCAGCCAAATGTACGCGACTCTTCACCTGCACCGTAAAGTACAAATTCGCGTAAACACTGCCATCTGCCTCTTCCACGCTGACGCTATCGATATTAGACTCCGCATCGGCAATCCCTGATGCGATCTTGGCCAACATCCCCGGCTGATTGGCGACCGTTAAACAAAGATTAGTTTTAAATAAACGCGTACTTTCCGGCTCCCACTCCACATCCAGCCATTTGTCAGGGTCCAGCTTAAATTTACGCACACTGGAACAGTCATGCGTATGAATGATCAAACCTTTATCTTTATTGATGAAGCCGAGAATCGGATCACCTGGAATCGGCCTGCAGCAAGGCGCGAACTGCACCGCCATGCCTTCAGTGCCTCGAATGGTAATGGTGTCTAACAAACTGGCCGGCAGTTTGGTGTGTTTCTCCACATGATCATCCGTCATCGCCACTAATTGATGTGCCACCATGACGTTCTGACGTTTACCCAAACCGATATCGGACAATATCTCGCTTTTTTTCTTCACACCGTAATCTCGGATCAGTTTTTGCCAATGTTCTTTCGTGATCTGGCTTGGCTCTACATGCAAGGCCCTTAACGCCTGATTCAGCATGCGTTCGCCCAGATGTGAAGACTCCGTGGATTGCTGCATCTTGAGGAAATGACGGATATGCGCACGCGCCCTGCCCGTCACCACATAATTCAGCCACGCAGGGTTAGGCTTAGCAATTGATCCAGTGACAATCTCAACATGGTCACCGTTATGTAGCTCTGACCTTAGCGGTGCCAGTTCGTGATTGATACGTACTGCGACACAGCTGTTGCCAATATCAGAATGGACGGCGTAAGCAAAATCAACTGCGGTTGCACGTCTTGGTAGCGCTAGAATCTTACCCTTGGGTGTGAATACATACACTTCATCCGGGAACAGATCAATTTTGAGGTGCTCCAGAAAATCGAGCGAATCCGTGCTCTCACTTTGAATATCTAGCAAACGCTGTAACCACTGATGGGTTTGCTGCTGTAACGCTGTCAACTGTGCATCACTCGCCTTATACAGCCAATGAGCAGCCACACCGGCATCGGCAATGCTATGCATTTCGGCACTGCGGATTTGCACTTCTATAGGCGTGCCAAAAGGACCAAACAAGGTGGTGTGCAACGACTGGTATCCATTGGCTTTGGGAATCGCTATGTAATCCTTAAACTTGGTCGGTATAGGCTTATATAGGGCATGCAACGCCCCCAGCGCCATATAGCAACTGGGCATATTTTTGACGATCACTCTAAAACCATAAATATCATACACTTGGGAGAAAGGCGTCGCCTTGCTGGTCATCTTTTTATAAACGCTGTAAAGATGTTTTTCCCGACCGGTGACTTCGGCTTCAATTTTAAAATGACCCAATTGATGCTTGATAGCATCTAGAATCTTGCTGACGACCTCTTTACGGTTTCCACGTGCCGCCATAATCGCTTGTGAAATCGCCCGATAGCGCATTGGATGAAGATATTCAAAACTCAAATCCTCCAGTGCCTGGTAGATTGAGTTTAATCCGAGCCGATTGGCAATCGGCGCATAAATATCCAGCGTTTCTTTAGCAATAATTTTTTGCTTCTCAGGTCGCATGACCTCAAGCGTCTGCATATTGTGCAAACGATCTGCCAATTTGACCAAGATGACGCGCACATCCTGCGACATGGCCAGCAACATCTTGCGAAAATTCTCCGCCTGCGCCTGACTGGCACTTTGGAACTCTATTTTGTCTAGCTTGGTGACCCCATCCACCAAATCAGCCACTTGCTGACCGAATTTTTCTTTGATATCAAGTGTGGTGATCTCCGTGTCTTCCACCACATCATGTAGCAACGCCGCCAAGATGGTCGGCATATCCATGTGCAAATCAGCCAGAATACAAGCCACTGCCACCGGGTGAGTGATATAAGGCTCACCGGTTTTACGCACGACGCCCTCATGCGCATGGCAAGCGTAACGATAGGCTTCCCAGACTTGTTCGATATCTTGGGGTTTAAGGTATTTCTTAAGACGTAATGTGAGTGCAGAACCCTCATTATCAGCGGGCAACAAGGGATCTGTAGTTGGCTTTGCTAATTCCGCCTTGAGATTGGCCGCGGTTTTAGACATGGGAACTCACTGCCAAACACTAAGATATCAATGGTTTCTGTGAGTCAATATTTCAACACCCACTTTACCTGCAGCAATCTCTCTCAGCGCAATAACTGTCGATTTATCACGACTATGATGCGTGTTGACTTGTGGCTCAGCGCCATTATGCAATTGACGCGCGCGATACGCAGCAACCAACGTCAGCTGAAAACGGTTAGGGATTTTTTCTAAACAATCATCTACTGTAATACGTGCCATAAAGGTGTTTCCTTATTAAAACAAAAAACCGACCCAAACATTTTTCCCATTTAACATGGGCATGGACGGCTGGTTTAAGTGAGTGTTTGAACTAAATGTGCGTAACGCTTAAGTTGCACTACGCCCTTAAGCCGTTGCGCTCGAATGACTGCAGCGATATCCTGCAAAGCCTCGTCAAATTGATTGTTGATTGTAACATAATCGAACTCTCCCACGTGGCTCATTTCCTCTCGCGCGACTGCGACACGCCGAGAAATCGTTTCTTGGCTATCTTGTCCACGCCCATTGAGTCGATGCTCCAAGGTCTCCAGTGAAGGGGGCAATACAAATATACTGACCGCAGCAGGAAACAAACGTCTTACCTGCTGAGCACCTTGCCAATCAATTTCCAAAACCACATCAAAACCAGCCTGCAACGGGCCATCGACAGCATCCTGCGATGTGCCGTAACGTGCACCATGTACCTCAGCACTTTCTAGAAACTGAGCATCTCCCAGCATTTTCAGAAAGGTCGCATCATCCACGAAATGATAATCCACGCCATTCACTTCAGCAGGTCTTGGCTTGCGCGTCGTATGCGAGATGGAAAGTCTAAGATGTGAATCACGCTCCAGCAACGCCTTAATCAAGCTGGTTTTACCTGCTCCGGAAGCAGCTGAAATAATAAAAAGGTTGCCCGCAAGCATTGAGTCCATTTCCTTTTAAATTAGACCATTCAAGTTGGCTGTACAGGATATCATAGGTTATTCAAGATTCTGTACTTGTTCCCGCATCTGCTCTATTAGCACCTTTAAGTCCATCGACACTTGCGTGGTTTGCACAGAAACAGATTTTGATCCGAGGGTGTTGGCTTCTCGGTTAAACTCCTGCATCAGAAAGTCCAAGCGCTTACCTGCTGGCGCACTGCTATTTAGAATGCGCTTCACTTCAGACACATGGGCAGTCAATCGTCCTAACTCTTCATCCACATCAATACGCTGAGCAAATAACACCAACTCCTGCGCAATGCGCTCATGATCAATAGTTTTCAGGGTTTCGTTTAATTTATGTTCCAGCTTGGCCTGATATTCCTTATTCAAGGCCGGCAACAATGGTTTTACCTTTTCCACTAAGGCTTCAATCTGGGCGATGCGGTCTAGAATAATTGCCTTGAGCTTTTCTCCCTCACGGGCGCGTGATGCGTTTAAGTCATATAACCCCTGCTGCACCAGCTTTCTAACACTTTCCTGCAATGCTTCCTGATTCAGCTCACTCCCCTGCACCACGCCTGGCCAACACAAAATATCGGCAATACTCAACGGCCTACTCCGTGGAAAATAGCTCTGCGCCTTGGCTTGCATCGTGGCCAACTGCTGCATCAACTGCTCATCCAATTGCGGCGCATGTACTGATTGTGTGCGCTGCATCAGATGAATCTTGCACTCCACTTTACCTCGACTGAGTGTTGCGCTCAACAACTCCCGAATGACAGGCTCGAAATTTCTTAGGGATTCATCCAGCTTAAAATGCACATCGAGATAACGGCTATTAACAGCACGCAACTCCAAAACCAAGGTTGCGTTTTCTATAAGCTGTTCCAGCGCGGCAAAGCCCGTCATACTGTAAGTCATGCGTATTCATCCTGTTCTAACTAAGCGATTGATCCATGTTAACCAATACTAGGCATGGTCACCAAATCATACTATAAATCACTTTAGACTGAAGCGCAGTGACACTGTAGGGTAGCTTCAAGGTTGCAGTGCAAAAGCAGCATAATGTTGCCTAAAATCAAACGCGTCTGGCGCAAACAACTCCACAGGGCATTTGAAACCTAACGATTTGCGTGGCCTGATATTCAGTTTACACGCAATCGCATCTAAATCTTCCTGGCCGTATACGCTCAAGACTCCCCTTTTTGGCAAGTACTGGCATAGCAATTCATTGATATTTTCATTAATGCAACGCTGCCATGGTCTATCCTGATAGACAAAGTATACTTTATACCTCTGTGTTCTGCGTCAGTTCAACATGCCTTGCCCGCAAGAGGGAAAGAATCTGTGCGTTGCCCGTTATAAAGACGAGGATTTACACCAGCGTCTGTAAAGTCACTATCATGTCTCCATGATCCAGATTTATGCGCCTTTAGGCTCATGTGCATTGGAAAAAACTGGTGGTGCCTGCGGGATACAAAGCAGTGCGTCTCATGTAAAATGCAATCCCACTTCCAGTGAATTCACCTAGATTTTCTTACCCCTATATGCACCCAACTCAGACGAACGTTATAGTGCGTTGCTTCAGGATAGCTCACGTGATTTGGCTTACCACCTACGGCATAATCATCATGGCTACCGTGTTCCCACTGGCCGACAATGCGCTCAAGCCCCGCTTGATTCGCTGGTGGTGTAGTCGTCTAGTTGCGGCGTTCAACATCAAAGTGATCACAATGGGGCATGTCCCACAGCAAAACACAAAAATGTCCAACACCATGTTTGTGGCCAATCATGTTTCTTCGATTGACATTCTTGCATTGAACAGTATCACGCCACTGCGGTTTATCGCGAAATCTGAAATCAAACATTGGCCCGTTTTGGGTTATCTGGCTGGCAAGGCGAATACCTTATTCACTGACCGCACCAAGAAACAAGATGCCCAGCGAACAATTGAAATGGCACACCAGAGTTTGCAATCTGGGGATAATTTATGTTTTTTTCCAGAAGGCACCACAACAGACGGCACTGAAATCAAGCCCTTCAAAACCAGCTTGATTCAATCGGCCATCCTTGCCAAGTCGACCGTGTGGCCAGTTGCCATCCGCTATCCGATGACTGACGGCAGCATCAATACCCAAGTTGCTTATGCGGGAGAAACCACCATGGTAGAATCGATACGCCTTGTGCTCAAGCAAAAGCAACCCGTGGTTGCTCTGCATTTCTTACCGCCTATTGCACATGAAGCATACCTATCTATGGACAGGCGTGAATTGACGTTGCATGTTGAAGGGTTAATTCGAAAAAAACTGAACCTTTAATTCTATTTCTTGATCTTCATTGATTTATCCAGCGGATGCAAATCAACCTGTGCAATCTGCTTAGTCTCCAAATTCATTGCAGTTAGCACCCCCCCCCAAAGACACCCTGTATCCAGCGCATAAAGATTCTTGCGCTGATGTAACCCTAACGCAGACCAATGCCCAAAAATCAACTGCACATCCTGACTGGCGCGACAAGGAACATCAAACCAAGGCACATAGCCCTCAGGTATATCTGGCAATTCTCCCTTAAACTTGAACTCCATCTCACCTTGCAGCGTACATACTCTCAGCCGCGTCATTGCGTTGGTAATAACACGCAAACGGTCTACCCCAGTGAGCGATGCATTCCAGTGATTAGGCAGATTGCCATACATATGCTTTAAGAAATGCAGATAGTCATCTTGCTGTAGCGCAGCCTCAACTTCCCCTGCATAACGCATTGCCTGCTCAGCAGTCCACTGTGGCAATAACCCCGCATGCACCATTAAATAATCACCACACTGATAGGCGAGATGCTGATGACGCAACCAATCAAATAACACGTCGCGATCTTTGGATTGCAACAGCGCGTTTAAAGTGTCATTTCTGTGCGGTGGAACAATTCCATTCATGACAACCAATGCATGCAAGTCGTGATTACCAAGCACTACGCGCAGACTATCCTGATGCTCATAGCACCAGCGCAATACCTCGAGTGATCCGCTACCGCGGTTAATCAAATCTCCGACGAGCCAAAGCTGGTCCGTTTGGGCATTGAATCCAATGCGATCAAGCAAAGCTTGAAAAGTATGGAAGCAGCCCTGAATGTCCCCTATTGCGTATCTTGCCATTGTCTTGGTACCGTTCCGAATAAAAAAGCCACTTGGTTGTCAAGTGGCTTGCCATCCCAAGCGAGAGCTACCTTAAGCCCAGAAACCGCAGTTAAACACGTTGAGATGCGGTTTTAGCTTAAAAGGAAGCGCCAGAAGCGTTCGCCATATGCTTCACTGCAGCGGCCACCTCACCATCCGTGAGTGCTGAATTGCCACCGCGTGCTGGCATGGTACGAATACCTTCAACGGCGTGCTTAACCAAAATATCATAACCTTGAGCAACGCGAGGGCCCCACGACCCTTTATCACCAATTTTTGGCGCATTCATTAAACCTGCGGCATGACACATCGCACAAACTGCCTTCACCACTTCTTCACCACTCTTTTCAGCTTTTGCCGCACCTGGCTCGACTGCCGCAGCCACCTCAATTTGTGCCACTGGTTTGATATTGGCATCCGATTCTGATTCCACAACAACAGGCGGTGCTACTTCTATCACATCAGTCAGGCCAAACAACTTTCCCCAAACGAAAATGAGCAGTGCCACACCTGCTACGCTTACAACCGCAGTCAAAATCGTACACCCTGCAACCTTTTTGTTATCCATCTTAGCCATCGCCACCTTCCTAAAAATTAAGTAATTTGATTCTTAATTATACCTGTCGATTGGCACTACGCCAAAAAAACCAATATTCAATCACCAACCCCGCGATTGATTTTCCACATTCACAACAACATCCCCACCAGCCTTAGGTGCCAGTAGAATAGTGCTTATCAAAGACACTCTCCTGTGTAACGAAACAAGACGGGACACAGGCCACTTTTGCATAGACAGTGTTTTCATTCAGGCTTTAAAAAGTGCAAGAGTCCCTGACCAGTCGATGCTGGATGATTCGAACTCTCATGGCTCCCACAGGAAATGCCCCAATTTTGGTTAGAGCCCCTTCCAGCAGGCTAACATTGTAAGATGGGAAAGCCATGCTTGCGTTTGATACTTGCTTAAACAACCATCTCGCATATACACTTCAGCTATCTCAATCGTTTAGACTCGCTCATTGGACAATATCCCCATCTCATGGCAATTAGGCGCTCTAGCCTTGCTACTACTTATTTCAGGCTTCTTCTCCATCGCGGAGACTAGCCTCATGTCACTGAACCGTTATCGGTTGCGACATTTGGTCAAGGAGGGGCATCGTGGCGCAAAATTGGCCAGTGCATTGCTTGCGAAGACAGACAAGCTGCTGGGTGTGATCTTATTGTGCAACAACTTTGCGAATGCAGCCTCAGCCACCCTAGTCACTGTGATCACCGTCGAGTTGTTTGGTGAAGGGGAGTGGGTGCTGATGGTGGGCACACTGGTCGTGACCTTTGCCATTCTGGTATTCAGCGAGATCTCTCCCAAGGTGATTGCGGCCGCCCACCCTGAGAAAATTGGTATTTTTTGTAGTTACATCCTCTACCCCTTACTTAAAGTGTTGTACCCAGCCGTTTGGTTTGTGAACTTATTTGTAGGGGGACTATTGCGGTTATTGGGCGTTCGTGTCAATTTTGGAGAGTCAACGCCATCCCTGACCATGGACGAGTTGCGTAGCATTGTGACCGATGCAGGGCATTATATGCCGCAAAAGCACCGCGCTATCTTATTGAATCTTTTCGAGTTAGAAAAGATTACTGTAGATGATGTGATGACAGCACACACCATGGTCGAGACCATTAATTTTGATGCGCCATTGGAAGAAATATTGCAGCGCATCTCCAGTAGCCATCACACCCGTTTGCCAGTTCGTGAAGGTGAGCAGGAGGAGATCATCGGTATTCTGTATGTACGTAAGGTCATCAGTCAGCTCAAGGAGTTGCATGCCGATGGTGCGATGACTGAGTTAGCTAAGGATGTGCTTAGGGAAATCATCAGTGAACCCTATTTTATCCCTTCCGGCACACCACTTTTTACTCAAATCCAGCAGTTCCAAGAGAATCATCAGCGTATTGCGCTCGTGGTGGATGAGTACGGTGAATTCAAAGGCTTGGTCACTCTGGAAGACATTCTTGAGGAGGTGGTCGGGGATTTTACGACCCAATCACCTTCAAAATTAGGAAGCTATCATCGAACGGAGGACGGCGGCTGGTTGGTCGATGGAGGCAGTAGTTTGCGCGATCTGAATAAAAAGTTGGATTTGAGTTTTCCTGTGAATGGACCGCGCACACTCAATGGACTGATATTGGAATATTTTGAAGATATTCCTGAATCCAGCACCAGTTTTAAAGTAGGTAATCACGTACTGGAAATCATGCAAACACAAGACAGAATCGTGAAAAGCGTGAAAATATACCCATAATCTCAGCAAATGACCTGAGCTTGATCGCATTATGATGCCCTCGTGCGGTCAAATGATGCTTGAATTTTTTCTAGTTTGGCTCAAAATAGTTCCAACATTTTTGGATGCGTATGGTCAATTCACCGCACGAAAACGACACAGCCCTTAAACCTGAGATTGCAAAACCAAAATTGCCTCCCATGTATAAGGTGCTACTATTAAACGATGACTTCACTCCTATGGAGTTTGTCGTCGACGTGTTAGAGCGCCTCTTCAATAAAAACCGTGAGCAAGCGACACAGATCATGCTCAAAGTTCATACTGAGGGCGCAGGAGTGTGTGGAATTTATCCGCAAGATATCGCAGAAACAAAGATGCACCAGGTCGTAAGTTACGCAAGAAAAGCGCAACATCCGCTACAGTGCATTATAGAGGTGGCTTAACGCAAGTTGTTAGCCGCCTAGATAGCATCAAGTAGTTAAAAAAGAAAGTTAGGGTCAAAATGATTGCTCAAGAGTTAGAAGTTAGCCTGCATATGGCCTTCATGGACGCAAGACAAAAGCGCCATGAACTCATCACGGTTGAGCACTTGCTACTCGCCATGATTGATAATCCAACGGCCGCAGATGTGTTACGCGCATGCGGTGCAAAATTAGAAACCCTGCGCACCGAGCTAAATCAATATATTGAAGAGCACACGCCTACGGTATTGGGGCAAGATAAGGTTGATACGCAACCGACGCTCGGATTTCAGCGCGTTATTCAGCGTGCGATGCTGCACGTTCAGTCTTCAGGAAAGAAAGAGGTCACTGGGGCTAATGTACTGGTTGCAATCTTTGGCGAGAAGGATTCTCATGCGGTATTCTTTCTACATCAGCAGGGCGTTACACGACTGGATATCGTTAACTATATCTCACATGGTGTCTCAAAAGTCAGCGAGCCTGCAAAAACAGAAGGGGCCAGCCATGAAGCGGACACGGAAGGCACACCCGCTGGTGCTTTGGAGAGCTACACCATTAATTTGAATGCGCAGGTATCCGCTGGAAAAGTCGATCCATTGATAGGACGTGGTGCCGAACTGGAGCGAGTCGTGCAGACCTTATGCCGTCGTCGTAAGAATAATCCACTGTTAGTGGGAGAGGCTGGCGTAGGTAAAACTGCAATCGCGGAAGGTTTGGCGCACCGCATCGTTGAAAAAGACATTCCAGAGGTATTGTTGAACGCTGTCGTATATGCCTTAGATATGGGCGCTTTGTTGGCAGGCACTAAATATCGCGGTGATTTTGAGCAGCGTCTCAAGTCCGTGATGAAGCAATTGGCCGAAAAAACTGATGCGATTCTTTTTATCGATGAAATTCATACCTTGATAGGTGCCGGTTCTGCAAGTGGCGGCACCCTGGATGCCAGTAACTTGCTCAAACCCGCGCTTTCGAATGGTACGCTCAAATGTATCGGCGCGACGACCTATCAGGAGTACCGTGGCATTTTTGAGAAAGACCACGCCCTGTCACGGCGTTTCCAAAAAGTTGATGTGGTGGAACCTACTGTAGCCGAGACAATCGAAATACTCAAAGGACTCAAATCACGTTTCGAGTCGCACCACAGTGTCAAATATACTGCGGGTGCATTGACATCGGCCGCCGAGCTATCAGCTAAATATATTAATGATCGGCATTTGCCTGATAAGGCCATTGATGTGATTGATGAGGCTGGTGCGGCGCAACGCATCTTACCGAAATCCAAACAGAAGAAAGTCATTGGACATAAAGAGATTGAGGACATCATCTCTAAAGTGGCACGCATTCCACCTAAGAACATCTCAGCTGATGACAGGAGTGCACTTAAAACCTTAGAGCGTGACTTGAAAGCCGTGGTGTTTGGTCAAGACGGGGCAATTGAGGCCTTGTCTTCCGCGGTGAAGATGGCACGTAGTGGTTTGGGCCAAAGTAATAAGCCGATAGGGAGCTTTCTGTTCAGTGGACCAACGGGAGTGGGCAAGACCGAGGTTGCAAAGCAGTTGGCGTACATCATGGGCATTGAACTCATTCGTTTCGATATGAGTGAGTATATGGAGCGTCATGCAGTCTCTCGCCTGATTGGAGCGCCTCCAGGCTATGTGGGCTTTGAGCAGGGTGGTCTGATGACAGAAACTATCACAAAGCACCCGTATTGCGTATTGCTGCTCGATGAGATTGAGAAAGCGCATCCGGATATATTCAACATTCTGCTACAGGTCATGGATCACGGCACGTTGACCGATAACAATGGCCGCAAAGCTGATTTTAGAAACGCGACCATCATCATGACCACCAATGCCGGGGCTGAAAGTTTATCCAAATCCAGTATGGGATTTACCGCCTCGAAACAGGCGGGTGATGAGCAAGCTGACATCAAGCGTATGTTCTCACCTGAATTCCGCAATCGGTTAGATGCTATTGTTTCTTTTGCCGCACTCTCACAAGAAATTGTGATCAGGGTCGTCGATAAGTTCTTGATCCAGCTTGAGGATCAGCTACATGAGAAAAAAGTGGATGCCACATTTTCAGATAAGCTCAAGTCTTACTTGGCGAATAAGGGCTTTGACCCACTCATGGGGGCTCGTCCGATGGCAAGATTGATTCAGGACACCATTCGTAAAGCATTGGCTGATGAACTGTTGTTTGGAAAGCTGGCTGATGGCGGCGTAGTGCATGTAGACATAAATGATCAAGATGAAATTAAACTGACCTTCGAACCTGTACAAAAAGTAGAGCCCGCCATCATCGAATGATTCAGCCCATTTTGGGTTGAGAGGCTCTCAATCAACTAAAGGTGTGTATGGTATCGACGACTGGAAGTGCTTTTCAATTATCAATAGAAATCTCTGCCACCATGGCTTTCGCTCTCTCTGGTGTAATTGCAGGTGCACAGAAAAGGCTGGATGCTTTTGGTGTGTTTGTGGTGGCTGGTGTCGCGGCTTTTGGCGGAGGAACACTACGAGATGTCTTATTGGATCGAAGACCATTTTTCTGGGTAGAGCATGCTAACTGGTTGTGGCTGTTAATTTTGTTGTGTCTATTAGCCATGACTTTTATGCGCCGCCAACACATACCAGTCACAGTGAGAGCGATTCAATTTCCGGACGCCCTGGGTTTAGGGTTATTTACAGCGCTAGGGACCCAAATCGCATTGGATATGCACATGCCTGTCATCGTTTGTGTGCTGATGGGGGTGGTGACAGCCGTTTTTGGTGGAGTGCTTCGCGATGTCTTTTGTAATGAGCTTCCTAAGGCATTTTATGATCACCAGCCGTATGCAGTAATTGCCTTTATAGGAAGCCTAATGGTTGTAATACTAAACATGCTACAGTTATCTCAGGCGCTTAGTGTGTTCTTGCCGGCGACTTTGATGTGCGGATTCAGAGTTGTTGCGATCCATCAAGCCTGGCGGCTACCTAGCTGGCAAATTGAGCACAACTAGCCAAGAGCCCTGCTTACAGCATGGATCAGTTGTGGTCCTTTGTAAATGAGGCCGCTATAAAGTTGCACCAATCTTGCGCCTGCTGCCACTTTTTCTACTGCATCAGCACCGTTTAGAATGCCACCGACACCGATGATGGGTAAGGCGCCTTGTAGTTGCTTGGATAGCTGCTGAATCACCAGTGTGGATTTCTCTCTCACTGGGGCACCTGATAACCCGCCAGCCTCATTGGAATGCCGCATTCCCTGCACCCTCTCACGAGAAAGGGTCGTATTGGTCGCAATCACGCCATCGATTTTATGCAGCATGAGCAGGTCTGCGATTTCAATTACCTGACCTGATTCCAAGTCTGGGGCAATCTTTAATGCGATAGGGACATAACGTCCATGCGCCTCAGTTAATTTTAACTGTTCCAGCTTCAAAGATTGCAACAGGTTTGATAAGGTTTCTTTTTCCTGCAGTGCGCGCAGGTTTTTGGTGTTGGGAGAAGATATGTTGACGGTGATGTAGCTGGCATAGGCATAGACTTTACGCATGCAGATGAGGTAATCATCCACTGCATGCTCATTGGGTGTGTCAAAGTTTTTGCCGATATTGATGCCGAGTATGCCGTCATATTGGGCTGCTTTTACATTTTCAACCAGATGATCGACCCCGAGATTGTTGAACCCAAAGCGATTGATGATTCCTTCCGCCGCCTCAATTCTGAACAAGCGTGGTTTAGGGTTGCCTGACTGCGGCCGTGGTGTGACCGTGCCGACTTCTATAAATCCAAAACCGAGCGCAGCCATTCCATCAATCACCGCCGCATTTTTGTCTAGTCCAGCGGCCAAGCCTACCGGATTGGAAAAACTTAGCCCCATTACCTGACGTGGTTGGCAAGGTGGAGGAGAGGCACGAAACTTCAATGCGCCTACGCGTTCGGCTGCTTTAAGACTCTTTAAGGTGAGATCGTGGACTGATTCAGCATCAAAGTGAAACAATAATGGCCTGATAAGCGGGTAAATGTTCATGATGTAATTTTACTAGAAAAAGCCATCACCCGCTGACACTACCTATTGTGTTGCCTCAATAACTGCTGGTCATATCGCAGCGCGGTGGCATAATATTCAAAAATACTGATAAGTTTCTTTGTATGCCTCCTAAAAACAAACCATTGCAATTATTGAGCGGACTAACACCGGAACAATTTCTAGTTGAGTACTGGCATAAGAAGCCGCTCCTGATTAAGAATGCCATCCCTCATTTCACAGGATTGCTGAGTCCGGAAGAGCTTGCCGGGCTGGCATGTGAAGACGAGGTGCAGTCGCGCATCATTGAAGAAATCAACAGAGTGTGGCATATACAGCATGGGCCATTTGACGATGAAGATTTCGCCGCTTTACCTGATCAACCTAATCCAAACCACCGTTGGACACTATTAGTGCAAAGCGTCAATCATTTTTTGCCAGAAGCCAGTGAGCTGTTACAGCAATTCGACTTCATTCCTCATGCAAGGCTGGATGACCTGATGGTCAGCTACGCGCCTGATGGCGGTGGTGTTGGTCCCCATTTCGACAGTTATGACGTATTCTTATTGCAAGGTCAGGGCAAGCGACTGTGGCGCATCAGCGAGCAGACTGATCTGACGCTGATTGAAGGTGCCCCACTCAGAATCTTGAAAAACTTTGATATTGCAGAAGAGTGGGTACTGGAAGCGGGTGACATGCTTTATCTGCCACCTCATCTTGCGCATTGGGGGATTGCTGTCTCTGATCATGGTGTAGATTGCATGACCTACTCGATTGGGTTCCGCGCACCGAAGCATCAGGAGCTTGCTACGGAGTTTCTTGGATTCATGCAAGATAAACTTAATCAGGATCAGCTTACGATAGCAGGTCTATATCAAGATGCTGATCTTGGCTACCAACAACATCCGGCTGAAATCAGCGCCGATATGATCGCCAAGGTGAAGGCGGTGCTCGATCAAATAAAATGGTCAAAAGAGGATGTGGCCGCCTTTCTAGGCACTTATCTTTCTGAACCAAAGCCGCATGTGGTATTTAATCCCAACAAAAAGATTTCTAAAAAGTCATTTCAAGATAAGTTAATACAGCTGGGCATTCATTTGCATTTACAAAGTCAAATGCTGTTCTCAGGCAATCTCTTTTATTTGAATGGCGAAAGGATTGTCTGCGAGAGTCCATCTGCTGAGCTGCTGAAAGTGCTAGCGGATCAACGATCTGTCAGTGCCGAAGCACTGAGTCAAGGCGAGCTGGACAAAGTGCTACTAGAACAGCTTCGTGATTGGTATCATGCGGGGTACCTGCAATTCTCAGGACAGATATGACACTATGAAAATAGTCTTCTTTGACATCAAATCAGATTCTCTCTGAAGAAAATCTCTACAGCGATGCTGATCAATATCGTGCTGTCATCTGCCATACATGAGTTGTTAATATTTGATATTGATCTCCGTCGAGGCAGTCTTTCTGGATCAGAAAAGTAAGTTTTTGCGGAAGTTTTTGAGTGGGAACGTGACCAGTCGCCTCACAATCATCTTGCAAGACGGGGTTTGAACTACCCTGTGGCACGACACTGGTCATCAATCTGCATGGGATCCTCCAGCTTCATTGGTTTATTGATAATGATTACTGACCTTGAATTCTGCCCTGTAATAGCTTGAGATAATGCGTCGAGTCTAAAGGGATGTTGTTACGCTGCGCATGCCAGATAGTCTCTGCCAAGCAGTCTAAAATATCATGTTGCGCCTGATGTTGATCTTGATGTCGCTTACATAACTGATGATAGATAGAGGCAATGCCGATAGGCTGATTGATTCCAATTTGTTCGATCACTGAAAGATGCAGACTTAAATGCAGAAAAGGGTTAGTCTCGCCCATTTCGGGGAAATACTGCTGTTGCATATAGCGCTCTGGCGCATTTAATATGCCGTGATACTCTGGATGCATCTGCATCACTTCAACCGCAATCTTCTCCAAATCTGTCAACACAGCATGCTGACTAAATTTAGCCCATGCATCAAATAGGAATTGTCTTGCTTGATCACGCGTCGGATTGTACAGGCTCATGTTATTTCATCTTCATAAGGGGGCATTCTGCTGAAAACAACGCCAACACTGCCGAATATGGCAGTAACTAAGGACGTGCCATGAGATGAAATCTCACTATTGCCATAGAATTCTATTCATGGCACTTACTCTTACTGCATTATCCTAAAAACCGCTTTAATCGCTCAATTATTTCCCAGACTCAATCTTGAATCCGCCATTGTATTCTTTTGCCAGATATTCGCATAAATCTTCAATACAACACTCAGCACATTTTGGCTTTTTTGCAGTGCAGACGTAGCGACCGTGCAAGATAAGCAAATGATGTGCATCACGCAGAAATTCTCTTGGCATCGTCTTCAGATACTTTTCTTCCACTTCCAACACATTTTTGCCCGTAGCTAGTTTGATGCGATTACCAAGCCGGAACAGATGGGTATCGACAGCGATAGTCGGCTCACCAAAAGCAGTGTTAAGAATCACATTGGCAGTTTTTCGTCCCACACCGGGTAATGCTTCAAGCGCAACTCGAGTACTCGGGACTTTGGAGTCATGTTTGGCAATCAATATCTGGCAAGTTGCCAGTATATGCTTAGCCTTTGCATGATACAGACCGATTGTCTTGATATACGATTCCAGTCCTTGCAGACCAAGCGCCAGTATCGCCTCTGGCGTGTTCGCCACTTTGAATAGCTTATTGGTTGCAATATTCACGCCTTTATCTGTTGCTTGCGCAGATAGAATGACCGCCACCAGCAGTTCAAACGTACTCGCATGACTCAGCTCAGTCGTCGGATTTGGTATGGTAGTGCTTAAGCGTTGAAATATCTTTAAGCGCTTTTCTGCATTCATACTTGCTAGTGACTCACAGCGGGTTCGACTGAATGACCGACAGCAGTAGATTTCTTACTGTGTCTGATTTCCATCCAGTTGCGCAACGCGATGATTGCGCCCAAACCAAGAAATGCACCTGGGGGGAGAATTGCCAGTAAGAACCCATGATAATCAGGGATAACGGTGATCATCAACTGTTGAGCAGCAGAACCGAACGCCAAATCCAGACCTGAGAATAATGTCCCTTTGCCAAACACCTCACGCACCCCGCCAAGCAGACCCAACACCAATGTCAAACCAATTCCCATCATGAATCCGTCCAGAATCGACGGTAAAGGATCATTCTTAGCGGCAAAGGATTCTACCCGCGCTAAAACAATACAATTCACCACGATAAGTGGGATGAATATCCCCAACACTTTATGCAACGGGTGAGCAAACGCGTTCATGGACAGATCAATCACCGTCACCAGTGAAGCAATCACTAGGATAAATACTGGCACGCGAATCTCACTCGGAATGAATTTACGCACAGGAGATATTGCCCCATTAGCGGCCGCCATCACCAGCGCGGTAGCAAGACCAAGACTCAAGCCGTTAACAGCGGTCGAAGTCACCGCCAAAGTAGGGCATAGCCCTAGCAACTGTACAGCGGCAGGATTTTGTTTCCATAAGCCATTGATACTGATTTCTTTAAACATGCTCTTGATCAATCCTTAAGCGATTTTTCACTATTGTGGGTCGCGGATAACATTGCCTGATGCTGTTCAAAGAACTGCAATGCCTTGTGAATGGCTTTCACGACCGCACGAGGGGTGATGGTTGCGCCCGCCATGTAATCAAATTGCCCACCATCTTTTTTCACATGCCATTGCGCTGCTAGTGTTTTATTTAATGACTCACCATCGAACTGTTTAATCCACCGATCACGGGCAATGTCAATATAGTCTCCCAATCCAGGTGTTTCTTTATGCGCCAGCACTCGCACACCACTGATGGATCCATCCGCTTTGATTGCAATGAGTAATTTAATATCACCGCTATAACCATCATGAGCGACCGCCTCAAGAATAACCCCTGCAAACCGATGATTCAGCCTTGCGATGTTGACCGTGACCGCTTGGCGATTGCCTAACAGTTCATTAGGTGCGATCACTACAGTTTCGTTCAGCAGTTCATTGTTATAAGCATGCTCCGGCAATATCTGCTTAAAAAGTGCCAACCGCGCCTCGCGTTCGCTGGCTTCAATCGGTGCCCGCGTAACGCCAAATACATAAGCAAGCATCGCTGTGCCGACGAAGGCAAAGGTCAGCATTGTCATCGCGGTCTTAGAAGCATGTTTGAGGATGGTTTCTGGCATAGCGTTTATTTTGAATCGTTGTGCCCGAACACGCGCGGCTGGGTGTGTGCATCAATCAACGGCACGCACATATTCATCAGCAGAACAGCAAAAGCCACGCCATCTGGATATCCACCATAAACGCGTATCAAATAAGTAAGCACAGCAACTCCAGCAGCGAAATATAGTTTACCTTTGGGTGTCGTAGGACCACTTACTGGATCGGTGATGATGAAAAATGCGCAAAGCATGGAGGCTCCACTCATCAAATGAAACATCGGATTAGCAAAATGCGTTGAATCAGCAACATAAAAAACAAAAGACATTGTAGCAAGCACTCCTAAAAATGCCGTTGGCAAATGCCAGCTGATAATGCGCTGCTGCAACAGATACACCCCACCGAGCAAATATGCGCCAGTGACGATCTCCCCACCTTGCGCACCGAACACCCCAAATATCGGTGCCTGACCAATACTGGCAATTTCATGTTCCAGCATAAGTTGCGTTTTTAAATAATCCAGTGGCGTCGCTGAAGTAATGGCATCCAGCGGTGTATTGGCAGGGAGTACTCCGCCCAGAATCAACTGTAGCTGTTCCATGAAGCCCAGTTTTGTCTGTGCCAGAATCAACGGGGCAGGCCATTTAGTCATAATGACTGGGAAAGAAATCAGCAGCACTGCATATCCCACCATCGCGGGGTTAAAAGGGTTGTAGCCCAAACCGCCATAAAGCTGCTTTGCAATCACAATGGCAAAGAATGTGCCAACTACAACCAACCACCAAGGCGCCAAAGTCGGTAGCGCTAATGCGAGTAGCCAAGCCGTCACTACCGCGCTTAAATCCGTTAAATGTGGTGCAATCGGTCGCTGACGAATCTTAAGCAGAGCTGCCTCAGAAGCCACAGCGGTGATCGTAGCAAGTGACAATGTCACTAAAATGCCCCCGCCATATACCCAAGTATAAGCAATAATACCGGGCACAAGCGCGAACAACACCTTTAGCATAATGACGCTAACCGTTGGTGCGTTGCTGATGTAAGGTGAACGGTTCAAGTGTTTTTTCCTAATGCTTTCAAATCAAAATATCATCTATTAAAAGAGACTTTTGCGAAGGTCCCTAAAGCTTAATCAGGCCTTTTCCTGATCAATCAGTTCTTTTGCCTTTGCACGCATAGCATCAATTTCATTGATTTCAGCCTGCACCGCCGGACTGACGTTATCGGTGTTCATGGGCGAATTCCCAGCCTGATTGGCAGCTAATTTCTGAGCTTTAGCACGCTCAATTGCCGCCGCAATCAAAGCTTGCTTATCCTGCTTCACCTTCTCATCATCGCTTGCTTTGGGAGGCACAGCTGGTGCGGCCACTTGCTCAAGTTTTTCTTTTGATGCATTGACAGGCGCATGTTCAGATTGTGCAGCGGCCGTCTTCAGGGCTTTTGCTCGCTCGATAGCCGCAGCGATAGCAGCTTTCTTGACATCATCTGCTCCCGTACTACTTGCTTTTTGCGTGCTATTGTCTGGAATCTGTTCCGCTTTTACCGCCTCAGCTTTAGCGGCTTCTGCCTTACCTGCAGCGGCGCGTTCCGCATGTTTTTGCGCACGCTCCAACTTTTCACGCTCAATACGCGACAGCCGGAATTCATTACGTTCGCGTGCAAGATTCGCTGCCTCCTTGGCTCGGTCAGTGGCGATGATTTCGCTCTTGGCGTAACGATAATATTGCACCAAGGGAATGTTACTTGGACAGACATAGCTGCAACAACCACATTCGATACAATCAAACAGATTGTAATCGCGAGCCTTCTCAAAATTGTCCGATTTCGAGAACCAATAAAGTTCTTGCGGCTGCAGGTAAACAGGGCAAGCATCAGCGCAACGTGTGCAGCGGATACATGGCAATGCTGACGGCGGCTCAGGAAATAGCTCTGGAGTAGCTACAATAATACAGTTTGCGGCCTTGGTGATCGGCACGTCAATCGAAGGCAGGTCAAAACCCATCATCGGGCCGCCCATAATGAAATGCGAAGCATTTTCCTTTGCGCCCCCTGCTGCATCAATCAGCGTCCGCAACGGCGTACCAAACAGCACTTCAAAATTTTTCGGATGATTGACACCCCCAGTCACCGTAACGATGCGGTTAATGGCAGGTTCGCCAAAAACAAGGTAGCGATAAATTGCCAATACCGTTGCCACATTAAAAACCTGCACGCCAACGTCTGTAGCGCGTTTATTATGCGGGATTTCTGTATCAAGCAACAGATGGATCAACCTGCGCGCATCCCCACTCGGGTACAAAGTCGGCACAACCTTTACCGACAAATATTCCATGGCATGACAAGCCGCTTGCATGCTGGCAATTGCCTCGGGCTTATTGTCTTCAATGCCGATAACACATCGTTCAGCCCCCAACAAAAACTGAACAATCTCTATGCCCTTGACAATTTCATCAGCTCGTTCGCGCATCAACATATCGTCGCACGTAATGTAAGGTTCACATTCGGCAGCGTTGATCACCAGCGTGTGGATATGCGACTTCCCATCGGCACGCACTTTTATATGGGTAGGGAACGTCGCTCCGCCTAAACCGACGATACCAGATGCACGCAGACTAGAGACCAATTGATGCTTAGGCTGATTGCGCCAGTCAATAGGCGTTAATGTAGTCCAAGCCTCTTTGCCATCTGGGATTAACGTCATGCACATATCTGGCAAACCTGACGGATGAGGGATGACTTCCTCGCTGATTTGACTAATCGTACCGGACGTCGGGGCATGGATAGCAGCAGAAACATTGCCTTCGGCTTCGGCTAACATCTGCCCTTTAAGGACATAATCCCCCACCTGGACTCTAATCTTAGGAATATATCCAACGTGCTGACGCAATGGCAGAACCAGCTTATCAGGGATCGGAAATCTGGAAATAGGCGAAGCTGTCGACGCCTCCTTGCGGCCGTCTGGATGCACGCCACCTTGGAATGGATAAATACCGCTTTTAATCCTTTTGCTGGAAATCAATCGACTGACGAATTGTATGATCGAATGCATCAAGTCAGATCACCCCGCCACTGGATAATGCTTTGATTGGAATCACTGGATATTTCCACTTCCAATTATCAGGCGTTTCTGCGATTGGTTGCATCGTAATGCAGTCAACTGGACACGGCACAAGACAAAGCTCACAGCCGGTACACTCCGAAGCAATGATCGTATGCATGTGCTTGGCCGCCCCCAAAATCGCATCCACAGGGCAGGCCTGAATGCAAAGCGTACATCCGATGCAAGTATTCTCATCTATCAATGCTACGGATTTCGGCTTAGGCGCCCCATGCTCCGCGTTAAGCGGCTTATATTCAACACCCATGAGCTCAGCCAAAGCGCGCACACCTGCGTCCCCACCTGGCGGACATTGATTGATATCTGCCTCGCCGTTAGCGATCGCTGTCGCATAAGGTTTACAGCCTGGATAGCCACACTGACCACACTGCGTCTGCGGCAGAATCGCATCAATACGTGCAATCAGAGGATCCCCCTCCACCTTAAATAAAAGTGCGGCGAAACCCAACAACACGCCCAGCACCAATGCCAGTCCCAACATAATGTAAATAGCGGTCATGTGGACTTGTTCCGTGCTTCCCTAGTATTTATCCAACCCAGCAAAACCCATAAAAGCCAGACTCATCAATGATGCTGTCACCATAGCAATCGCCGATCCTTTAAGCGGCATAGGAATATCTGCCGCCTCCAACCGCTCCCTCATGGAAGCAAAGAGAATAAGTACCAGCGAGAAACCCAAAGCCCCACCCATACCAAAAATCAACGACTCTAAAAAGCCATGACTTGCTTGCGCATTCAATAATGGGATACCCAATACGGCACAATTGGTTGTAATCAATGGCAGAAAAATACCCAAGGCCTGATAAAGCGGTGGGAAGTTCTTTTCCATCACCATTTCAGTAAATTGCACGACGCCAGCGATGATCACAATAAACGATAGTGTGCGTAAATACGCTAAACCATTCGGCTCAAGCAAGTAGTGATTAATCCCCCAACTTGTCATCGAGCCGATGCTTAGCACAAATGCAGTCGCACCGGCCATGCCGATAGACGTCTCCAACTTCTTGGATACCCCCATAAACGGACACAAGCCTAATATCTTGACCAGAACGATATTGTTCACGAGCACCGTGCCAATCAAGATCATAATGTAGTGGTGAAAGTTCATATGCATCACGGAGTGAGAATAGATGCGAAAATAACATCTCCAACCCTATTGGGTCGAGTCAAAAGTCATACTAACCAAGTAGCGCATTATACAATGAATGCTTCGCCATTTATTGCGCAAATTGTGATTACTTTAGGTTAGAATGTAACATTGAAAACTGTTTAGGTTTACTATGTTGCAGGGTAGTTTAGTCGCGATTGTCACCCCAATGCTTGATGACGGGCAATTGGATATTTCCTCTTTAAATACACTGATCGATTTTCATATAGATCAAGGTACGGATGGCATTGTCATCGTCGGCACAACTGGAGAATCTCCGACTGTGGACTTCGAGGAGCACTGTCTGCTGATTGAAATCGCAGTCAAGCAAGCCAACAAGCGTGTTCCCGTGATTGCAGGTACAGGAGCAAACTCGACAAAAGAGGCCATTCTTCTGACCAAAAAAGCCAAAGAACTCGGCGCAGATGCCTGCCTGCTCGTTGCGCCCTATTACAACAAGCCGTCACAAGAAGGACTGTACCAACACTTCAAAGCAGTCGCTGATGCAGTCGACATCCCTCAAATTCTTTACAACGTACCCGGCAGAACCGGGTGTGATCTCAGCAATGATACGACGCTACGCTTGGCTCAGCACCCTAACATCGTGGGCATCAAGGATGCAACGGGCAGTATTGAGCGTGGCACAGATCTGCTGTTACGCGCGCCTAAAGACTTTGCGATTTACAGCGGAGATGATGCCACTGGATTGGCGCTCATGTTACTAGGCGGGCATGGCGTCATCTCTGTAACGGCGAACATTGCACCTAAACTGATGCATGAAATGTGCGTAGCTGCCATGTCAGGAGATGTGATCAGTGCGCGCCAGATCAACGCCAAGCTGTTTGCACTCCATCGCAAATTATTTGTGGAAGCCAATCCCATTCCCGTGAAATGGACGCTTGCCGAGATGGGCAAGATTAAATCGGGAATACGTCTGCCTTTGGTAAGCTTATCGCCACAATTTCATGATGACTTGCGTGGCGCCTGCAAACAGGCTGGCGTCATCTGAAAGTCAGCATTCGTTAAGTAGTTCCGCAGTGCATTGAGTGAATTAAAAAAAGAGGTTTGAATGAAACAAGTCAGTATTATGTTAAACCGCGTAGACTTAAAAGGCGCAAAACTTACAGCACTGTCACTGCTTCTGCTGACATGTTTAACTGCTTGCGACAGCATTCCTTTTATCGATAACAAATCTGATTACAAAGGTGCAGGAAGATCGCGCCCACTCGAGGTGCCGCCAGATTTAACTGCGAGCCCAGTCAGCGACGCTTACTCTATCCCTGGTAGCACCAGCTTCTCAACCTACAGCCAGGCACAAGAAGGTCAAGAAGCCGGCGTAGAGAAGATTTTAACGACACCTGATGGTGTTCGCATGGAGAAACTAGGCAACCAACGCTGGTTAGTAGTGAATGCCCCTGCAGAAAGAGTTTGGCCAGTCATTCGCGATTTTTGGAACGAAATGGGATTTGCCGTACGTGTGGAAAATCCGCAGTTAGGCTTTATGGAAACCGAGTGGATCGATAATGATGCGCTTAAAAAAGAAGAAAACTTGAGTGCCACTGAAAAGTTCGACAAATGGCTGGATAAGTTATCTGGAATAGCTGCGGATAAGAAGAAGTTCAGAACCAGATTGGAACGTGGTTCCCAAGAAAATACCACTGAGATCTATATGTCGCACCGCGCCGTCAATGGCGCGCCTGACGATGGAAAAAATAGAGTCAGAACCAACATGGGCGAAATCGAAACGGGCTATCGCACTAGTGCTAAAACTGAGGAAAAATCCGAGCCTATCAATCATGAGTTAGATGCTGAATTGTTGCGTAGACTCATGGTAAGACTTGGCGTAGAAGAGAAAAAGTCTAAATCCATACTAGCGGAAGCTGTTACAGTCAAACGCGCAGAAGTCATCAAGGAGTCTGATGGTGGCGTCAGGCTTATTCTAGATGACCCATTCGACCGCGCATGGCGACGTGTAGGTCTGGCACTGGATAGAATTGGTTTTGTCATCGAAGACAAAAATCGATCAGCAGGTGTATTCTTCGTGAGGTATGCCGATGTAGACATTGATGACAGCCCAAAGAAAAAGAAAGGTCTGATTGAGACGCTAAAATTCTGGGGAGATGATGAAAAGAAAGAACCAGAAACTGCAGTCAAGAAAGAAGAAAAAAGTTTGGTTGATAGCCTAAAGTTTTGGGGAACGGACGACAAGCAAAAAACCAATCCGGATAAGCAGTATCGCGTGAAAGTTGAGGATGGCGAACAGGGAAAATCCGTAGTTACCGTGGTAGATACCGAGGGTACTCGCGTTAAAACTACAACAGCAAACCGTATCATCGCGCTGATGTATGAGCAGTTGAAATAAATGCCGCCCTCTAGCAGGTAACAGGTTCAGCGATGAGATTCGCTTCTCTAGGCAGCGGTAGCGCCGGCAACTCCCTGGTAGTGGAAGTCAAACAAACACGCCTGATGCTGGATTGCGGATTCAGTATCAAAGAAGTGACTTCCAGATTAAAGCGATTGTCGCTTACCCCAGAAGAATTAACAGGAATAGTGATTACGCACGAGCATGACGACCATGCAGGCGGTGCTTTCAAATTTGCCGCAAAATTCGATATTCCGATTTGGCTGACCTATGGCACTCTAAAAATGGCGGAGCGCTATATTCCAAGCCAGCACAGCCTGCAACTGAATGTGATCGATAGTCATTCAACCGTGGAAATCAGCGACATTCAACTGCAGCCCTACCCTGTCCCCCATGATGCCCGCGAACCAATCCAATGCTGTTTTTCTGACGGAAACTTTAGATTGGGCGTACTGACTGACGTTGGAAAAAGCACACCTCATATAGAAGAGCGCTTGAGCGGCTGTCATGCCCTGATGCTCGAGTGTAATCATGATGCTGAAATGCTGAAGAATGGTCCCTACAGCAGAATGTTAAAACAGCGCGTTGGCGGCGATCTTGGGCATTTAGAGAATTCAGACTCCGCGAAATTGCTGTCTAAGTTAGACAACAGCCAGTTACAGCATATCGTGGCGGCACATCTCAGCGCAAAGAACAATACTCCGTTATTGGCGAAAACAGCCCTAGCGGACATTTTGGGGTGCGAACACGCGTGGATAGGGGTGGCCGATCAATCCTTGGGGCTGGATTGGCGCGTCATCCGCTAAGGGATGCACGACTGACATTGATCCAAATCAGATATTCATACCAAACAAGCATAAATCAATGTAGCAGATTGATGCCAACAAAAAAGCCGACTTGAAAGTCGGCTTTGTACTTTTTGCTAACTAAATGAATTACTTAGCAGCAGCTTCAGCAGCAGGAGCAGCTTCAGCAGCAGGAGCAGCTTCAGCAGCAGGAGCAGCTTCAGCAGCAGGCGCTTCTACAGCAGGAGCAGCTTCAGCAGGAGCTTCAGCAGCTTTCTCACCACAAGCAGTAACAGCAAGAGCCAACAATGCAGCTAACAATACAGAACGTGTCATTTTATTTCCTTAAGTTTAACTAGTTAAAAAAACTTTTTTCAGTAACAGCTCTACTTCAAGCCATACTGAGTGACGCGAATTTTACCAGCTATTTTTAAAATAGCTAGTATTTTTATATAGTTGAGAACTGTTTTAGGAAAATATGGGCGTTTTCAAGGTTGCAGTGCAAAAATTGCAGAATTATGTTGCCAAAAATAGAATGCGTCTGGCGTGAGCAACTCCGACGCAGCTCACGCAAAATCGTCAATACTGATAACCAATCGCTATCCAGCCAGCGCCTGGATGATACTTCGTCCTCTATGCTCAAATTGTTTGTAGCCTCCCATGCAATACTTTCCTTCGAAAATTTTACACTTCAATTTCGAGCGCGCCTCTTGTAAAAATATAATAAAATCATATAATTATGCCTCGATTATTTGAGATTCCAACGCAAGATGAGAAAATTGCTTGCTGTTTTGATACTGATGGTGGGAGGGGGTTGTAGCTTTTCTGCAATAGCAGATGAGCTAGATACAGGCCATGCCCAAGAAGTAGAGGCATTGACTGAAGAGACGTCAGAGTCAGCAGATCTCAATATCCTCAATCAGTCTTTGCAGAAATCATCTAATATTGTCGCCCATGCCCTCACGTTAATGGGAATTAAATATAAATGGGGTGGCAACTCCCCCTCAAGTGGATTTGATTGCAGCGGCTTTGTGCGCTTTGTCGTGGGGAATAGTATTAATATGACCCTGCCGAGGACTGCTATGGCCATGTCTCAAGTGGGACGCAAGATCGACCTAAAAGATCTGTTGCCCGGTGACTTGGTTTTCTTCAAAAGTAAACGCGGCTTATTTGCTCATGTAGGAATTTATCTGGGGGATAAGAAATTCATCCATGCGCCGGAGTCAGGCCGCACTATCGGGATAGATGAGATCGAAGCCAATACTTATGAGCGCCGCTTGAGCGGTGCAAGGCGTTTAATCGACTAGCTCTTTTCCATACGGCAGCGCACTGGCGGTACGGGGTCATGGAGTTCTTCAGTCTCAGACGGGGGTTGCTGGAACCACCAGTCTAAGCCAACGTCACAGCCATCGCCATTAGGAATAGGGTTGGTGTCGACGCAGTCAGGACTATCTTTCGGGCAGAGCATGCGTACGTGCAGATGTTCGGTATGACCCCACCATGGTCTAATTTTCCTTAACCAGGTATCACTAGAGGTTTTCTGACACAAGTGCTTTTTAATGGCAGCGTGAACAAACACTCTATCCACTTGCGGATCCTCTGCGATTAATTTTAATAGCTGCTCCTGACCTGCACGCCACATTTCATGATCAATGTGTTTGCCGTCTGGCATCACCATCTCTGGCATTTCCGGAGTAGCAAGTGCAAATGCTGGTAATGGCTCTGCTGGCATCGCAAAGAGAATATCGGCATCCAACCCGTTCTGGTGGCTACGGTGGCCATCTAACAGCGGACCGCCTGTTGCAACGGACAGGTCGCCGATCAACAACTGCCCCCAGTGCGCCTGATGCGCGGTTTCGCCCAACTTCTGAATTAAGTGAATCAGCGTATTGTGGCCGTAGTACCGGTTTCTTTCAGGGCGCAGAACCTGATAGCCTGATGCATCCAAAGGCAATTCTGTGGCGTTGGTCAGGCAGCCGTTTGCAGGCGAGCCAATTGATTCCCCTGCACCAGCATGCCAGTTAATCAATAACAGCGAAAGCACACAAACGAGCTTGCCAAGCATGGAAGTGTTATGTGGAATGTGCATAGCATCAATAAAATGTAAGTGCTTGCTTACGGGCTGTATGTTTTTCTGACTGAGGTGGCACCAGAAGTCAGGCTATTCATCTTGTATACATCTTGATGATACAGCACACTTTCACCGTTCACAACTTCTGCCATCCAGTACACTGTTTTAACAGGGATGGCTTGCACCCGAACAGGCACGGTCTTTGCTGCCTCAATCATCTTGATGATGTGTTTATCCGATTTGCCCAAAGCCCAAGAGGCCAGATCCAGATACTTCTGGACACGAATGCATCCTGATGAAAGCGCCCTTGCGTCCCGCTCGAAAAGGATGTGCTGGTTGGTATCATGCATGTAAATGTCGGGGGTGTCCTTTAGTTGGAACTTAATGACGCCTAACGCGTTATTGTTGCTGGCAGGCTGCACCAGCTTAATGCGGTGAGATAAAAAGTCATTCAAAGAAACGTTGCCATCCGGCCCGACCAGGTTATTCTGGTGATCCATCAGCACCAGCTTATGATCATCGATGTATTTAAGGTCCAGCTTACCATTTTTAAAGATGTCTTTTTCAATAATCGTAGACGGAAGTGTCCAAGTCGGATTATAGAGAATGCCGGTCAGCGAAGTTTCCATTAGTGGAGTCTGACGTTCCTTGTGTCCAAGAATCACTTTGCTGCTAAAAGAGGGGGTGCCGTTCTCGTATGCATAGAGCTGATAAGCAGGAATGTTAATCAGGATAAACTTGTTCGACCCTAAGGTGCTGAACACTTCATTCATCGACAGCAACTGGTTTTTGATGATGTGGATTTTCTCCGCACGCGTCAAATTCAAGTTAAACAAAGTGAGTTTGCCTACTTTGCCATCTGCTGTCAGGTTGATGGATTTTTGATAGTCCTTGACAGCGCTCTCAAGCGCCTTGTCATATACTCCTTCGCTTGCAATCTCGTAGCCTAGTTGAATGAGCCTAGCTCTGAGTTGTGTGACTCTGTGGTTGATGTAGCCTAGTTGTAGCGATTTTGAGCCGGAATCGATCCTGATGTATTCTAGGTCGCTGGTGTTTTCCAATGCACTAAGATGGGTAGCTAATACATCAATATCACCGCCACAGGCCTGTGTTGATAAGAGCACGGCAAATACCATTGTGAGCGCTTGCTTGGAGATACGGCTAAACATCATTCAGATTCTATGTAAGCAGGGAGGCAGAGCAAAGCGTTTGCTATTCATAAGCCACCCGTCTTCATTTACTCAATCAATACGCTTTGCAATGCACCAGCGAGGCAATGCGAGGGGCTCATCGCCCCTTTCTAATCACCAGATTCAACCTGCGGTTATTTGAGCTTAGCCAACTGCGTTTTCAGTCTATCCAAATTGGCACTAAATTCGACCACACGGCCTTTTTCTTGCTCAACTACAGTAGCTGGTGCGCGCGCAACGAAACTCTCGTTCCTGAGTTTAGCATTAGCCTTGTTGATCTCGTTCTCCAGACGCGCAATTTCTTTACCCAAACGCTCTTTTTCAGCGGCGACATCGATTTCAACCTTTAACATCAACTTGAAATCCTCTACCAGCATCACAGGCGCATCAGCTTCGGGTAACTCGGCCACCACTGCGACCTCTTCCAATTTAGCGAGCGCCTTGAGGTAAGGTGCATACTGCGCCAATTTTTCCGCGTTACCCGCCGCGATCAACGGCACTCTAGTAGCCGGCGAAATGCCCATTTCACCACGCAGACTGCGGCAAGCGTCGACTGATTGTTTCAACAACGTCACCCATGCTTCAGAAGCCTCATCCAGCTTTTCTGCCTGTGCCTTTGGATAAGATTGTAGCATGATGCTTGCACCATGCGCCTCTGTCATCGGGGCGATTGTTTGCCAGATTTCTTCTGTGATAAAAGGCATAATTGGATGCGCCAAACGCAAAATGGTTTCCAGCACGCGCAGTAAAGTGCGGCGTGTTGCACGCTTCTCGGCCTTGTCACCGTTTTGAATCTGTACTTTGGCGAGCTCTAAATACCAGTCACAGTATTCATCCCACACAAATTCGTAAATCGCTTTCGCTGCCAAGTCAAAACGGTAATCTTCAAATGCACGCTCAACTTCGGCTTCGGTACGTTGCAAGGTACTCACAATCCAGCGGTCTGCCTGGGAAAACTTGCGTCCTCCCGCATGACAGCTTGCCGCGTCAAAGCCATTATCCTGGCCTTCAGTGTTCATCAAAACGAAACGGGTCGCATTCCATAATTTGTTGCAGAAATTGCGATATCCGTCACAGCGCTGCAAATCAAATTTGATGTCACGCCCCGGTGAAGCCAATGCGGCGAAAGTGAATCGCAAGGCATCCGTCCCATAAGCGTTGATGCCTTCCGGAAACTCTTTGCGCGTGCGCTTTTCAATCTGTTCTGCCTGTTTGGGATTCATCAACCCCGTGGTGCGTTTTTTGATCAACTCCTCAAGACCGATTCCATCGATCAAATCAATCGGGTCTAACACATTCCCCTTAGACTTGCTCATTTTCTGGCCCTCAGCATCTCGGATCAAACCATGTACGTACACATGTTTGAACGGGATCTTGCCCGTAATATGCGTGGTCATCATCACCATACGAGCCACCCAGAAGAAGATGATGTCAAACCCAGTCACCAAAACACTGGACGGCAGGTACTGTTGCAAGGCCTGATTGTTCGCATCCAGTGCCTCATCCCCCGTCCAATCCAAGGTCGAAAACGGCCAAAGTGCTGATGAATACCAAGTATCCAACACATCATTGTCACGCGTTAAAGTGCCTGCATAACCTGCCTCTATCGCCAACACTTTGGCTTCAGCTTCATCATGCGCCACGAACACCTGGCCGTCATCAGCGTACCAGGCTGGGATCTGGTGTCCCCACCATAACTGGCGTGAAATACACCAGTCCTGGATATTATTCAGCCACTGGTAATAAGTATTGATCCAGTTTTCCGGATAGAACTTGATCTCGCCGCTTGAAACCACATCCAACGCCTTTTGCGTGATGGATTTACCATCTGCGGCTGGTTTGCTCATAGCCACGAACCATTGATCTGTTAGCATCGGCTCGATCACCACGCCAGTTCGATCTCCGCGTGGTACCTTGAGTTTATGTTTTTCTGTTTTAACCAAGTAGCCTTGCGCCTCTAGATCGGTCACTATCTGCTTGCGTGCAGCAAAACGCTCCAAACCCTGATATTGGGCAGGCGCACTCTCATTCACGAATCCCTGTAGATTCAAAATGCCGATCATCGGCAATTGATGGCACTGACCGACCGCATAATCGTTAAAATCATGCGCCGGCGTCACTTTCACCACGCCGGTGCCGAACTCTAAATCCACGTAATCATCGGCAATGATAGGAATTTCACGGTCACACAATGGCAACTTCACATTTTTACCAATCAGATGCTGATAGCGCACATCTTCCGGATGCACCATCACAGCCACATCGCCCAGCATCGTTTCCGGGCGGGTCGTTGCGACGGTCAGGTGACCATCGCCATTGGCCAATGGATAGGTGATGTGCCACATGGAGCCATCTTCCTCTTCCTGCACCACCTCGAGGTCTGACACGGCTGTACCGAGCTTCACATCCCAGTTCACCAAACGCTTGCCGCGATAGATCAACCCTTCGTTATATAAACGCACAAAGGTCTTGGTCACAATCTGATTCAGCCCAGCATCCATAGTGAACCGCTCGCGGCTCCAGTCTGGCGATGTGCCAAGACGACGCATCTGTTTGGTGATGGTGCCGCCTGAATACTCCTTCCACTCCCAGACCTTTTCCAAGAATTTCTCGCGCCCTAGGTCATGACGTGATATCCCTTGCACATCCAATTGGCGCTCAACCACAATCTGTGTGGCGATACCCGCATGGTCAGTCCCTGGCTGCCAGAGCGTGTTGTCACCCTTCATGCGGTGATAGCGCGTGAGTGCATCCATCAAGGTCTGGTTAAAACCATGCCCCATATGTAGCGTGCCAGTCACATTGGGAGGTGGTAGCAATATGCAGAAGTTGTCTTGGACAGCGGGATTCAGACCTGCCGCATAGTAGCCTTTACCCTCCCAGAACGCATACCATTTACTTTCGATGGTTTTCGGATCAAAGGATTTGGCGAGCGCGCCTTGCTGTGATTGTGTAGTTTCAGTATTCATGGGGGCGGATTTTATCACAGTCACCCTAACCCCATGCTTATGACGCAATAATCAGATGAAATTTCTCCTACTGATACAACAAGATGCGATGATCTAAGATTTTCCATTAGAAATTCTCAAAACGTAAGAATTGGGGTAAATACAATGGGTAGATCGAAGGGTTTATTTACCCCACCCCCTTTCAAATTACGGTCGCTGTTGCATTGCAATCGTCAATTTCAAGACTTTCTTTCGCCCCTCAGTTACCAATAGCCCACCTTGGCAAATAGCCTCAGCCGGAAGGGGTTCAGCGTATGCGGAATATCTTTACCGCCACTAATAAGGTCATGACGCAGTGCAATTGTCTCAGGACTCTATTGCTTGACTGCGCTTATTCAATAACCGCTAAGTCCCGCAAAGGGGTCATGCTCTAAAGTTTTTTTAATATGATGCACCGCTAGAAAATGGGCACAAAAACTAAAGGACATTTTCATATTTAGAAAAGAGATACCGAAAATTTATGGGCACAAACAGATCCAAGTAAGTGAGCACTATCTTGGCTTGTATTGATAAATATGGCGCGCTCGGCGGGAGTCGAACCCACGACCTTTGGCTTCGGAA